>JBBQSY010000031.1:0-33205 GCA_038213495.1 Bacteroidales bacterium
AAAAGTCACAATTTATTGATTTTCAACTTTTTTACCCCTGACCCCTAAAGGGGAATGCGTTGAAAACCAATAAATTGGACTAAGTCCCCTTTAGGGGATTTAGGGGTAAAAGACTTTTCGGAGCAGACTCAAAGTTCAAAATGCAAAATGGATATAAACTCTGAAACAAATATCTCACCATTGAATGATATTTAATTTACGAATGACGAATGACGATTTACGAATACCCCCCTTGAACGGTTAAACTTTAAACTCCTGAACCACTGAGACACTAAGCCAACTAAGAGCCACTAAGCATCCTATAACAACTGTATGACCATTGTATGCCCATTGTATGACCATTGTATGACCATCGTTTGACCATTGTATGACCATTTCCCCTCTATTGATTTAAACAAAAACTTTCATCCCGCTTCTACCCTAAAGCAAGAAATCCTACATTTGCAGTAGTAACTTTATAAATGAAACATTTATGTCCGAAATGATTTTGGGAGTGGGTTCCCGTATAAAACACCCCCAGTTTGGCAAAGGAGTTGTGGTTCAGATTCGTTCCGATGCCTATGAAATTGGTTTCATTGAGCACGGAGTACGACAGATTATGCGCGATTATGATGGACTTGAAGTGATTGAGGCCCTGGAAACTCCCTCTGACCTGGCCACCTACGAGAAAATTGAAAAAAGCCTGACCCGTGTGCTTCGCCGCTTCAGCGATATACAGGAGACTGTGCCGCTGGGTCAGAAATGGACCGGTGGTAAAATGGTGCTTTTCCCCGGCGACAAGACATTGAAAGAGAAAGAGGTGCCGATAGAAACATTCTTCCATAAAATTGTAATGGTCCGCGACAGGGTGCGTGTAATGGAACAACGGATCAACGGCAGCAATCTTACAGATGAGGAAAAGGTTGATTTAGAACAATATATCACCCGGATTTACGGTAGCCTGACTACTTTTAATGTGTTATTTAAAAATAAGGAAGATCAGTTTACGGGAGAAAGAGGAGGCAAGGAGTAAAGTGAAAAGTGAAAAGTGAAAAATGAAAAGTGAAAAATGATCCCGATAGCTATGGGAGTGAAAAATGAAAAGTGAATAGTGTCTGCACGCCCGCAGGGTGTCTGACACTGGAACAAATAGCAGCCGGTAATTTGAAGTTCCGGCTGCTATTTTTTTCCTCTCTCTCTATTAGTTGTTTATAAATTAGCTCTGAGCGTTACAAACACATTTCTCCCTGGTGCACTGATACCGCTGGCGAAATTCCGGTAATGGACATCGAGAATATTCTCAATACCCGCCTGCAGGCTTAAAGTCTTGTTAAAATGATAGCCTGCCCTAAGATTCAGCGTATACCACGACGGCATGCCATCAGCAGTGGCATAAGCTTCATTGTCCTCGCCGCTGGGACTATAGTCTTTAATATGCTTCCAGGCATTGTAACGTACAAATAACTCCCCTGAAAACTTGCTCAGGTCCAGTTTTAAGGATGTTATTCCAAACATGGGCGGAATATGATCGAGCGGTGTATCTTCTACTTTCACATGCCCGTAAGTATAAGTAAGGCTGCTGCGTAATGAAAGAGATTTAGTGAGTTGGGCAAGCACATTGGCTTCAAACCCGTAAATAAAGGCTTGATCTACGTTCTGCATCGCCTGTACGGCTGAGAGTTTTCCATCAAAAATAAGAGAATCCTGACCGGAATACAGGAAAGGCCTGGTAACAAAAGCATTGGTAAGCAGCGTATAAAAACCAGTAACTTCTACCTGTAAATCTTCACCAAAAGTTTTCCCCAACGTAATTTCGGCATTGTATGCATTTTCAGGTTTTAATCCTGGATTTGGAACAATAATAACCCGATCGGTGCTGTTCGAATCGTTCAATTTAGACAAATCATCAATATTGGGCGCCCTGAAACCGGTTGACAGGTTTGTAGCAAAGCGCCATCCGTTGCCGGGCATAAAAACCATTCCGAGGCTTCCGTTTACAGCCGTATTATCCTGTTTCATGGTTGCATTAAACGGGAATTTGATCAGGTCCATCATAGTCTGGGTGTATTTAGCTTCAAGTGAAACATAATTGAATCGAATTCCCTGTGAGAAAATCAGTTTCTTGCTGATTTCCCAGTTATTGGAGGCATAGGCAGCAAGATTTTTCATATTGTCGCCACCATCGGGATAGCGGGTTGCAGCATCCTGTGTAATTGCTCCGGTTGTGATATTCTGGTTATAGGCTTTGGAATTGACCAGGTTCATAACACCTTCAACACCATAGCGCAGTTCGCTGTTATTGAAAATTTTCTTCATGAAATCAGCATTCAGCGAAACGATATTTACGGTTTCTTCCTGGTGTTTTCTCTTTGTTTTCCCGAAGCCCCGGCTGATCCTGTCCTCGCTGATATATTGGTAAGCAGCCGTAAGCTGTGCATTATCATAAAGTTTAGTTGCTTTCGACCATTCGTTTTTTAACGAGATCAATCCGCGGGTCTGAGGCCCATAATACCATTCGGCATACTTCAGATTAACTCCCGACATTTCAGTCAGTCGATCATAACGCGGAACATTGCCCGAATTTGAAAACTGCATGTTCAGTGTCATCGCATAGTGCTCCGTGGGTTTAAACAGTATCTTGCTGAAAAGATCATATTGTTTGTAGCCGGAGTTTTTCTGTACCAATGGCTTGTCATTGGCAACCGTTACATCTTGCCCGTCAATCCGATCAGCATAATAAAGGCTTTTTCCCCAGTCTCCGTATTTGGTGTTACGGTTGCTTCCTTCGCGCAGATCGCCTATATTTTTATGACTTCCGCCAAAAAATGCCGCTATTTTCTTGCCTCCGATATTAAAATTAAAACTCTGTGTAAATTCGTTGGCAGCCGACGAATACCGGACCATAGCGTTAGCTGCGGTAAATACTTTGTCATTTGTCGACAACACAGGGTTTCGTGTATAAAAGTGCATAACGCCTCCCATAGCATCACTTCCGTAAATTACTGATCCAGGGCCGTGTAAAACCTCAACGCGGCTTAGTATATTTGGATCAATGGTAATTACATTCTGCAGGTGACCAGCGCGGTATATGGCATTGTTCATCCGAACGCCATCCACTACCATTAATACCCGGTTGGTTTCCATTCCCCGTAAAACCGGGCTGCCGCCTCCCAGCTGGCTTTGCTGAACAAACACAGTTCCGTTTTGCTGCAGCAGATCGGCAGTGCTCTGAGGATTTCCAAACTGTATTTGCCTCGCAGGAATAATATCGATCCTTACCGGTAGATCGCGGTATTTTTCTTCCACTTTATTTGCCGACAGAACAAATTCCTGCAGGTTGATAACAGCCACGGTCATTTGAACTTCCGTTATTTTAGCCGTAAAAAATGTGCGTTCAATCACAACGGGTACAAATGAAACATGCGAGAAAGTCAGAATATCGGTAGTCCTGAACTTTGAAAGATCAGCAATGCCATTATTATCGGTAGTAACGGAGACTGATTTATCTGCATTGTAAATTGTGCAGTTGCTTACCGGTTGCAGGTCCGTTTTGCTAATCACATGAACCTGCTGGGCGAAAGATGCAGCTGCACAGAGTAGTATGAGTAAGGTAATTAGATTTTTCATCATAGGTTTGGTTAAAAAATATATACAACAACCTTTTACGTTAAAACGTAACAGTTGAAAATTAAATATCCCATGGTTTATTAAGAGAGAATAAACGCACCGAAATAATATTATGAAAATATGGAAAAGGATTCTGGTGGGAGGAGAGGAATCTGAATTTTTGGGTCTGAATAATTCAGTTTACAGAAATTCCTAAAAGGATGTGATGTTCGCACTGAAAATGAGTCAGTTACTTCGTTAGCAATCGCCGTTTTAATTATTTTATCAACCATCAATCGCGCCGTATTCCGAAGCGGCATCTGCTGAGCGTTCGAATTGAACTGTCTTGTTTTCGAAATAAGAGTTTCTTCCTGCTGATCACGTGCACAGGTATACTTTATATGCTTTCCATCCACATTTTTACTCACGACATCGTACAACCTGCCTTTAACTATGATTTCGTGTTCATTCACGATCTTTAATTCCGGGTCGGGACTGTTTTTATTAAAAATAAAGATCGTAAGATTTTGATCAGTTAAAGTCGAAAGCCGGGCCCATTTTTGATGCCGCACTGCCACACGCATTACCGAAAGCACTAAGAAATACCCCAACGAATTATAGATCAATAATCCACATAGTAATAATGACGATATTCTCAGGGCAACTTTCCGCATCGGTGCAAAAGTAATCAGATATTATTAAACCAAATTCAAATGATTTTGTTTAAATAAAAAGTTCATCGTAATTTCGTGGGTGTAAAACATCAAACTATTTAAATACATTCAATATGTTATTTGACATTGATCTCATCAGGAAAGTGTATTCCACGCTTCCGTCTAAAATTACAAAAGCGCGTACTTTGGTAAACCATTCGCTTACGCTTACCGAAAAAATACTTTATAGTCACCTTTGGGACGAGCTGCCTTCAAAACCTTTCGGCAGGGGAGAGGACTATGTGAATTTTGGCCCCGACCGGGTTGCCATGCAGGATGCTACGGCCCAAATGGCTTTACTGCAGTTTATGACCGCAGGACGCGACCGCACGGCTGTTCCAAGCACGGTACACTGCGATCATCTTATACAGGCATCTGTAGGAGCAAGTGCGGATTTAGGCATTGCGCTTTCGCAGAATAAAGAAGTGTACGATTTCCTCGAATCAGTGTCAGCTAAATATGGCATAGGATTCTGGAAACCGGGCGCGGGAATTATTCACCAGGTAATCCTTGAGAACTATGCTTTTCCGGGTGGTATGATGATTGGAACAGATTCCCATACCGTTAATGCAGGCGGACTTGGAATGATAGCCATTGGCGTTGGCGGTGCCGATGCCATGGATGTAATGGCAGGAATGGCCTGGGAACTGAAAATGCCTAAACTGATCGGTGTCAGACTCACCGGCCGCCTGAGTGGCTGGACTTCGGCAAAAGATATTATCCTGAAAGTAGCCGGAATCCTCACCGTTAAAGGCGGAACAGGATGTATTGTAGAATATTTCGGCGACGGAGCCGATTCCCTCTCGGCCACCGGGAAAGGAACAATTTGCAATATGGGAGCCGAAATCGGTGCTACCACTTCCATTTTCGGGTATGATGCGAAAATGAGTGATTACCTGAAAGCGACCGGCCGTGAAGCCATTGCCGAACTGGCAGATGGAATTATGGGTGATCTGCGTGCCGACGAAGATGTTTATCTTTCGCCCGAAAAGTATTTCGACCAGGTTATTGAAATTGATCTTGATACGCTTGAACCCTATGTGAACGGACCTTTTACTCCTGATGCCGCTTATCCTGTTTCGGAATTTGTAAAAATTGTAAAGGAGAAAGGGTATCCGCAAAAGCTCGAAGTAGGCTTGATCGGATCCTGCACCAATTCGTCGTACGAAGATCTTACCCGCGCTGCTTCGGTTGCACGACAGGCTAACGCAAAGAATCTGAAAGTAAAAGCTGAATTTGTTATTACCCCTGGCTCGGAACTCATAAGGTATACCACGGAACGCGATGGTTTATTAAGCGATTTTGAAAAAATGGGAGGCGTGGTTATGGCTAATGCCTGCGGACCATGTATCGGTCAGTGGAAACGCCATACCGACGATCCGGAACGAAAAAATTCGATTATCACTTCTTTTAACCGGAATTTTGCCAAGCGTAACGACGGCAACCCGAACACACACAGTTTTGTGGCGTCACCCGAGATTGTAACCGCATATGCTATTTCCGGCGATCTCTGTTTTAACCCTTTAACAGATTACCTGATAAACGAAGCCGGCGAAAAAGTAAAACTGGACGAACCCAAGGGTATTGAGCTTCCGGTTTTAGGGTTTGATGTAAAAGATCCAGGCTTCCTGGCACCACCAGCTGACGGATCGGCAATAAATATTGTGGTAAAACCTGATTCCGAAAGACTTCAGTTACTTGAGCCTTTTGATTCATTCAAAGGCGCCGATCTGCTTGGTTTGCCCTTGCTTATCAAGGCCAAAGGCAAATGTACCACTGACCATATTTCAATGGCCGGTCCATGGCTGCGTTTCCGCGGACATCTTGATAATATCTCGAACAACATGCTGATCGGGGCTGTGAATTACTTCGGTGAGAAAACCAACATGATTAAAAACCTGCTGACCGGCAAATACGATGCTGTGCCTGCAACGGCAAGAGCTTATAAAGCTGTAGGTTTAGGTTCCGTTGTTGTCGGTGACGAAAATTACGGTGAAGGATCCTCACGCGAGCATGCTGCCATGGAGCCCCGGCATTTAGGCGTAAGAGCCATACTGGTAAAATCGTTTGCCCGGATTCACGAAACTAACCTGAAAAAACAGGGAATGCTGGCACTGACCTTTGCCAATAAAGCAGATTATGAGCTGATCCTCGAAGATGACCGTTTTGATATCACAGGATTAAAATCATTCACGCCCGGAAAACCACTGGTAATCGTTTTACATCATTCGGATGGAAGTACGGATCAATTCTCTGTAAATCATACCTATAACCAGATGCAGATTGACTGGTTCAAAGCCGGCGGTGCGTTGAATTTGCTCAGGATGAGTTTGTAGCATTTAAATAATTTGAAAAAGAGCTGCTTTCCCAGGATGGGAGGGTGGCTCTTTTTTTTTGATTACATTCCTGCAAGACGGCATCAAATCCGGATGTCAATAAAGCAGGCATAAATCACGGTAAACGCAGGAGGATACACTGCATTATCGGTCACCCGGATCAATAAAATACAGGTTAAATATCGCTTAGTCGACAGCAAGTTTATAATGCAATTGCACGAGACCTTTGTCAAAACTCTTTTCAGAAATTAATTCCAGCGTTTGTTCAGGCCGGCCGTATTTAAAAAGTCTGATACCATCACCAAGCAGAACCGGAATAACTGAAATAATAAATTCATCAACAAGCTTGTGTTTAAGCAATTCAGTTACAACTTCTGCTCCGCCGTCGCAATAAATATCCTTTCCCGGACTGCCCTAAAGTTTTGTAACCAGTTCTTTCAGATCCCCGGTATAAAATTTAAACGTCCCGATGGCAGGGCGTTCAGTATGTGTAATTATATAAACATCTTTGCCGGTATGCGGGTAGGCGTAACCCATGGATAACACTTTTTCATAGGTCTTTCTGCCAATAATAACGGTGTCGGTGGTAGTAATAAAATCTGCGTATCCGTAATCCTGCCCAGCTTGTTCAACCAGGGATAAAAAACTCAGCTCATCATTTTTGCCTGCAATAAATCCATCCAGGCTCATTGCAATATATACGATTACTTTTCTGTAGGTTTTCATTCCTTACCTGGTTATCTGAGTTCCGATTTTTCGATACTGCAATTCTGCTTCCAAATAAGCAAACTATTGTTATCTGTAGTTATTTATTTTCCTCAGGTTTCTTCCTCTGAAATTATTTCTTTACCAAGGGTCTGTTTTAGTATTAGAAACCCTATAAGTCCTGCAATTGATGAAGCAAGAAGGATAGCGATTTTCGAGTTGTTGATTATAGTTTCGTTGTCGTAGGCAAGTAAAGTGATAAAAATCGACATTGTAAATCCGATTCCGCCTAAAAATCCAACACCGATTATATTTTTCCATTTTAAGTCGGACGGCAGTGTGCAAAGACCTAATGTAACTCCAAGAAAAGTAAAAATAAGTACGCCCATTGGTTTGCCTAAAATAAGGCCTGCCAATATTCCCAGACTGTTGCTTTGTCCCAATCCGCTTTGCCACCCATCACCAATAACTATACATGTGTTGGCAATTGCAAAGAGTGGTAAAATGAAAAACGCCACAGGTTTATGTAAAAAATGTTGCAATATGTGAGAAGTTGATTTTTCCTCTCCTTTGCCAAAAGGAATTGTAAATGCCAGTAAGACCCCGGTAATGGTAGCATGTACTCCCGAACTATGCATAAAATACCACATCACAATTCCTCCGAGTATATAAGGAAGGAGGTTTTTGATCTTAAGACGGTTTAAAACAATCAGTACCATGAAAACCCCCAGCGATATCAGGAGGTTTGTCCAGACAATGGTAGCAGTATAAAATACCGCTATAACTAAAATTGCCCCTAAATCGTCGATAACGGCCAATGCTGTAAGGAAAATTTTTAACGACGTCGGCACACGGCTTCCCAATAATGATAAAATTCCAATGGCAAAAGCAATATCCGTAGCCATTGGAATTCCAGCTCCTGATTGTGTTTCTGTACCAAAGTTAAGAAGCATAAAAAGCCCTGCCGGAACTAAAATTCCGCCTAAGGCTCCAAAAATTGGTAATGATGCATTTTTGATATCCGAAAGCTCTCCAATATAGATTTCCCTTTCCAGTTCAAGCCCGATAAGCAAAAAGAAAATGGTCATCAGCCCGTCGTTTATCCAGTGTGTCAGGCTGTGACTTCCTATATCAGAATTCCAGAAACCGATATAACCTGATTGCCAGGGCGAGTTTGCAAGCAACAGCGAAACAAGCGTTACTATGACCAATAACAATCCGCCTGTCTTTTCACTATTAAAAAATTCGGTATAGAGTTTTGTTATTTTCATAAGTCGTGATTCATATAACTAAAATAAATTTATTTGTCTTTTGTTCAAAGTTATTTCGTTTTTACCGTTGAATCTTTATTTCATGTAAGAGTTAGGATGACTTATATTGACGACAATTATGAAGCAATTCAAGATCAGGCAGCGAAATAAAAGGCAGCAAACTTTGCCTTTTAAGCAAGTCAGCTAACAGCTATATTTTCAAAAGTCGTTTGTAAGTCTTATATTCATATAGCGTTGTTAATGCTTTCTTATTGAGCACTATAGTTTTGTGGTGCGGTTCTCAATGGATTTAACTTTCTTCCTTATAAAACAACTGGTAGTAATTCATTCCCGATTGCTGGTCGAAACCTTTTACAATCTGCTGCTGGTCGCCATGCACATAAATATGAAAGTTCTTATCCAGTTTGATCACACTTTTAAAAAATTTTGATTGTTTTTTAACTGCCGTATTTGATATATCGAAGTTGTCACTCAGTTTTACATCATGCTCCACCTCAAATTCCGTTTTATAGGATTTAAAGCTGCTGATCATATCCGGCGCCTGCATTACCTCTGAGGCAAAGTCATCGAGATCGAAATTATCATTTTCCTTAAAGAATTTTACCGATTTATTCAGCATTTCGGCCTGGTCGGCTTTGGAGACTTCAAATTGTTCGGGAAACTTTTCCACCACAAAATTCCTACACATGCTCAGCACGTTTTTGGTTTGGTAATATTCGTCGTTGCGCGGTTTTACATGCAAAAAATGATCGATCCAGTACTGAGCCTCTCCACCTTTATTCAGGTTATCGACAACCGATACCAGGTAGCCTTTTTCACGTTCGGTGTTAAAAATGAGGCAGCCTTTATCCAGCTTATGAATATTGATCCCGGCTTCACTTTCAATTTCAAATCCATCATTTTTTGGAAAAACTTTAAGGAAAGTTTCCTTTGTTTCCGATTTAAACAGGCCGACTGCATCCACAGTTTCGCCATCCACTATGCAATCGCGGAAATAGGCAACATACAATTCACCACCTTTCACTTTGGGATGAACGGATTGCTCGTACAGGTGTTTGGCCAGGTTTACCGATTGATCAAAAAGTGTATGCGGGTTATCAAAAATATCCGAAACATAGGAAAAAACCTCGTTCAGTTTCAGATCCGATTCGTGGTAAAGGTTGTAATACTCGTTCGATTTAAAGGGCGAAAAGAAATACGTCAGCAGCAGGTTGTTGATGCTTTCGTCCGTCCGTAGTTCGGATTTCGAAAATCGTATACCTTCTTCATTCAGCTTATTGCCCACATTATGCACGGCAATGGATTGTATCTCAATTTGTTCGGTAATTATCATGATAAGTGGTTGAAATAGTTAAATGAAAGATATGTTAGTAATTTGTATTGGCTGGAAGACGGAAGTCCAAGGTATAAGTAGGAAGTCCGAAGCCGGAAGATGGAAGAACTTCTGACTCCGGACTGAGGATTCCCGACTTCCGACTATTTTATCTCAATCCCATGGCTACTATTATTTCCTCGATGCGTCCGTCGAGTTTTGCTTCTACCTTTTTGAAATCAGCCACAGCATTGAGTTCTGCCCTGACACTGAAGTAGAATTTGATTTTAGGCTCGGTTCCTGATGGACGCATGGATATCTTGGTTCCGTCTTCGAGGAAAAACTGAAGCACATCGCTCTTTGGCAGTCCGATCGGGGTTATTTTTCCTGTCGAAATATCCAATGCCTGTTTCAGTTCGAAATCGTTTATCAATTTTACCTTTGAACCGGCGATTTCCTTTGGCGGGTTGGCACGGTACTCTTCCATCATGGCTTTGATCTCGGCCTGGCCACTCATGCCTTTTTTAACCACATTTACCAGGTTTTCTTTGTACAAACCGTATTCCAGGTATATATCAAGGAGCAATTCGTATAGGCTTTTCCCTTTGCTGGCAGCCCAGGCGGCGCATTCGGCAAATATGGCGCAGGATGTAATGGCATCCTTGTCGCGTACAAAATCACCGATCATAAAGCCATAGCTCTCTTCACCACCTCCTATAAAGGTTTTCTTTCCTTCCTGGTTTCGTATTACTTCAGCAATCCATTTAAAACCGGTAAGCACATCAAAGTATTCAACTCCTGCGTTCCGTGCAATATCACCCATAAGTTCGGATGTAACAATGGTTTTAACGATGTATTCGTTGCCCGTGAGTTTACCTTTGGCCTCCCATTGTTTGATAAGGTAATAGGTGAGAAGAGCTGCAGTTTGATTTCCGTTTAGCAAAATATAATTTCCATCCAGGTCTTTTACACCAACTCCAATACGATCAGCATCGGGGTCTGTAGCTAAAACAAGGTCAGCGTTTATTTCCCGGGCCAGGTCAAGAGCCATTTTCATAGCCGCTTTTTCTTCCGGGTTGGGTGATACCACTGTCGGGAAATTGCCATCCGTAATAGCCTGCTCTTTAACAACCACGAGATTCTCAAAGCCATAATTCCGCAAAGATTTTGGCATGAGCGTAATCCCTGTTCCATGAAGTGGGGTGTAAACGATTTTCATGTTTTTCTGAGGTATAATAACCTCAGGGGCAAGGCTGTAGCTTTTGGAAACGCTCAGGAATTCGTCATCCATAGTTTCGTCAAGCATATTTATCTTCATAGGATCGCCGACAAATTTTACTTCTCCTATCGAAGCAATCTTCTGAACCTCTGCGATCACATTTTTATCATGCGGAGGAACAAGCTGAGCTCCGTCGTTCCAGTACACTTTGTACCCGTTATATTCTTTCGGGTTATGCGAGGCGGTAACCATAATGCCGCTGTGGCAATGCAGGTAACGTACAGCAAACGAAAGCTCCGGCGTTGGTCGCAGTTCCTTGAAAAGGTAAACAGTTATGCCGTTAGCCGATAATACATCAGCAACTATATTTGAAAAATAACTGCTGTTGTTACGGCAGTCGTAGGCTATGGCTAGCCTTATTTCATTGTCATTAGCAAATACCTTTTTCAGATAATTGGCAAGGCCCTGGGTGGCCATTCCAACCGTGTATTTGTTCATGCGGTTGGTTCCGACGCCCATGATGCCTCGCAAGCCGCCGGTACCGAATTCGAGGTCGCAATAGAAACTTTCGGCCAGTTCGGCGGGATCGCTTTCGATCATCCTTTGGATACGTGCTTTGGTATCGGCATCGATATTTTCATCTCCAAGCCATGCTTGTGCTCTTACCAGAATTTTTGGGTCAATAGCTTTATCTGCCATAGTATGAATGTGTTATAATTGTTTTATCGGTTACTTTTTAACCATACAAACGTAAGGAAATTATCCGAAACTTTGGTAGGTTGATGCGTTTAAAACTGCTTGTGGTTGAGAAATGTAAGAGTAAATTGTTAATATTGGTGCATTGTGCATAGTGCTTGGTTCTTAGTGCAAGGTGCAAAGTCTTGGTTCTTGATTCTTGGTTCCTGGAACTTGGGGCTTTGTACTTGGAGCTTACGATAAAGCATACTGCATTGTTCAGGAAGAATCAAAGAACAAGCTTGATTAATCGTCGCGTAATGCCCTCATTTACAATTTAGTTCCGGGTTAAATAATTAAATTTCTTTGTTACCTGGTTTTCCGGTTTTCAGCCTGGTTTTATAGGTAACTCCCATCCTTATCCATCTTCCTGCCTGTGGCACATTGCCATAATCAACATACACATTATCAAACAGGTTGGTTGCTTCCGTAAATATCATCCAGTTTTTATATTTGTAATTCAGATTTAAATCCAGTAAAACAAAAGCTTTGTAAGGAGTTTCCCTGGTTTCAGGAACAAGGTTTACATACTTAATATAACCGCCATCTCTATCCTGAAGGCTTATGGCCCAGGAAGCTGAAAAATTATGCCATACCCTGTGGTAAACCAGTAAATCGGCTTTATGGCGAAGTATATCAAGCACATAGCGCGACATGAATTCATCACTCGATTTGTTTGCGCTCAGATATGCATACCCGAAAGTAATACTTTTCAGAAAAGGGTTGCTGATTGTGATTTCTTCCACATTCAGGGTCACACTGGTTTCAAATCCGGAAACATTTACACTAGTCAGGTTCATCGCCTGCCAGGGATCCTGGTTTTGAAGCTTGACCCAATCAATCATGTTACGGCCAAATCGTTTAAAAACGGCTGCATGGGCAACAATGCCCGGTTTATTGAATTTAATTCCTGCCTCGAGCATGATTGCTTCCTCAGGTTTAAGATTTGGATCGCCTTTGCTTGTATTATCGTTGTAATATAAATCGGTGAAGGTTGGAAGCCGAAGGGTTCGGTTTGCATTTCCATATATTCTGAATCGTTTTCCAACCTGGTAAGCTGCATCAATGCCAGGGTAAACGGTAACCTTACCCGGAAGAGCGCTCAGGAAGCTGACAAGCATACCCGTTGAAACGGAGAATTTATCGAAATTCAATGATTCCTCAACGAATAACCCGGCAGAAGTCCGGGCTTTGCCCATGGAATAATATACTCCTTTTTCGCCTCTAACAGGTATCGGTTGCGAAAGTGAATCCCCCAGTTTATTGCTGCGGATCAGTTCGTGACGCAAATCATACCCAACCGATATCCGGCCACGTGCACCTGTGCTGTTCCAGAGATTGGCATTGGAACCTATCACATCCGTATAATGGTAATTATGCGATTTATACCAGGCTGGTGCTACATTACGGAATAACCGGAATTCATCGTAATGCCTGCGAAAATAAATGGCAGGTGCTAAGCCTTTATAATTGGTTTTATACCGGGCCGAAGCGAAATATGTATTGGTAATCTCAAACTGGTCCGGGTATTTAGGCGTGTAAAAACTGTTGGCCCCGAAAGCCTTTTTCATATATGCAGCCTGGTATTCAAGGTTTTGGGATTTACCGGCACTTCCGCTGTAAAATAAATTCAATGCCTTGAAATCTGTATTTTTTGTAAAGCCCTCAGATCCGGATTTGCTGACCTGAACATTGTGAGTTGTGTTGCCCAGATGAAAAGCTGAGGATGCGGATATGCTATACAAACTGTATTCACCGCCCATAGCTGATACCGAGAGCTGGTCGTCTGTTTTTTCGTTGGTAATAATATTGATCACCCCATTAAAGGCATTTGACCCGAAGACACGGGCTCCCGGGCCTTTCAGAATTTCAATGCGGTTTATCCCCGACAGGCTGACCGGAATATCCATGTTATGATGACCGGTCTGCGGATCGCTGATGTTCATTCCGTTCAGCAATACAAGTGTTTGGTCAAATGAGCCGCCCCTGATACTTATATCGGCCTGCATACCGTATGCTCCGCGGCTTCTGACATCTGTATTCAATGCATAACTTATAAGTTCGGCTACGTTACGCACGGGCATTCTGTCAATTTCCTTTTTAGTAATTACCTGTATGCTCCGTTTCAACTGTTCGAATAACACTGGAGTGCGGTCGGCTGTAACCACCAATTGTTCAAGTGTTATTTGTTTGCTGATTGAAGTATCAGGCATTGCCTGTGTTTCCTGTCCATAGCAATACCCGGAAGCAAGAAAAAGACATAAAAATGGGATGATTGTTAATTTAAACTCACTGGAATTCAATCTCATAAAGGATTAGCATTTTTATATAAATTCAATTGCTTGTCGACTTTTCAGTGTGCAAAAATAATTTGTTCGTTTATACAAATAACAACTCCCCGGGAAATGTGGCTTTCCGGGGAGCGAAATTTATTTTTATTTGTCGGAAACTAAAGAGATCTCTCCTTGATCTTTTTATACCGTTAAACTGCTTGTAGGTTGGCAACTAAATTGAATATCAGAATTTTAAGTGATTTCCAGCTGTAAGTTTCCTTTCCTGATCCAACAGGAATAAAAATCTAAAGCGTGATTACTTAGACTTGGTTAAAAACTAAAAAGTGCAGCTGTTCCTATTACGATGAGGGCTATTGTATACAATGCAATGATCGCGATTGTTGAAACCCCGATAAAAACAAACAGATTTTTAAGATTCCTGAGTGAAGTGGTCATATTTACAGTACTTGAACGCTTCACCGCTTTTATAACGTTATTCGAAAACGAATTCAGAAAGATAACCGGTATCAGGTAAATACATGCAATAGCAATGTAAACGATTGACAGAATTTGCGGTGAGAAAGGAATATTGAGGGGAATCACTTCATCTGTTACTAAATTCATAACGAGGCTCATTAATATACCTGCTGCTATCATGAGTCCGGCAAGGATAAATCCGAGTATGGCAAGAAACTTACTCCATTTGGCAGCTTTATACAGGTAAGCTACAGACCTTGTTGTAAGTTGAGGCATTTCGGCAGGGACCTCGGCTGGAATGGAATTATTGGGATCTTGCATAGTCTTCGGTTTTACATTTATTAACTTTGGTTAATTCCGTTTGAGTGCTATTTTGCAAATACAAACTTACGATATAGTGGCTTATTTTGGTATTGGTTTTGTGAATTATGTAAATTTAAATCGGAAGTACGAAGAATTTCCCGCGGTCACTCATGAGTTTTATATGTATGTATTTAAAGTTCAATAACTTAGACGATTAAAGCGATGACTACCTGTTCGAAAATTTCCAAACCGTTTTTGTGTAAAACTGCTCACCCGGGCGTAGTATAACATCCGGAAATTCAGGATGATTCATCGAATCGGGGTAATGTTGGGTTTCAAGGCAAAAGGCGCTGTGAATTGTATGCGGTTTTCCGCATTTTCCGTGCGTTGTTCCATCGAACCAATTCGAGGTGTAGAGTTGAATACCGGGTTCGGTTGTTAATATTTCAAGTATCCTCCCTGATTCAGGCTCAGATACCCTGGCTGCAAGCACCAGATCGCCGGTTTGATTTCGCAGGACAAAATTATCGTCGTACCCGTTTTTGAGCTGCTTTATACGTTCACCGATAGTGTGTGGCTCTGTAAAATCAAATGGAGTTCCTTTAACGGGAACAATTTCTCCTGTTGGTATGCTGTTGCTGTCTGTTATTGTGTATTTATCAGCAAAAATCTGTAGCTGATGCGCCAGAATATCTCCGGATCCTTCACCTTTCAGATTGAAATATCCGTGATTAGTGAAATTTACAGGCGTAGCTTTGTCTGTTTCTGCGTATAACTCAAGGCTGATTTCATTCGCATTATTAAGAGTGTAAACCGCTTTTACTTTAAGTGTCCCCGGAAAGCCTTCTTCACCGTCAACACTCACATATTCGAGTTCCATGCCAATATTTTCATTGGATTCAAACGGTTTTACTTTCCAAAGTTTCTGATGAAAACCTTCGTGTCCTCCATGGAGTTGGAATCCGGACTGGTTTTCCGAAACCTTGTACTCCACGCCATCGATACTGAATCGGGCTCCTCCGATCCGGTTGCATGTGCGACCTACAATACAATTGAAATAGGGTGGATTTTTAATCCACTCATCCCAGCCCGGCAGGCCTGAAACTACATCTGCTTTAACACCTTCTTTATCAGGAATTTCAAGAGAAATTATTGTGCCTCCGTAATTTGTGATTTTTAATATAACCCCATTTTCGTTGGTTAGTGTGTAAAGTAATACTTCCCTTTTATCAGGCAGATATCCGAAATGTGCAGTTGTAATTTTCATAAATTCTGGTTTTATATCCTGTCTCCTGTTATATATATAGGAAAAGGAAGTATCTGTAATAAAGGTAATTATCTTCTTACCTTTAGCAAAAATAATAAATTTCAGCACGCACTTTCTGCTTTATTGTAGAGAATTCAATTAGTTATGCCTTCTTTGAAAAGATTATAATTGAAACTGTTTTTAATTATATTTTTATGAATAAAAAAAACGCCATCCGGTTTTAACCTGATGGCGTTTTATAGCTTGATAAAACTTCCTGTTAACCCTGAAGTTTAAAGTAGATTGGCATATTGAAAAGAACGCGAACCTGTTTTCCGTTTTGTTTACCGGGATGCCATTTTGGCATCATTTTTACAACACGTAACGCTTCTTCATCGCATCCGCCACCGATACCGCGGAGAATTTTTGCATCTGTAATGTTTCCTTTCGAGTCAACAACAAAGGATACATAAACAGTTCCCTGTATACCATTTTCTGTTGCCTGCTGAGGATAAACGATATTCGATCCAAGAAATTTCTGACGTTCGGCATCTCCGCCGGGGAAAGAAGGCATTTCTTCAACTATTGTGAAAACTTCCTTTTTTTCTTCAGGAACTTCTATAACTTCCACTTTCGTTTCAATTTTAACTTCTTCAATAGCAACGGCTTCGTTGGTAGTGGTTTTTGCCAGGTCATCCTGGTTAAAGATGTCGGCATCTTCAACAACTTCCTCTGTAGTAACTACCGGAGCAACAAATTTTACTTTTTGCTCAAGTTCGGCAGGAGGTGGAGGAGGAGGGGGAGGGGGAGGAGGAGCTTCTTCTTTAGGTTTATCCATATCTAGAAATTCAGCACTTGCTGCTTTCTCGATATATTTCGACCTTTTCTGCGCATAATAACTTGATACCAATGGATATGCCAAGCCTGCAAGGGTAATTAAAATACCCAGTATTACAGCCCTGGTAAGATTTTTCGGATACAAACCACGCAAAATGTATGCTCCATAAGCTTTATTCCTGTGCTCAAAGACGATTTCGTCCATTGGAGCGGTATAAACTTTTTGCTTTGTCATTTTTTGTTTAGCGTTAAATTTGAACAATAACTTTTGTCAACACGAATAAATTTATTTAACAGCCGGAGTAGCAGGTGCCGTTCCAGCGATCATCTGCTTTTCAGTATCTGTAATATCAACAACTGCATAATTGGCAACAGTTGTGATGGCCATTTCATCAATTATGTCAACTAGGTTCTTGTACTTAGCATTTTCATCAGCCTTTATCAGGACGATAGGAGCCTTTTTGTCAGATTTCTTCAGTTCTTTAATTTGTCGGTTAAGTGCCGAATCGGCCATTACCAATTCCCCGGTGATAACCTTATCCTTGAGTTCCGCGACAGCTTTAAAAACTGTTTTATTCCGTTGAAGTAACACTTTCCGGATACCGTCTTTGCTATAATCTGTTTTTATTAACTGAGGAAGAGGTTTTTTAGGATCCGCAACACCAAAGTAATAATATACCTTGTCGTTGCCCGAAATGAGGATATTGATGGTACGGTCAGCTTCAATTTTAGGAGCTTCTTTTTTATCCGGAGCGTCATCCTTTTCAGGCATTGTAATTTCCATAGCTTTAGGCTTAGCGAAAGCTGTGGTAAGCATAAAAAAAGTGATAAGCAAACACATCAGATCGACCATTGGGGTCATATCTATTCGGGTTGAAGATTTTTTAGCTTTCTTTTTCCCGCCTTTTTTTTTGCCTTCTTCTTGAATAATTTCAGCCATATTATGATTTCTTTAAATTTTCGACATTTTAGGTTTTATTCTTCCAGTTTTGCTTCTACCTTAAGGAGACTCGTAGTCAGGTTAAACTTATTAACCTGGTTTTCCTGAAGAATATCCATTACATGCTTTACCGTTTTGAAATCAGCATCGCCATCGCCTTTGATGGCAACAACCATATCCGGATTTTGAAGCCGTATCAGGCGAACCCAGAGATTCAACTGATTGTCAGCCGAATCCATTGGTATACCGGTCTGATATATTTCGCGGTCTTTCGAATCAGGTGTGTTAAGCCAGGCTCTCATTTTTCCAATTGGCATTCCAAATGATGACCATGTAGAGAATGTTTTTAACTCCTTATCCGAAAATTTCAGACTTTTTTGTTCACCGATTTTTTTCAAAACTTCTGATCGGATTAGTACGGATGTATCCATTCCATTGTCAAAATTCAGGAAAACCAGGTTATCCTTACCAACAAGTATGGTAATGACATTTTTGTCAGGAGCAACTTTTTCGCTGATTGAAGAGGGAGTATCAATGATAGCAGCCTCCTGAGGACGGAACGAAGTTGTAAGCATGAAGAAGGTAAGCAAAAGGGCAAATAAATCCACCATAGGTGTCATGTCTATATGCGGAGTTCTTACCGGTGGCTTAATTTTTGGCATGATATCTTATTTTGTAGTTATAAAACCGTGCGCATTGCGCCATATTGCACTTGATATCAGGTGCAATCTTACTTTGTTTGAGCTGTTTTTGATTGAGCTGCAAAAGTCTGGGTAAGACTGAAACCGGCTTCGTCAATTTTGTAAGTCATTGCATCGATTTTCGTTGTGAAATAGTTGTAGAAAATGATAGCAATGGTTGAACCTGTGATACCAAATGCTGTATTGATAAGTGCTTCCGAAATACCGGTTGCAAGTGCAAGTGCATCAGGGGCGCCTGCTTGAGCGAGTGCGGCAAAAGCACGGATCATACCCAATACAGTACCGATCAGTCCGATAAGTACCGAAATGGAAGCCAGAGTTGAAATAATTACCAGGTTACGCGACAACATTGGAAGTTCAAGTGCTGTAGCTTCTTCAAACTCTTTCTGTAAGGATAGAAGTTTCTGGTCTTTATCTAAATGTGTATCGTGTTCAAGTTCTTTGTACTTAACTAAACCAGCCCTCATAACATTCCCAATTGAGCCTTTTTGTTTATCACAAGCAGCAATAGCCTGATCAATTTGGTTGTTTTTCAGATAATTCTGCAAGGTTGCCACGAACACATTTGGTGAACCTGTGCCTTTAGCTTTACTTAGGGTTAGTGCTCTTTCGATAGCGAAAATAAGTACCACAAGTACACAAGTAATAAGGATAGGCACGATGTAACCTCCTTTGTAAATCATTGCCAGGTAATTGCCCGGAATCGGGTGACCTGCGGGGTTGCCTCCTTCGAAGTTAACAGGATTTCCTAATACATAGATGTATATCAGGAATGAGATTGCCAAAGCAATCAGAATTGCTCCAGTTGCGAAAGCTGAACGTAAAGTTTCTTTCAACGATTGACCGTTTTTGCTCATTGTAAATTAGATTTAAGATTAGTTTTTGTTGATTGTTTCTAATGAATTTTGTTGTAATCTAGGCGCAAAGATAAAAGATTTTACTATTTAAAAAAAAATTAAGAAATGTAAGCCACTTTTTATTAAAAAAAGTACATTAAAATTTAAATACAGGCATTCAAATCAATGTACTTTTTTTGATAATCAGTTTAATGCGAAATTATTGTTTCTGATAAAGGGATTTAAATTCCGGACAACGGGTTTTCAGATCTTTTATAGCGCTGTTGGCATTTTCGTTGGTTGGCTCTATGCCAAGTATTTTATCCCAGTATTCGAGTGATTCGCAGTATTTTTTATTCACCAGGTAGTAGTAACCGAGGTAATTATAGGCTTCGAGAATATCCCTTGAATATTTTACAGAGTCAGCGCTTGCTTTTTCTACCAGTTTTTCATAAAACGGTTTAGCAAGTCCGTCCTTTGTTGCAGGGTCGAGGTTGGAGTAAACCCTGGCCCTGAAAAGGAAACCCGGTTCAAAATCGATAGCCAGCCTGCAGACATTGGCAAATGCTGAATCAGCCTCTACCCAGTTTTTAGCATCATAATAGGCACGTCCCATTTTATAGTAATCGTTTACACCGCCACTGGTTGAACGCTGGATTTTCAGTTTGTACATATCGCCGGCCTCCTGATGTTTCTTCGATTTAATGTAAAGTCCGGCAATTTCATTCAGCAGATCCAGGTTGGTAGTATCCATATCATATGCTTTAGTGAGGTTGAGAATACCCAATGAATCCTGGTCATTTTTTAACAAAATACGGCCAAAGTATGTGTAATCAGTTGGAGTTATCTTCTCAGGAGCTGCTTTCCGCATAAATTTACTGATATAAAATTTAGCATTGGTATAATCCTGTTGTTCGAAATAAGAATACGCAAGTGCCCGGTTCAGGTCGTTATAGGTTACTGAGTCAATTTCCAGGATTTGCTTGATCTGGACGATAGCTCCCTGGTAATCTTCGGTTTGAATAAGCATATTGGCATACCTGCGCTTGGCTGCAATGTTACTGCTGCTTAGATCCAGATATTTTTTAAAATTCGCTTTCGACTCATCCTGTTGATTCATCTTGGCGTAAAGAAATCCCATTTCGAGGTATGCAGGTGCGAAAGATGGGTCGATGGTAAGTGCATCCTGGTAGTAGGAAAGAGCATCCTGGTAACTTTTGATGCGTGTGTACAATTGTCCGAGGCGAACACGGGCTCTTGTCGAATTAGGCGAAAAATCCTGCGATCTTTTATAGTTCATAGCAGCAAGGCTGCCATTATTCAGGGTGTAGAACCAGTAATCACCACGTACGAGGTAAATTTCGGGATTCTTGTAATCAATCGCTTCCGCTCTCCGAAGCAAACTGAAAACCGTAGCGGAATCTTTACTGCCTATCTGTACATATGCTTCGGCATTCTGAACCAGAATAGTTGCCTGTTCAGGTTTTGTCAGTTTTGTTTTCGATCTGCGTGATACAGGAATGTAGGAAATTGCCTTTGCGAAATTCTCATCAGCAACAGCCTTGTTATTCTGTATAAGTGCTATTTTACCTAACCCGATATAATTAAGTGGCTCATCCGGATTGGCGGCAATACCTTTTTTATACCTTTCAACTGCTTTTTTTGCAATAGCTTCGAATGGAATATTCGTAGGATCAATAAAATAGGAGGCTAATTGGTTTTCACCGCTGTAATAAAAAATCTTACCATTATTCGGTTCGTTTTTACTCAAAGCATTGAATGCCTCGTCGGCAGCTTCAAATTGTTCCTGGTAGGTCATCTGGATAGCCGAATTCAAATCCTGTCCGGATACAACACTTCCGCTGGTCAGCAGGATAATTCCGATTAAGGTCTTTCTAATAGTTTTTGAGATCTGTAACATTTTGTTTCCTCCTGTATAATTATTGATTAATCTTTCTTTATTTCAATAAGCCTGATTGGCATGGTTGCAGGTACAAGTCCTGATTTTAAAATAATTCTTTGTCCCTGGTCCCCGGCTACAAATGAAACAAAACCCGTGCCAAGTCCTGAAAAAGTTTCTCTGCTTATCATGTAAACATCCCTGCAAAACGGATAAGATCGTTCGGCAATGTATCCCTGGTAAGGTTTACTGTAATTATCTGTATTTGTTCCAACCCCTACAACACGAACGGCTTCGAGGAATTTTTCCGAAACACTGTCCTGGGTATCACTTATCCAGTTAACGCTAACGATTCCCAGGGCACTTGGATTATTTTGTACATATTTAATTACTTCTTCGTTGTTATTTACAGCAAAGCAATTGGACGGGAAATTGCCGGTTAAACCGAATTTTTCGCGGAAATAACGGACATTGCCTGATTTATTGTTATCAAAAACAACATTTATCGGCTTATCTGGCGATTTTGGATTAATCTGTTTCCAACTGCTTATTTTGCCTCGGAAAATATCTGCAAACTGAGAATCCAGGATTATCGTATCCGGATTTCCTTTGTTAACGATCAGTGCCAGGGCATCATAGGCTACTTTGGTGGTGCGTGCAACAAACTTCTGAGTAAAGAGATAATCTTTTTCCGCCTTGGTCAGGTCGCGGGTCAGAACGATAGTGCGCACGCTATCATTCATAAAATCAGCCAATACATCTGCTTCAGGCTTATAAAAGGCCTTTATTTTTGCATTTACATATAACGACTCGAACGTATAGAGCTGAGTGTCGTACAGCAACTGGAATGATTCGTCAACGCTGATGCTGATCTTACCACGGGTGGGAGTTTCATCCAGAGGCTGAACTCCCATTGGATTACGGCAAGATGCAACTATCAGAACGAGCATCGCAAAGGCCATAAAGGATGGATGCAAAATTAACCGTTTCATCATATTACTGGTTTAATCATTAGATTGAGTTTGCTTTGTGATCAGTTTTACAAGCCTGAATAATCCATAAGCTATAAAAAACAGGGAGAACGAAAATTTTAACGCGGGCGGTATACCATGAAAGATATCAGATGTTAACAGCGTTATGCCTAATCCGACATAAATAGCTGCCATCAGGTATCCGAAGTACTTCATAAATCTTGAAAACCATACCTTGTCAAAAGCCATACACTCTTTTTTTCTTAATGTCCGAAATCCTGTTAATCAATTTTTAAACTCAGCAATATATTTAGTTAAATGCACTTCAGGTAACACCCTGGTATTTTTTTTTATTTTTCCAGGGGTATTTTTCCTATCATTCAACAGAGGCCTCAAAATTAGTGAATAAAATAAGATTTTCACTTTTTCTGAGGATGCAAAAGTAAATTTTTTTTCAGAGTTCCGTTCTTTTTTTTCGATTCAGGATAAAAATCATGTCATTCATTGTTTTTTACTATTGCCTATCAGGGGCAGATGAGCAGGCGATCATGCACTTTCTGCATGATAAACTTAAGTTTGTAAGTTATAAGTATCCAACCTTGTACTTTCAATTTTAAGTATACAACCTATAGATGCTTACCCGGATGGATTTCCATAAAAAAAACATATTTTTTTTTTACTTTTGACACCTATTATGAAAAAAGTATGCCTGTGGTTAAAAAACTGATTCGTTTCCTTGTTCCTGTAATTATCGCGGTTTCCCTTGCCGGATGCCTGACCTGCGAGCGAAAAGAGTATGTTTTTCAGGTTACACGCGAAAACTCAGGCCGGTTGACTATTAAATATGTAAATATTTTTTCCAGTATGGTTGATTCGGCCGGTGAATTAACGGCTGATTACAATGAATTAAAAAACATCTGGCTTAATGGCGAAAAGCTGGAAGGAGATTATCCGCAGGCTAAGAAAATCAGGAAAAGGCTTTTTATAGAAAATGGCACCTTATGCGGTGAAATAACAATGGAATTTGATGATCTGACGAAGGTACGTCTTTATCGTTACAAGGGAAAAGGGCCATTTATGTTCAGCATGTCCGGTGTGATGGATGATGGCGAAACATTTGCTCAAACCAACGGTGATTTCGGCGGCGACATTATGCCGGTCATTCTCTGGCCCGAAAATACCCGTACATTGAAATTCACTACGAAAATCGCTATTCCGGATAGTACAACAGTTAGTATGCTTAAATTATGGGAAGATAATAAGTAAAAAAACCTGTTTATCCAAGGCTCTTCCCATTCGAAAAGGAGCCACAAATATAATCAGGCAGTACTTTCCAGCTTTTTTTTGTTATAATCTGCCGCCCAATTTTCCGGCAAATTCCCTTACCTGCATTCCATCAAAATTTCCGGAACTCATGAGGAGAAGGTTTGCATTCTCCCATTTTTCATTCCGAAGGTATTGCTGGAATTGATTTGAATCTGAAAAAACGATCAATCCTTCTTTTCCAAATGATTGTTTAATAACCTCAGGAGAAAGCATCGGAAGTTTTTTTAATTCCAGGGCATGAGGCGAAAAAAACACAACTGCCTCGTCCGCTTTTTCCATAGTGTCTGCATATTGATTCAGGAAATCCTTATTCAAACTGCTAAACGTATGCAATTCGAAACAGGCAACCAGTTTGCGATCGGGAAATTGTTCTTTTACAGCCTGAATGGTCGCTTTTAATTTTGATGGAGCATGGGCAAAATCACGATATGCATTAAATCCTTCTTTTTCAGCAATCAGTTCAAGGCGGTTTGAAGCTCCCTTAAATGTTGAAATTGCTTTGTAAAAATCCGAATTACTTATATTTAACTGATTACAAACCAACCTGGCACCTTCGAGATTCATCAGGTTGTGTTGCCCGAAAATCAGTAATGGGAATTTTCCTTCAGGAGATGAAAGAACTGTCTTTCCGCTCGAAACGCTGTGTTTGGGAACGCCATAAGGCAGTTTCAACATCTTGCCATTTACTGATTCAACCGTCTTTTTAACTTCGGGATCTTCATTGCAATAAATCAAAGCACCCGAATCAGGAACCATTTTCATAAAAATGCGAAACTGTTCAATATAATTCTCAAAAGTGGGAAATACATTCATATGATCCCAGGCTATGCCGCTGACCAAAGCAATATCAGGCTTATACAAATGAAACTTCGGACGCAGATCAAGAGCAGATGTCAGGTATTCATCGCCTTCGAAAACCATTACTTTGGCTTGTTCAGTCAACCTGACCATTACTTCAAATCCTTCGAGTTTAGCGCCTACCATATAATCCACATCTACACCGCACTGATGTAGAACGTGCAAAATCATTGCTGTTATGGAAGTTTTGCCATGGCTGCCTCCGATTACAACCCTGAGTTTGTCTTTGCTTTGTTCATAAAGGAATTCAGGATAGGAGTGAATCTTCAAACCCAGTTCCTTTGCCTTGGCAAGTTCAGGATTGTCGCCGCGCGCATGCATCCCAAGAATGATTGAATCAATGTTTTGGTCCAGTTTTTCGGGAAACCAGCCGAATTGTTCAGGCAATAAACCATTGGATTCCAGTCGCGTTCGTGCCGGATCAAATATTTCATCATCAGAGCCGGTAACGTGGTAACCTTTGAGATGCAGCGCAATGGCCAGGTTGTGCATAGCGCTTCCGCCTATGGCGATGAAATGAACACGATTGTTAGTCATAATCAGAATATATTATCATTTTCGGGTCTGCTAAGGTAAAACAGAAAGTTGTATGCGTGCCCGGCTAAGTAATAAAAAACTGCAATCTTTCAGAAAGCAGAATTAGTTTCAGAAACAATTCAAATCAGGTAAAGGTTCATATGCAAGACTTAAAACAGTAACTTTGCGTTAAATCTTTAATTTGTGCGAATCTAAGCAGTTAAGCCCTTGAAGAGCGCGCTCGCTTTAAACACAGTTGTTAAATTTTAATAGCAAAAGACATGGAAGAATATCAAAAACCTATGCTTAAGGACGGTAGCCTGGAGGATAAAGTGATAGTTGTTACAGGCGGTGGAAGCGGTCTGGGTAAAGCAATGGCCACTTATTTTCTGGAATTGGGAGCCAAAGTAACAATAACGTCACGAAATATTGACAAATTAACGGACGTTAAGCAGGAATTGGAAACAAAAACCGGGGGCAAGGTATTAGCTGTAAAATGTGATGTACGCAACTACGAAGAAGTTGAAAACATGCTTAAAGCAACTATAACCGAATATGGCAAAGTTGACGGGTTGTTAAATAATGCAGCCGGCAATTTCATCAGTCCGACGGAAAGATTATCATCAAATGCTTTTGATACTATTATTGATATCGTATTGAAAGGTACAAAAAATTGTACCCTGGCCTTTGGTAAACATTGGATTGATACGAAACAAACAAAAGCCACAGTCCTGAATATTGTAACCACATATGCCTGGACCGGTTCAGCATACGTTGTACCGTCAGCAACTGCAAAAGCAGGTGTTTTAGCCATGACGCGTTCACTGGCAGTTGAGTGGGCTAAATATGGTA
Organism: Bacteroidales bacterium; assembly: GCA_038213495.1. Taxonomy (GTDB): domain Bacteria; phylum Bacteroidota; class Bacteroidia; order Bacteroidales; family UBA4417; genus UBA4417. Next base: position 25,913 of record JBBQSY010000031.1, read on the forward strand.
TCCGATTCAATGCAATAGCTCCCGGGCCTTTTCCTACCAAAGGCGCATGGGACAGATTATTGCCGGGCGACCTTAAAGATAAATTTGATATGAAAAAGAAAATTCCTCTACGCAGGGTAGGCGAACACCAGGAATTAGCCAATTTAGCCGCCTATTTGATGTCAGATTTTTCAGCTTATATAAACGGCGAAGTAGTTACTATCGATGGAGGAGAATGGTTGCAGGGAGCCGGTGAATTCAATATGCTGGAAGCTATTCCCCAGGAAATGTGGGATATGCTCGAAAGCATGATCAGGTCGAAGAAAAATAAAGAATAATAAAATAATGAAACTTTTTCCCTTAATTGCCGACAACTGGAAGCTTGATGGCGGTGTGGCTTTTGGAATGATCCCAAAGGCTATTTGGTCGCGGAAGGTTAAATCGAACGAGAATAATACAATAGATATTACCACACGGTGTTTGCTTATCTTTCACAACGAGCGAAAAATCCTTGTCGATGTCGGGCTTGGAGATAAACGGAATGAGAAATACTATGCTTTCCGCTTTCGCCAACCCAGTATTAGTATCCTGAATTCACTTGAACAGATAGGAGTTACCGCTGATGATATTACTGATATTTTGTTTACGCATCTGCATGATGATCATGTAGGCGCCGCTACCCGGATTGATGAAAACGGGAAAAATGTGTGCGTTTTTGAGAATTCACAATTCTGGGCATCAAAAACACAATGGGATTGGGCAATGAATCCGAACCCTCGTGAAACAGGCGCTTTTTTTAAAGACAATCTCGAGCCTTTGCAGGCAAGTGGCAGGCTGCACCTGCTCGAAGAAGGAATGCAGCCATTTGAGCAAATCACACTAAAAGTTTATAACGGGCATACCCGGGGACAAATTATACCATATATAAATACCGGGGAGCGAACCGTTGTTTATATGGGCGATTTTATACCTACATTGGCTAATATACCAATCCCATATGTTCCTCCTGCCGATATTGAACCACTGATTTCGATGAAAGAAAAGGAAGAATTTCTGAAGGCCGCTGCGGAAAACAATTACATACTTATTCTTGTTCATGATGCTTTTAATGAATGCTGTACTGTGATAAATTCCGAAAAAGGAGTGATCGCTGATCATTCATTTAAACTTCACGATATAGAATTATAACTTCAACTATGAACCCAATAGAAAATATTGAATCGTTAAACCAGCAATGGGCTGGCTTAAGTGCAGAAGAAATACTGAGAAATGCCCTGTCTATATTTGGCAATAAAATCACCTTTGCAACAAGCCTGGGTGCCGAAGACCAGGTAATAACGTATATGCTTTCGAAAATCGATAAGTCGGCAAACATTATTACGCTTGATACCGGCCGGGTTTTCCCCGAAACCTATGATTTACTTCATCGCACGGTAAATCGCTATGGAATCAACATCAAATCATATTATCCGGATACTGCACAGGTGGAGGAAATGGTTAATACCAAAGGGATAAACCTGTTTTACGAAAGCATCGAAAACCGCAAACTATGCTGCCACGTCCGGAAAATTGTTCCTCTCCGCAGGGCTTTACATGGTAAGGATGCATGGATTACCGGTTTGCGCCGTGAGCAATCAGTTACCCGGACTGATCTTAAAACAGTTGAATGGGATGCTGCCAACGGCCTGATAAAAATCAATCCTCTCCTGGAATGGAGTGAGGTACAGGTTTGGGATTATATTAAATCGAACGATATTCCGTACAATAAACTTCACGACCAGGGTTTCCCAAGTATAGGCTGCCAGCCATGTACACGGGCAATTGAAAAAGGAGAAGACCTTCGAGCCGGACGTTGGTGGTGGGAAATGCCGGACAGCAAGGAATGTGGATTGCATGAAAAAAATAAGTAGTTTCAGGGTTTCAGGTTCAGAGCAAAACTGATTTTATCTGTGCAAATAATCAGGCTTTTAGATAATTATAACTTTCCAGTGGTCTGTAGTCAATTTTCTTAAAAATTGCTTATATTTACATTGCATAATTTTAGGTTCTATTTCTTAACCAACACCATTCGAAAATGATAGCGAAACGTCAATTTCTAAAGAACAGGCCTGTTTGCAAGGTAACTTTCAAATATCGCTCCGACGCCCAGAAACTTGTGTTGGTCGGAGATTTTAACGGTTGGGATGAATCTGCCACTCCCATGAAAAAGGCAAAAGATGGTACATTTTCCGTAACAGTTGAAATGGAGACCGGTTTTGAACAGCAATTCCGCTATTTAGCTGATGACGATATCTGGCTAAATGATGAAGCAGCTGACAAATATGTGATTTCGTCGCTGGGGAGCGAAAATTCGGTGATTATTCTGTAAGTCTTTATAAACCAAAATATTACATCAGGGATTTTTGCATCCCTTGATTTCATATCCTTTAATATCGTTTTGAAACGTGTCGGTATTAATCGAACCTGATAGCTTTTACCGGACTGATGCGTGCAATGATAAAGGAAGGCAGTAAAAGCATAACAGTGCAAGCCGCCAGTGTTCCGGCGTTCAGAAGCAGAATATGCCAAATATCTAGGTTGATGGGTACAACTGACATAAAATAAGATTCCTGGGGCAGGCTAAAAATACTAAAATATTGTTGCAGCAGGCAAATTCCTATCCCTGCAATATTTCCATACAGCATTCCTTTGCCAATAATATAAGCCGCGTTATACAGGAAGATCCTCCGGATACTTATATCACGGGCTCCCAGCGCTTTCAGAACGCCGATCATGCTGGTTCTTTCCAGGATAAGGATAAGCAAGGTGGAGATCATCGCCATTCCTGAAACAAGAACCATTAAAATAAGGATAATGATCACATTCATGTCCTGCAGATCAAGCCAGTCGAACATTTGTGGATAAAGATCGCGTATGGTCTTGGCATTCATATCGTAACCGACTTCTTTATAAACTATATTGCCCATTTTGTCCAGTTCGCTGAAATCGTTGATATACACATCAAAACCCGAAACCAAATCGGCACTCCAGCCATTCAGTTTCTGAATCTGACGTATATCGCCGAAAATAAATTTCAGATCAAATTCTGCGAGCCCGGTATTATAAATCCCTGCCACATCGAACCTGCGGGCCCTGGCCAGGTTATCGATTATAAAATACATGCGAAGCGGATCACCGACCTTGATTTTTAAAAGGTCAGCAAGATTTTGCGAAATAAGTACGGAAGTGCCTGGGGTAGAATCTTTTGTGGAAAATGTTTTGCCCGATACAAGTTTATCATTAAAGAAGGACCAGTCGAAATCAGCGCCTACACCTTTATATACAACACCCTGTATCTGATCTGTCGTTTTAATGATCCCCGCTTTGGTGGCAAACACCTGTATATGTTTTATTCCCGGCGTTTTTTCAAGCATGCTGTAAAATGCCTGGTTTTTACTGATCGGTTCAAACTCAAAAGAATTATTCGAATCAAATTTCGCGATCTGTATGTGTGAGCCGAAACCAACAATTTTATCCCTGATCTGCCGCTGAAAGCCTGTGACTATTGCAACCGAAACGATCATAACTGCGAGGCCGAGAGCAACGCTGATAATAGCAATACGAATAACCGGTGCTGAGAAACTGCCGGGTCCGCCTTTGATCAATCGTCTGGCTATAAATTGTTCTGTGTTCATTCAGATGCAAAAATACTTTTTTATCCGGTTATGCACTATCTTTAAATATAGAGTTTAAAACTTAAAGAAGGGGCGAGGAGCGAAAAAGCGAGGGGTGATCTCTATTTAGGGATTGCTGAAAAACTATCTTATGTATGTTGATCAATACATTACAATGACTTCTGATTAAATAAATGCAAGGATTATTAATTGAAACCTGAAAAATATCTACACTTACTATTTCGGTGCGCTGCACCTTTGCCGATTTGTCTTGTTAATTTCCTTTAAATATTACGGTGCTCTGCACCTTTTTACAGCCACAGAGAGTCGAAATATTTGTTTCTATTTACTTGCCGGAAAAAAGTAGGGGCAAGGGGCGACAAAACGAAGGGCGATCTTTATTTATATTACTTTGTAGCGAAAATTTTAATCATCTTACGACCCTATGCTGAAAGATTTCTCCTACAAACAAGCTTTTTATACCTTTTTCGTTTATTATTGTATGATTATTGCTGCAACGCAAAGAAACAACCTAATCAAAATATTTATTTAAAGGACAAGATGCACTCAGTCAAATATATAGCACTAATCCTGATATTTACATCTTCATTTTTCGGAAGCTGTCAGAATCAGCAGAATCCAAAAAGACATATACAGAATAACGGAATAATATTGCCAGGCTCCTATTTAACCGCTGAATATCTGCCTTTACTCAAAGGTAAAAAAACAGGAATAGTTGCAAATAATACTTCTTTGATAAATCAGACCCATCTTGTCGACACCCTGGTTTTGATTGGGATTAATGTGAAAAAAATATTTGGTCCGGAACATGGCTTCAGAGGTGACCAACCGGATGGAAAGGAAATTCTGAATGGAAAAGATACGCAAACCGGTATTGAAGTAATCTCACTTTATGGTAATCATAAAAAACCAACCAAACTAGATCTGGCTGGTATTGATATCATGATTTTTGACATCCAGGATGTAGGTGCACGATTTTATACTTATATTTCAACTTTGGCCTATGTTATGGAAGCCTGTGCCGAAAATAATATCCCGCTTATCGTGCTCGACAGGCCAAACCCGAATGGATATTATGTTGACGGACCCGTTCTGGATCAAAAAGTCTCTTCATTTGTCGGCATGTATAAGATCCCGATTGTTTACGGAATGACTATTGGCGAATACGCAACTATGGTTAACGGCGAAAAATGGTTAAAAGATGGGGAACAATGCAATCTGACGATCATAAAATGTGGCAATTACACACATGATTCACGATACCAGTTACCGGTACGCCCTTCACCAAACCTGCAGGATATGAAATCCATTTACCTGTACCCATCACTTTGTTTGTTCGAAGGAACTGTTGTAAGTGTAGGACGCGGAACTGACAGACCGTTTAAAATATTTGGTCATCCAAAGTTCCCTCCGGGATCATTTGGTTTTACGCCCAAACCAATTAAAGGAGTGAGTGAGGATCCACCGTTGAAAGGGCAATTGTGTTATGGGCAAAATCTTGATCCGGAGGCAGAAACCATAAAAAAAGAGGGACATATTGAGCTGAAATGGCTTATCAATGCATACAAAAACCTTAGTCCCCAAACTGAGTTTTTCACCAATTATTTTGATAAACTGGCTGGTAACTACAAGTTACGTGAGCAGATCATTGCAGGAAAAACCGAAATTGAAATCAGGAATTCATGGCAAGCTGAACTGGATGCATTTAAGAAAATCAGGAAGAAATATTTGCTTTACCCGGATTTTGGTTAAAAGGGGTTAGGATATAGGGAATCTGAAATAAGTTAGATTGCATATTCGCATTTTATAATCGGCATTCGAAAATCCGAAATTTACAATTTAAGAGGTCTCCCTTTCTCCCAATCTCCGTGTCTCCCATTTGCCCTTTCCAAAACTAAACCCGTCCGGGATAAACCTTCAATGCTTCAGCCAGACATTTAACCGCATTGCGCAGATCATCTATTTTCAAAACATAAGCGATACGCACTTCAGTTTTACCCAGGCCAGGCGTGGCATAAAATCCTGATGCCGGAGCCAGCATAACGGTTTGGTTTTCGAAATTGAAATCCTCGAGCAGCCACTGGCAAAAATTATCGCTGTCGTCAACAGGTAAATCGATTATTGCATAAAATGCGCCCTTGGGTTTTGGAGCAAAAACACCGGGAATTTTGTTTAGTTCTTCAATCACAAAATCACGCCGGGCAATATATTCATCATATACTTCTGTAAAATAACTATCAGGCGTTTGCAATGAAGCTTCACCCACAACCTGCCCAAGTGAGGGAGGACTGAGCCTGGCCTGTGCATATTTCAAAGCGGCATTTATAATTTCTTCATTCCTGGTAACAAGCGCCCCAATCCTTACACCACATTCACTATACCTTTTCGAAACGGAATCGATCATAATGGCATTCTTTTCAATTCCTTCCAGCTTCATAACTGAAAAATGCTCATTTCCGCCGTAGCAGAATTCCCTGTAAACTTCATCGGCAAGTAAATACAGATCATGTTTTAAAACCAGGTCGCGCAACTGCAATAATTCTTCATTGCTATAAAGGTAACCCGTAGGATTGTTCGGGTTGCATACCATGATGGCTTTGGTTTTAGTAGTAATCGCCTTCTCAAATTCGGAAATAGCTGGAAGTGCAAAACCGTTTTTTATGTTCGAAGTGATTGGTTTCACAACTACACCTGCTGTTAATGCAAAGGCGTTATAATTGGTGTAAAATGGTTCAGGGATAATGATTTCATCACCGGGATTCATACAGGATAACATGGCAAAAAGAATTGCTTCGGAACCTCCTGTGGTGATAAGAATCTGGTTATGATCCACTTTCATTCCCTGGCTGGTATATTTTTGGGCCAGAGCTTTGCGGTAAGATTCATTCCCTGCCGAATGGCTGTATTCAATAACTTTTCCATCGAAATTCCTGATAGCATCCAGAGCAACTTGAGGTGTTTTAATATCAGGCTGACCAATGTTCAGATGATAAACTTTTATCCCTTTTTTTTTTGCAGCTTCGGCAAACGGAACCAACTTACGAATAGGTGAAGCCGGCATTTTGATACCACGTTGTGAAATATTCGGCATTGCAGATTTTATTAATAGTGTGAATGAAAAAACAATGCAAATGTAGATAAAATAAAATGTCATGATTGAATATCAGCCAGTATTAATTTATCAGCTGATTTGTTTATAAAAGTTTTAAAAATAAATATAAACCGCTACCTTAATCTATCGCAATAGGAATTAATATGCAGAACTTCTATGATTTACTTATCAATAGATGTGAATCCCTGATGGTAAATTCTGCATGTTAATGATAGCAATTACTGATAAAATCTTTCTAAAAATATTTATTTACTTATTTTCAAATATAATATGCAAAATACATAATATCTTCACTATATTTGCAATGCACGCATAACATTAAATTAAATGAATATCCAGGAAACAGTTGATTATCATTTAAGAAGCACGCTTTTCGCCACCCGCCGGATGTACAATATATTGGCCCTTAACAACGGAATAACACAAGGAATAGGTTATGCGCTTATCAATATCAGTAAGGAGGGGGTTCCGGCAACAAAAATAGCACCCATAATGGGCATGAGCACTTCAAGTTTGAGCCGCTTGCTG
>JBBQSY010000032.1:0-31710 GCA_038213495.1 Bacteroidales bacterium
TCCAGCGAAGCGGTTTCGCGGTTGGTAACTTGTTTTGTTATTTTGAGTTGCCTCATAGTATAAATTTGTGTTGGCGTTCTCTATTACGCAATAATTGACTAACAGGTTTCACATTTGTGAAAAAAAACACCTTCCCGTTAATAAATAATGGAAAGGTGTATTTCTGAAATTTATTTTGCTCCGTCGGTATTTTCCGGACGGGGAAGCAGCACTTTGCGCGAAAGTTTCAGCTTTCCTGTCTTAGGGTCGACTTCAATAAGTTTAACATCAATTTTATCGCCAACTTTTAAAACGCTTTCCACATCTTTGAGGCGGCTCCACTCAATTTCCGAGATATGAAGCAAGCCGTCTTTTCCAGGAAGGATTTCGACGAAAGCACCAAAAGCGGTAATTGTTTTTACCGTTCCATGGTAAACATCGCCTACTTCGGGAACCGAAACAATACGTTTGATTTTTTCCTTCACAGCATCGATGGATGCTTTATTGCTCGAAACCACATCGATAATTCCGAATTCGCCAACTTCTTCGATTACAATGGTTGCACCGGTTTCGCGCTGCATTTCCTGAATGATCTTTCCGCCCGGTCCTATAACGGCGCCGATAAATTCGCGAGGGATCGTAAGTTTAACAATACGCGGAACGTGTGGTTTGTAGTCTTCGCGTGGTTCGGTAATGGTTTTAGCCATTTCGCCGAGTATATGTAGGCGGCCCAAACGAGCTTGTTCCATAGCCTGTGCCATGATTTCGGCCGAAAGTCCATCAACTTTAATATCCATCTGGCAGGCGGTGATTCCATCACGGGTACCGGTTACCTTGAAGTCCATATCGCCAAGGTGATCTTCGTCGCCGAGGATATCACTTAAAATAGAGAATTTTGAACCTTCGGTAATCAAACCCATTGCAATACCTGCAACCGGTTTTTTAAGTTTCACACCTGCATCAAGCAGCGCCAGAGTTCCTGCGCAAACAGTAGCCATTGACGACGAACCATTTGATTCGAGTATATCGCTCACGATTCGAACTGTATAAGGATTTATGTCCTTAGAGGGCATCATAGCTTTCAATGCCCTGAGGGCCAGGTTTCCATGACCGATCTCGCGACGGCCAACTCCCATGATACGTTTTACCTCACCGGTAGAGAAAGGAGGGAAATTGTAGTGAAGCAGGAAATCCTGTTCGCCCTTAAAAACAACACCGTCAATACTCTGTGTGTCCAGTTTTGATCCTAAGGTTACCGAGGTAAGCGATTGTGTTTCGCCGCGGGTAAAAATAGCTGATCCGTGTGCAGATGGCAGGTAATCGACTTCACTCCATATTGCCCTGATTTCGTCGAGTTTACGACCATCCAAACGGCGTTTGTCATTCAGGATCATATTGCGCATCGCTTTTTTCTCCACATCGTGGTAGTAGCGACCGATCAGCGGAGCGTTTTCAGCGGCAACTTCAGCATCAAGCGTTTCAATAAATTCTTTTTTGATAGCTGCAAAAGCTTCGGTGCGTTCTTTTTTACCGGAACCCGACATAGCTACTGTATAAATTTTATCGTAGCAAAAGGCTGAGATAGCAGCCTTTAAATCTTCATCATTTTTTTCGTGGCAGTATTCGCGTTTCGGGCTTGATTTCTCAACCAGGGCAGCAAGTTCGAGCTGAGCCTGGCAAGCCAGTTTCAGATGTTTGTGTGCAACCTCAATAGCTTCGACCATGGCTTGTTCCGAAACTTCTTTCATTTCGCCTTCCACCATCATAATGTTTTCAGCGGTGGCGGCTACCATAATATCAATATCAGCACTTTCAAACTGGCTGATAGTAGGGTTAACAACAAACTTACCGTCGATACGGGCTACGCGGATTTCACTTACCGGGCCGTTAAAAGGGATATCGGAAACTGTAAGAGCTGTTGATGCAGCCAGGCAGGCAAGTGCATCAGGCAGAATTTCGTCATCTGAAGAGATGAGCGTAACAATTACCTGCACTTCGGCATGATAATTATCGGGGAACAAAGGACGTAATGCCCTGTCGATCAAACGCGAAGTGAGAATTTCACTGTCGCTGGGGCGGGCTTCTCTTTTGAAGAAACCACCTGGAAATCTGCCTGAGGCAGCATATTTTTCACGATACTCAACCGAAAGTGGCATGAAATCCACATTTTCTCTTGCTTCCCTGGCCGCCACAACGGTAGCCAGCAGCATAGTATTTCCCATTTTTACAACACAAGCGCCGTCGGCTTGTTTGGCTAGTTTGCCTGTTTCTATCGAAATCATGCGTCCGTCGCCAATGTCGAAGGTTTTAACAATTCCTTCCATAATTTACCTCTTTTTTTTCTTTTTGTGTAACAACTAGTGCTTTCGTTTTTTTTTTCTGAACAAGTTGAATTGAGCACCACGGATCAACCTGTTTTATCAAGTTTCAAATTCCAAGAGAAAAACAAAAAAGTAAGTTTAAAGTTTTTGAATTCGTTGACCTGGAATTTGATCCCGATAATTATCGGGATTGGGATTTGATTCTTGGTATTTTAACGTTTTGGGGCTTTGCGTTCGGGTAGGTAATCGAAGCACAAAAGCCGAAATTATTATTTATGTTCAATTGAATTACAAATGTTGAATTCAGCACTTCAATCCACCTGACTCAAAATTCTTAGTGGCAGTTTTTATTGAATAGTTAAGTTTATTTTTCGTCCAAGTCCAAACTCAATTAGCTTGTAAAGTGTCGAAAGTTGAATATCACTATGTCCATTTTCAATTCTTGAAATGAAACTTTTTTTCGCACCAATTTTTTCAGCAAGCTGTTGTTGTGTTAAATGAGCTAATTTTCGTTCTTCTTTTATAAGTTCCCCAATAGCAAAAGATTTGGCTTTTATTTCAAAGTCCGTACGCTTTTCAGAGCCGGTTTTACCATATCTTTTTTCAAGATGTTGGTCAAAAGTTGTGATATTATTGTTATTAGTTTCCATGGCTTTTTAAATTTTGATCGGTGAAATATTCTGCCATTATTTTTTCTGCTTTTTGTAATTCTTTTGCTGGCGTTTTTTGGGTTTTCTTCTGAAAACCATTGAATAAAACTACTAAATTTCCTTTGTCAAGACAGCAGAATATTCGGTAAATGTTGCTTTCATATTCAATCCGAATTTCAAAAAGTCCTTTTACACCTTCAATTCTTTTAAAAAATTTGGTTGGTACACGTTCGAGAATCGTCATCATAAAAAGTACTTCGTCAATTTTTGCCTTAACTTTTTCTGCCAATGGCTCAAAAAAAGCATCAAAGTAGTATTTGTAAAAAACAATTTCCCTAATTATTTCCAATTGGCAAAGTTAACTAATAATGGAACATGATCAAAGCGAAAAGTAAAATTTTTTCAAGGAAGTTTGTTTTGAAGTGGTTCGGTAAAATTGCCACTAACAAGGGATTTGCGTTAAAAGTTGTACAAATTATCCTTATGCATTGTTGTAGTTATCAATACAAAAAAAGGCAATTTGAAGATTGCCTTTCTGTGTATAAATTCATAAGTCCGTTTATTTGCGGAGACCTAACTTAGCAATAATTGCGCGGTAACGGTCGATCTGTTTTTTCTTAAGATAATCAAGCATTTTACGGCGTTTACCAACCAATCTTACCAATGAACGCATGGTAGCGAGGTCCTTTTTGTTCTCTTTCAGATGCTCGGTCAGATGTTTGATGCGGAAGGTGAAGAGCGCTATTTGTCCTTCAGCTGATCCGGTATCGGCATCTGATTGTCCGTTTTCTTTGAATAAATCCTTTTTAATTTCAGGCGTTAAATACATATCTCTGTAACGTTTAATTGCTTATCTTTCGATTTTTCGGGCTGCAAAAGTACAACTTATACTTCAAATAAAAAACTTTTAGAGGAAATTTTTATTTGATTTTTAATCTGTTTCTGAACAGCCGTTTAAATCGGGAATTTGAGGATGCAAAGATATAGTATATCTTTGTAAATGAGCATATCAAAAATGCATTAAAATTTGTGATTGTTTAATAAAAATAATTAATCGTTAAACAAACACGCTTATTCATTGTTTATTTTGTATAATTTCAATTATCGTAATGAAAAAAGTTATTGTTATAGGTGCAGGATTTTCGGGTTTGGCAGCGGCGTCGGTGCTGGCGCAGGCCGGGTTTGATGTTACCGTACTGGAGAAAAACAGTTCACCGGGAGGCCGGGCCCGGAAATTTGCCGAAAACGGGTTTACCTTCGATATGGGTCCCAGCTGGTACTGGATGCCTGATGTATTCGAGAAGTTCTTTGCACTGTTTAACAAAACTCCTGAGGATTATTATCTGCTTCAGCGCCTTGATCCTTCGTACCGGTTTTATTTCGGTAAGGATGAGATTGTTGATATGCCTGCCACATTCGCTGAAATAGTTGAAATATTTGAAAAGGAAGAAAAAGGTGCAGGAGCAGAGTTACTCAATTTTTTGAAGGAAGCTGAATACAAATACAAGGTTGCGATGAGCAAATTTGTTTATAAACCGGGAATTTCGGTTTTTGAATTTGCGCATCCCGAAATGCTGGCTTCGGTTTTTAAACTACATATGTTCCGGTCATTTGATTCGCACCTGAAACAACATTTTAAGAGTGACAGGCTGAGGCAAATGCTTGAATTTCCTATCCTTTTCCTGGGCGGAACGGCTAAAAGCACACCGGCACTTTACAGCCTGATGAATTATGGTGATATAAAACTTGGTACCTGGTATCCTGTAGGAGGGATGTATAAGGTTGTGGAAGGCATGGTGAATCTGGCGACTTCGCTTGGTGTTAAATTCGTTTACAACAGTCCGGTTGAACCGTTTGACCTGAAAAGTGGAAAGATTAAAGAGGTTATTGCTGACGGGAAAAAATATGAAGCTTCTTATGTGCTTGCTTCTGCCGATTATCAATATGTTGAACAACAGCTGCTGCCTTTGGAATACCGGTCTTACACAAAAAAATACTGGAACTCAAGGGTGTTGTCGCCGTCCTCTCTGATATTTTACCTAGGAATTGATAAAAAACTGGAAGGCATCGAACATCATACCTTATTTTTCGATGAGGATCTTTCGAAACATGCGGATTCGATTTACGAAACTCCTGAATGGCCTGATAACCCTTCGATTTATTTCAGTTGTACTTCAAAAACAGATTCAACGGTTGCTCCCGAAGGAATGGAAAATTTATTTGTTCTGATCCCGGTTGCCCCCGGAATTGAGGATACCGAAGAAATCCGTGAAAAGTATTTTCAAATTATACTCGAACGGTTCAAAAAACTTACCGGGCAGGATATCAGCGAAAATATTGTTTTCAAACGGTCCTATGCCCATTCGGATTTTGAAAGCGATTACCATGCGTTTAAAGGAAATGCATACGGCTTAGCCAACACGCTGATGCAAACCGCTTTTCTTAAACCCAAGATGAGAAGTAAAAAGGTGAGTAACCTTTTTTATACCGGGCAGTTAACGGTTCCGGGACCTGGTGTGCCACCGGCGCTTATTTCGGGTGAAATTGCAGCTAAATTGATAATAAAAGAAGGTGTTGGGAGTTAGGTTTTAGGGATTAGGGGCGAGGTAATTTGTGGATAGAAGAATGAAAGTCAGAAAATAATTTAAGTCAGAAATACAACTTTAACTATTAAGAAACGGGTTATGAAAGAACTATTCGATATGATATCGCGAAAATCGAGCAAAATGACGACAGTGGCATATAGCACTTCGTTTTCGCTTGGAATACGTTTCTTTAGCAAGCGTTTTCACGATCCTATTTACGGGGTTTACGGATTTGTGCGCTTTGCCGACGAAATAGTGGATTCATTTCATGGTTTTGATAAAAAGAAACTGCTTCATAGGTTCAGTACCGATACCTACACGGCAATTGAAGAAAAAATAAGTTTAAACCCCATTCTTAATAATTTTCAACACGTTGTAAATCAATATAAGATTGAATCTGAGCTTATTGATCTGTTTCTGAAGAGCATGGAAATGGATTTGGAGGAGGTGGAATACGACCAGCAGAAATACGAAGCGTATATACTGGGATCGGCAGAAGTTGTCGGGCTGATGTGTCTTCGTGTTTTTTGTGAAGGGGATGAACAGAAGTACGATGAACTAAAGCCTTCAGCCATGAGGCTGGGATCAGCTTTTCAAAAAATCAATTTTCTGCGTGATCTGAAAGCAGATTTTAAAGACCTGGGACGCAGCTATTTTCCGGGCATCGACATGAAAAACTGGAACGACAGCACCAAAGCAGCCATTGAAGAAGATATTGAAAAAGACTTTGCCGACGGGCTTGCTGGTATCAGGAAACTGCCCGACGGAGCCCGGTTCGGGGTGTATGTGGCATATATTTATTTTTATGAACTGTTGCTGAAAATACGAAAAGTGAAGGCTGGTAGCCTGCTTAAAGAACGCGTAAGAGTTCCGAACGCGCGAAAGTATACGTTACTTTTAACTGCCTATTACAGAAATATAACAAACAGTATATGAGTAAGGTACATTGTATATTGGTGGCATTTATTTTCTTTGGGTTACAACAACTTGTTGCACAAACGTTACCCATTGAAAATGCCCGTAATGAATTCTTTGCCTTTGATAAATCTGAAAATGCTGCATTAAAACTATACAAATCACTGGAGAATAGAGATATTAGTAATGATCCTGTTTTGCTGGCATACCGGGGCGCTGCGTCAGCGGCATCGGCTGCTTCCGTGAGAGGTCCATGGAACAAACTTGAATATTTCAACCGAGGAAAAAATGAACTGGAGAAAGCCGTTTCCCTGAAACCGCTGGAGGCTGAAATACGTTTTCTCCGGTTGGCTACCCAGGTTAATGCTCCGGCTTTCCTTGGGTATTCGGGTGATAAGAAATACGATAAAGCAATTATTTTACAAACCATGAACAGTGTTGGAGCAAATCATCCTAATGCGTACCTTTATCTCCGCATTTGCCGTTTTATGATTGCGAATGTTGATCTGGATTCATCCGAAAAAATGGCTGTAAATCAATTGATTGTAAAATTCAATACGAAGAAATAATAATGGAAAACGTAATTCTTGTTGATACTCACGACACACCTGTCGGACAAATGGAAAAGATGAAGGCTCACCTGGAAGGTGAGCTGCACCGTGCACTCTCGATACTTGTTTTCAATAGTTCAGGAGAAATACTTTTGCAGCAACGCGCTTTCAGTAAATATCATACTCCCGGTTTGTGGAGCAATACGGCATGTAGCCACCCGCGGCCCGGTGAGGAGAGCCTGGAAGCCGCCACCCGCAGGCTTTATGAGGAAATGGGTTTTACCACCAGGCTGACAAATACGTTCGATTTTGTTTATAAAGCCCATTTTGATAATGGGTTGACAGAGCATGAGTACGATCATGTTTTTTTTGGCACTTTCGACGGTGATCCATCAATAAATCCTGAAGAAGCAAATGATTATAAATGGATTAACCCGGATACTTTGATGGAGGATATTCGATCGGTGCCGGAAAATTATACAGTATGGTTCAGGATCATTATGGAAAAAATAGTGGAAAGATTTCCTGAACTGTTTAAGGAAAAGATTGTTTAACACAGAACTCTTAGTGGTTTAAGTGTTTAAAGGGCTGGAAGACGGAAGTCGGAAGTCCGAAGTCCGAAACCGAAGACGGAAGTGCGAAGACAGAAGACCGGAGCCCGGAGATGGAAGTCGGAAGATAAATAAATAAAACTGGATTGAGATCATTGTAAAAGCTGATGAAATAAGAAAAGGAAACTATTTCTTAAATAGAAAAATTGCAGTTTGGTAAACTTCGGTCTTCCGACTCCGGACTTCAAACCAAACATAATAAATTAAAAACGAATTACCTGAAAATCATACAACCATGGAACTTCTACTTAATATACTTCTTGTAGTCCTGGCCTTCCTTTTTATGGAATTTATGGCCTGGTTTACCCATAAATATGTGATGCACGGCTTTATGTGGTTTTTCCACCGGGATCACCATATACGCGACGGACGCAAAATTGAATGGAACGATGTTTTTGCCGTTATTTTTGCGGCCCCAAGCATTTTGCTTATTTATTTTGGCGTAATGAATCCCAACAGTTACCTGCTGAGCATAGGTATCGGAATTATGTTTTATGGCCTTGCCTACTTTATGTTTCACGATGTATATGTTCATCAACGGATACCGATATTGAAAAATTTCTCTAACCGGTATCTGCGCGCAACCGTTAAAGCTCATCTGGAGCATCACAATCCGCATGCCCATTATAATTACGGCTTTTTAATGGCACCTTTGAAATATTACAAAGAAGAATTTCGTAAGAACAAGACTGACAAATAGTTAGCCCTCTGTTATAACTCCGTTTCATGGACAATTGGTTATATTTTTTTATTAATCTGGGCGCGATAAGCATTCCTTTTGTTGCTGGTTTCGACAAGCGGTTAAGTTTCCAGAAACAATGGAAGTTCCTGTTTCCGGCGATGTTTCTTACAATGCTGGTGTTTATACCCTGGGATATGCTAAAAACATATCTCGCTGTGTGGGGGTTTAACCCGAGGTACCTGCTAGGAATGTATATCGGTAACCTCCCGGTGGAGGAATGGATGTTTTTTGTTGCCATTCCATACGCATGCCTTTTTACCTTTCATTCGCTCAATTACCTGGTTAAGAAAGATTACCTGGGCAGATATGCGGATATGATTACACTGCTGTTAGCCTTAATTTTATTGATAATCGGCCTCTTAAATATTGGCAGGCTTTACACTTCGGTAACTTTCTTATCGACGGGAGGTTTCCTTTTGTTCCATCGTTTTTTTATACGGGGCAGTTACATGGGCCGCTTTTACCTGATGTATGTTGTTACACTTATCCCGTTTTTTATAGTGAATGGCTTGCTCACCGGCTCATTTATCCCTGAGGAAGTTGTGTATTATGATAATGCGCAAAACCTGGGAATCCGCCTCGGAACCATTCCTGTCGAAGATATGGTATATGGACTTTTAATGTTGCTGATGAATGTCAGCTGTTTCGAATTTCTGAAAAAGAAATTTAAGCCGGTAGTCAGATAATTCCTTTTTTAGAGTTTTGTTTAAAGACTTCATGACTGGACGACTGGACGACTGGACGACTGCACGAACACACGAATGCACTACTTTGAACCTGAAATTCTGAAACTCTGAAACTCTGAAACAATTGTATGACCATCCTATGACAATCTATCCCTTAAGCCGGAATATCATTTCTTTCAAAATACACTGCATTGCTGTGACGTAGGTCCTCGCCGGTCGGGCTTTGGAAAACACGCAGATCGAACTGGGGAACAATAGCCAGGATATGATCAAAAATATCCGACTGTACCCTTTCGTACCTAATAAAGCCGGTTTCAAGTGTAAAAGCATAAATTTCGATGGGTATACCCGATGAATGTGGCTGTAACTGTCGCACAAGCAGGTCACTCGTATTATCGACCAACGGGTGCTGAGCCAGGTATTCCTCGAGATAGGCCCTGAAAACCCCGATGTTCGTCTGCCTCTTCCCGTTTATAAAAACGGAGTCATCCACCTTGTTTTCGTTGTTGTAGTTTTCGAGTTCGGCTTCGGTACGGTCGATATACTCCTGCAGTATACTTATTTTCCTGAATTTATCCAGCATTTCGCGGGTGCAGAATTTTACACTCGACATATCGATACTGATGCTTCGTTTCATGCGACGCACGCCTGAATCCTTCATGCCGCGAAAGTTTTGAAATGATTCAGAAACCAGCGAATAAGTCGGCAAAGTGGAGATAGTGTTATCAAAATTCTGAACTTTTACCGTAGTCAGCGAAATTTCGAGAACCGTACCATCCGCACCATATTTCGGCATACTGATCCAATCGCCTTGCCGAACCATATCGTTGGCCGAAAGCTGAATTCCTCCAACAAATCCGAGAATGGGATCCTTAAAGATCAACAGGAGTACAGCCGAAAAAGCCCCCAGCCCAGTAAGCATATACAAGGGCGACTGATTGAACAACAGCGAGAGGATAAGCAGGAAAACAACGATAAAAACAACGATTTTCCCGATCTGTATGTATCCTTTTATGGGGTGGTAAAGCGCAAACTCGCTTTTCTGGTACATGGCATAAACGGCATTCAGAAAGGCGAATATAATCAGGAGAAATACAATAACAATATAGACATTTGAGAGTTTCAATGCTGCCGGAATAAATTTGGGAAACTCATCAAGAGTAACCGGTATTGCCTGGTAAATCATTACGCCCGGGATAAGAAAGGCCATTCGCTGAAATACCTTTTCCTGCAGCAATACATCATCCCAGTTATTGGCTGTCCTGAGTGCAATGCGCTTGAGGATACGGATAATAAAAAATTTGGTGATATAATAAATGATCATGCCAAGCAGGATCACCATAATAAAATCCGAAACTCCGGCGGTTTTGGCTGCGCTTTCGGGTGAAAACCCGAGCCTGGTGAGCCATATCGTTATTGTTCTTACTATTGCTTCAAACATAGGTCGTTATTCATTTTATAAAATTCAGAATACAGGATTTATGAATTCGGATTAACAGACATCAGCCTCCTGATAATTTGACTTTATAACCAGCTTTGGCGAGCAGTTCCATGACTTTGGTTCTGAAATCACCCTGGATTATAATTTCATTGTCTTTTGCAGATCCTCCCACGCCACATTTGCTTTTCAGCATCCGTCCAAGATCTTCGAGGTCGTTTTGTGTGCCAATAAAACCGGTGATAAGCGTAACCTGTTTTCCACCCCGCTGTTTGCGATCGAGCATTACACGGAGATTTTGCTGCTGTGGTACCAGGGTAACGGGCTGAGTATCTTTTCCCATTTGGTAGTTGAAGTCCGGATTTGTTGAGTAAACTATCCCGGCAGGTTTATTTTTCTTCGACATATTATCTTAAGGGATTAGGTTTTGGGGATTGGGATTTGGATGGTGACCAGTTTAATGTGGATACAATTCTGTTTTCTGAACCGGACTCTAAATATTTCCTTATTTATCAACACGTTGCTTTCAATATCCAATTATCACTGGCAGATATACTACGCTTTTAAGGTACAATCACACAAAGCGACAAAGGCTTAATGCCAATATTAATAGGGCCCTGAATGGTTTTTGGCTCCCCGTCAATATTCATCAGTTGTTCCGATACTCCTTCGATGGTTATGTTTTTCCCTTTAAAATATTCGGCATAGCCGGTTTTTACCGGAGTGCCCCTAAGCATGTGATAGCCTACATTGAGGAGTTGTGAAACCGGCATTTTTTTCATCACGCATACATCAAGCAATCCATCATCCACTTTTGCATCAGGTGCTATGCGAGTATTGAATCCGAACTGGTTGCTGTTCGCAAATACAATCGTAAGTGCTTTTCGTTCCATACTAACACCATCAATCGAAAATTTGTATGTCTGAGGCTTATAATTTCTGAATTCCTTGAGTACAATCTGCATGTATGAAATGATTCCTCGTATGTAAGAATCCGCAAATTTATGGGCGACAAAAGCGTCGAAACCAGTGCCCGCAATGCTTGTGAAGAGTATATCATTAACAGTTGCCACATCCATAAGCATTGTTTTGCCTCGTATAATGGTTCGAAGGGCCAGAGCATAACTCATCGATATTCCCAGGCAACGGGCCAGCCCGTTCCCGGAACCGGCAGGTAAAATTCCCATTGGAATTCCAGTATCAACCATGGCACAAGCAACTTCATTTATGGTGCCATCTCCTCCCGAAGCTACAACCATATCAAATCCTCTTGCAACAGCATCTTTGGCCAGTTCGGTTGCATGCCCGGCCCGTTCGGTAAATACAACTTCGGGGATAAACCTGGATGAAGGAAAAATATTTCCTGCCAGTAACTCGATAACCACTTTGCTTTTTGGCGTGATACCGGCCTTTGGATTAACGATAAAAATGATTTTTTTCTTCCCTTCAGTCATATAGGATTCAATGTATCAATAGCTTGTTTTCGATTATTCTGTTGTTGTATTGCTGGATAACGGCTTTAAGGAATCTGTCTTTTCCGGCAGCAACATTTTTCTGGTTGGTATACAGGTCATTGGTAAGCAGGCTGTCATTTCCGAAATGATACAGCGCCCTGGCAGCATTCAAATCCGTTTGCCAGGCATATCCGTCCATGATAAGCTGGTAGTTTCCGTTCAGGTAACTCAGGTTGAATCTCGGTTCGTTATTTCTTATCAACGAGCCTCCAAAAGCAATAAAAGGTTTTGGATAATGCAACCTGTCGAGCAAAGTAGGCATAATATCGGTTTGCTGTGCGATAATCCCTTGGTGCCCCGAATTGCCGTTTTGAGGCTCATAAAAAATGATAGGGATTTCATATTGTCCGACCCTGTTTCGGTAAAACGGTTGCCAGGCTTCGGATGTATGATCGGCAGTGATAACGAAAATGGTGTTTTTAAACCACGGCATGGCCGATGCCGTTTTGAAAAACTCCTGCAGTGCATAATCAGAATACATTATTGTCTGCTGGATTTCGAGCGGGCCTTTCCGGAATTTGTTTTTATACTTTTCCGGAACTTTATAAGGGTGATGCGATGATAATGTGAAAACCGCTCCCATAAACGGCTGGGGCTTGCTATTGAGTGTTGCAGCTATGTATTGAAGGTATGGCTCGTCCCATATTCCCCAGTGCCCGTCGAAATCGGCCTGGTCAGGGTATTCGTTTTTACCGTAATACATATCAAATCCGGCCGAGCGGCAAAAAGCATCAAATCCCATGGTTCCGTTTTTCCCGCCGTGAAAGAAAGAGGTGTTATACCCTTCTTCGGCAAGAAGGCTTGCCAGGCTGTTAAATTTATCCGATCCGTATTGAGAAGTGATGAAATCTTCGGTCATCCATGTCGGAAGCGAGGCCAGTATGGCGGGTATGCCTTCGATGCTTCTTTTGCCATTTGAAAACCCTTGGTAAACAAGGCTTTTTTCAGCCAGACTATCGAGGAAAGGGGTGAAATCACTGTTTTTATTTCCTTTCTGATGTGTAAGTGCACCGATGTGTTCGGCAGAAAAACTTTCGAGAATGATAACAAATACATTCTTTTTTTGCATAGGCATTATCCTGCCAAGGCTATCCGGTTTAGCGTAGTTCTTCTCAGCATTAAAAAGTCCGGTCATTTCCTCTGTATCCTTAAAGTAACTGAGCTTTTGTATTCCCTGCTGCCCATACGATCGTATAAGTGTAAATGCCGAATTCAATACCACGGGTGTTTCCTGCGAAGGTGCATATTGCGAAGCACTTAAAATACCGATAGGTTTCAACTGTATCCCTCCCCGCACGCCAAGTACGGATAATGCAAAAAACAGTATCATCGACAGGGTTTGCGAAAGGTAATAATGAGCATTTTTTTGCATCACATACCTGTTTGAAATCCGAATACGACGGACAACAAAAACAAGTATGAAAACCGAAACTATCCATAACAATAACACGTACCAGAAATCGCGGATAAACTGAGGCATCATGTTGCTTGTATCATCGCCTGTACTAACATATTTGAAAATATCAAAAGTCATTCGTTTCAGCGAAAAGGGGTAATAAGCAGTATCTGCGAGGTTCGGAACCAGCAGAATTATGTTTGATACATAGAAAATAATATCAGTAATGATCGTAAATGGTCTTTTTCTCCGGAAACGGAAAGGTAAATTCAACGAGATAATATATAAAGCGTTGATATAAAGAATGGCTACCGCGTCGAATCGCATTCCAACGAAAGCAAAATACATCAACTTTGAGGGTGTGATTCCCGGAAAGAGAGATGGATGCAGGAAATAGATCAGCAGCCTCGTAAAAACCATTAAAACCAATACAAGCAATAGTCGCAATAGCAATACAAGCTGTGGATTTCCATAAAAATGGAGTTTTCGTAAACGGTTTAACATAAGTGCTTTAATCTAAGCTGTTTTGCTCTATAATAAAAAGCCAGGGGATGCAGGCTTAATATTATGAACCCTGATTTTGTGGCAAAAGTAAAAAAATAAGAGATGCCGAGTGGCATCTCTTATTACAGAAGTTTGTAAACTGTCAATTGTTATTCCTGTGCGTTAACTGAATAGGTGATATAGGAAGCTCCGCCAGTTCCCGTTATGCTTTCAACTTTAATAAGTCCCATTTTACCTGTAACTGCCTTAAAGGCTACAATCTGGTTTGCTATAAGAAGGTTAGCTTTTGTTTCGGTTATTCCGGTTGCCAACGGAATGATTTCTGAATCGTTGGTAATGCTCTCCCATTTAATATTAACAGGAAGTGCTACTTTGGCAAATTTTGTGTTATTCCTAATCGTCCAGCTGGCAGGCCCATCCGAGCTTGAATAAACAGAAGCTGCAGCAGCATCACTTGGAGAAACCAGTGTGGCTAAACTTGTTCCGCCGCCATAATAAAACATCCAGTCAATCTTTGATGCGTTTGCCTTGGCATCGGCTAATTTATAAACCACGCCATCCGCGGAAGCGAACGAACTGCCATAGGTTGTGTTATCATACGAACCAAGTATTTTCTGGTTGTAGGATTTGATGGCTGCACCGGCTGTTGTGATAATATTAAATGAAAGTTCAGCGGAAACACCATCTTTATCGGTGATGGTGAAGGTCCATCGCTCGGTTCCGGCTGCCGGATAAGCAAAGGATTCGAGTGTGATGCTAAAAGCGTTGGTACTGCTAAGTGTTGAGTCGAGCGCTGTAAATGGAATATTATTAAAGGTCCTGACTATTTTGAATTTTGCCAGTTTTGCATTGCTGCTTGTGTTCGAAAAAGCGTTAATGCCAACTTTAATAGGATCGCCTGCTTTAAGTGTAACATCTGCGGAGGTAAACCCTGCGCCGCCAACAAAATTAATTGCAGGATGTACATCCGTGCTTTCGCCATCGGTGCCGCAGGAAGTAATAAAAGGGATTGATGCTGCTAAGAGAAATGCAAAAAGAAAATTTAATTGTTTCATTCGTTTAGTTTTGGTTAAGTTTTATCATGAGTGATAATTCCTGTTTCGAAAGTAAAAGTGTACCTCGAAGTATCAGTAATATATTTTTTTGATTTCAAATTTCGTGCCATAGATTGAATGATATTTTCATTATGATTAAAGTACTTGTCTAAGCAGTCAAAAAGATATTAACTAATTGCCTGTTAGCAAAAAAACAAACAAAAACCATCATTAAACGCAGGGAGAGCGTAAGTTGTGAGCAATATTTGCCTACTTTTGCATCAAATTAACATCCAAAAACAAACAACTCATGAAAAAACTATTTATGTTACTTGCAGTTGCGGGACTTATCTCGTTCGCAGCTTGTAAATCAGGCGAAACAAAATCCGATGCTAATGCTGATTCAACAGAGGTAATGGCTTCTCCTGATTCATTACCTGTTGCTGCACAGGACACAACTGTTAAATAATTTTTCCAGCTTCGGCTGAATAATTTTTTACATAAAAAGGGAACCTCCGGGTTCCCTTTTTTGCTTTTAAAAGCTAAAATCTTGACCAATATTTATTTATCAAAATGCATTACAGGTTCTTTTTAGATATAGGTTATGTAAAAGGTTTAAATCAACTTTATTTTCAATTCTAACAATAAGCGACATTTTGGCACACCGGAGTGAAAGGAGAACCGGATTGGTGTTGATTCACTGAGGAATATTTACAACAAATAAGATATCCTGTATAATGGTAAATGTGGGTATCAAGACGAATCGAAAAAACATTACAATCAGCCATATACAAGATGTTTTTACGCTCCGGGACCAGTTTTGCTGGAATTAACTGTATTTTTGATTATTATTGCATGTTGACTAAACTTATAGCTAAATCGCAATCATGAAGAAAATGAAGAATATATTGTTATTATTCCTGTTTTCAGTGTTATTTCTGCAGGAAGCTACACCCCAGACAGCACCTCCATTCTGGAACGATATTGTTGCGTTTAAAAAGCTGGATTCTGTTTCGCCGCCACCGGCTCATTCGATTTTATTTATCGGAAGTTCCTCGTTTACCATGTGGAAAGATGTAAATGCATATTTCCCCGGTTACACTATTACTAACAGGGGTTTTGGAGGTTCAACCCTGGTGGATGTTATCCGCTATGTATACGATATTTTGATCCCTTATCAACCAAAACAGGTTGTGATTTATTGTGGCGAAAACGACCTTGCTTATTCGGATTCTGTAACTGTCGCGGATGTTGTGACTAGATTCAAAACATTGTTTGCCATTACCAGGCTGAATCTTCCGCTGGCTACCATTGATTTCGTCTCGATAAAACCAAGTCCAAGCCGCAGGCATCTTCAAAACAAAATGCAGGAGGCAAATAAGGAGATCAAACTATTTATGCAAAAAGAGAAAAGAGCCGGTTTTATTGATGTTTATTCATCTATGACTGATGCCACGGGGCGCCCAAAGGGTGAAATTTTTCTGGGGGATAGCCTTCATATGAATCCGGATGGATATGCTATCTGGAAAAAGATTATGCTTCCCTACCTTATAAAATAAAGGCATTTCCTCTTAACTTGTTTTATCCGGTATTTTTCATTTATCCTTATGAGAAATTCCTGTTTAGTTCATTTGTTTTTTAGAACAATTGCATTCGTTTTTTATCTGGATAATTAATTTGTTTGCTTCCTTTTTTTAGTACTATTATTCATTATTTTTATTGATTACAACCGAGTCATTTAACTTTATCATTTGATTTTATTTACATTGTTATAAATCAGATTAATACAACAAGTAATCATCCTGGAATATGTTCAAATCCCTGATTTTTGTCGCACTGCTTGGCATTTCCTTGTCATCCTGCAGTAATTACAACACATTAAAAGTCAAGAAAACCAATTTTAAGGACGAAGTTCTGCGTGCCCAGAATCTGGTATTCAAATTTGACAAGGAATTAATCACCGATTCGGGATTGATAAACAAATGGGATACTACCCGTTACATACAATTTGAACCTGCAATCCAGGGACGGTTTATGTGGACCGGCAAATCGGAGATCACCTTTTCACCGCTCGGAGCTTTGTTACCGGCATCAAATTATACTGCCACGCTCACAAAGGAGCTGGTAAAATACAGTTCAGCCAAATACAGCATCGATGATGAGCCGGTTAAGTTCCACACTCCTTTTCTGGATATAAACAGCATCAATACTTTCTGGTCGTTAAGCGAGGATCTCACAAACCAGGTGGAAGTGCGTTGCCAGCTAAATTTTAATAACCCCGTTTCGCCATCGAAACTAAGGCCATTGCTTAAAATGCTGGTGGCCGGGAAAGAAATGCCTTACCGTATCATTACTCAAAATGATGCCGATGTTATTGATGTTGGTTTTGCATACAATAAGCTGGAGGATAATGAAGTAAAGGGCGAGGCTGTTATCGAAAAAGGACTGGGAAGCCCGGGTGGCAATAAAGTTACTGACGACAAACTGAAAAGTACGTTCGTCATCCCGTCGAAAGATAAACTCACCATCACGGCAACCGAAACAGGTTTCGACAACGGCAAGGGATTCATAGATATTTTTACTACACAGCCTGTACTTGCAGATGGTCTTACAGGCCTGGTGTCAACAGATCCGGTTTTAAATCTTCAAACAGAAATACTGTCAAACGGATTCAGGATAAAGGGTGAGTTTTTAGGATCGCAGACCTATTCGCTGACGATAAAGAAAGGCGTCAAAAGCCTTTTCGGACGGGAGCTCGAAGAAAATTATACAGCCGTGGTCTCTTTTGCTGATCCACAGCCTTATATTTCATTTACGGAACATAATGCTATTTACCTCTCAACCCGTGGCGAGCGTAACCTCGGGGTCAATATTATAAATGTGTCTAAAGTGAAAGTCTCGGTTTTCAAAATATTTGAGAACAATATACAGCATTATATGCGGCAGGGCAAAGACTGGGAATATGATTACGACGGGGACGAATACCACGATTACAGTTCCTGGTCATTCGACGAGAATTACGGAAAGCCTGTGTTGGTCAAGGAGATACTCACGCGTTCGCTTCAGAAATCAGGAAATATCTCGTTGCTGAATCTCGATCTGAATCAACTGAATTTTAACGAATCCTATAAAGGGCTTTATCTTGTAAAAGTTGAGGCTGCCGATCGCAAATACATCATGGATTCGCAGCTCTTGTCGCTTTCCGACCTTGGGCTCATTGTAAAGGAAGGATCTGACGATGTTATGGTTTTCGTGAATTCCCTCCGCGATGCCACGCCTGTAAAAGGCGCCAGGCTTGATTTTATAAGTTCGAACAACCAGAAAATATATTCAGCGGTGTCGGATAACAATGGAGTAGCCATATTTAAAAATGCGAAGCAGGTGGCGGCCGGATTCAGGCTGAGCATGGTTTCTGTTCGTTCCGAAAACGATTTCAACTTTGTATTATTCAATAGCACACGTGTCGAAACATCCCGGTTTGATGTAGGCGGAAAACGAACCGACAATGTGAATTACGATGTGTTTATCTATGGCGACCGCGATCTTTACCGGCCCGGCGATACGGCTCATATCAACACCATTGTCCGCACACCGCGTTGGGATGTTGTAAGTAATATCCCGGTAAAAATCAAACTGCTGGCGCCCAACGGACGCGAATACATGAACGAAAGGCACCAGCTTAATGCCTCAGGCGCGGCCGAAACTCAGTTCTACATTCCGCGCCAGGCGATGACCGGATCGTATGTAATTGAGGTTTATGCCTCTAACGATGTGTTGCTGGCTACCCGGAAGATTTCCGTCGAAGAGTTTGTACCCGACCGCATTAAAGTAACGACCAAAACCAATAAAGCAGCTTACCTGCCAGCGGAGGAAATTAACCTTGATTTGATTGCGGAAAATCTGTACGGTACACCTGCCGGTGGAAGACGGTTCGAAACGGAATTGCGTTTAAAACGCAGACAACTTACTTCCAAATCATTACCCGATTATTCATTTAATATAGATTCGAAAAATATGCCGGTGCTGGCATCTATTGTGCAGCAAGGAAATACGGATGCCGGAGGAAAAGCTTCGGTAATCCTGAAATCTGCCGCATACAAAGATATCGGTTTGCTCGAAGGTAAAATTTTCACCACCGTTTTTGACGAAACAGGCAGGCCGGTGAATAAACTGAACGTGATAGAGATACCGACGCAGCAGGCGTTTTTTGGCATAAAGTATTTTGATACCTGGCTGTCGACACGCAAAGCAATCAACCTGCAGTTTGCTGCTGTCGACCGGACCGGGAAAGCATTGGCTGGAGCACAGGCAAAGATTGTGATCCTGAATTATAAATATGAAACTGTGATCGAAAAGAATTCCGGACGGTACAATTATGTATCGCAAAAGAAAGAGAAAGTGGTTTTTTCGCGCGAAATCAATATTAAAGGATCGGGAACCGTTGTGCCTTTCGTTCCGGTTCAGTCAGGTGAATACGAAGTGCGTATTATGGCTCCGGAAAGCGAAAATTATGTTTCGCGAACTTTTTATGCCTATGGCTGGAGTGATACCGATTATTCATCTTTCGAGGTAAGCCGTGAAGGTGAAGTAACCATTACCCCCGACAAATTGCTATACAATCCCGGCGATAAGGCAAAACTATTGTTTAAGGCACCTTTCGATGGTCAACTGCTGGTGGCCATCGAACAGGATAATGTGCTCACATACAAGTTCCTGGATTTATTGAACAAATCTGCAAGCATGGAGCTTGATGTTACCAAAGATCATCTGCCAAATATCTATGTTGATGCCACCGCATTCCGTAAATCCGGTGATATGTCAATTCCTCTCACTGTGGCACACGGTGTTGTTTCACTAAAAGTGGATGATGCTTCCGCAAAACTGAATGTCGTAATTGTTGCTCCTGAAAAATCCCGGTCGGGAATCAAACAGACATTTACCGTTAAAACTTCTCCGAATGCGGAGGTTACCATTGCCGTGGTGGACGAAGGCATTCTCCAGATTACCGATTATAAAACACCTGATCCTTTCAGTTGGTTTTACCAGAAACGGGCACTTGGAGTAAATTCCTATGATGTATATGCGCTTCTGTATCCCGAACTACAGCATTCGTCGAGTCCGGCCGGTGGCGAGGCTTTCGACCTCTCACGAAGGATTAAACCGTTAACCGGCGACAGGGTAAAACTGATTTCGAAATGGAGCGGAATACGCAAAGCCAATTCTTCGGGCGAATGCTCGTTCAGTATTGATATTCCTCAGTTCTCGGGCGCCCTCAGGGCTATGGCAGTGGCTTATAAAGGAAGCCAGTTCGGATCGGCCGAAAAAACGATGAAAGTTGCTGATCCTATCATAATCAGTATGTCATTGCCCCGATTCCTCAGCCCGGGAGATAAATGCGATGTTGCTGTTTCGATGACCAATACCACAGAAAAGAACGGAAGTGCGACCGTACGTTTAAACACTACTGGTCCCGCAAGCGTTGAAGGTAAAAGTTCAGCCTCAGCCGGTTTAAAATCAGGTGTCGAAGAAGTTGTACTTTTCAGTATTAATGCCGACAAGGGAATCGGCGTTGCAACTGTAACAGCCTCGGTGACTGCACTTGGACAGACGTTTACTCAGCAGATTGAAATTCCTGTTCGTCCGGCTGGCGGACTTACGTTTATCACAGGTTCAGGTTCTGTTTCTGCAGGTTCAACACAGGCTTTCAAAGCTGCAAGCGACCTGTATCCGCAAGGTATTAAATCCGCCCTTATTCTCAGTAAGTCGCCGGCGGTACAATTTTCCAAAAACCTGGATTACCTGGTCCGTTATCCATACGGCTGCCTCGAGCAAACCGTTTCAACCGCTTTTCCACAATTATACCTTTCGGATATTGCCGGGTTGTTCCCGGTGGCACCGGGCCGGAATATCAACCTTAGCGCTTCGCCGGGTTATAATGTTCAGCAGGCCATATTGAAAGCTGAATCCATGCAGTTATACAACGGTGGCTTATCGCTTTGGCCAAATGGCGGCAGCGCCGATTGGTGGGCGACAGCGTATACGGTACATTTCCTGATAGAGGCAAAAAAGGCCGGTTTCGAGGTAAATAAAAAGGTACTCGACGGTGCACTCCGGTTTTTGGCCCAGAAGGTGAAAGAGCGTGAAATGGAAACCTATTTTTATACCGAAAACGGAGTTCGCAAATCAAGAAATATCCCGCGCCGCGAAATACTGTATTCCGCTTATGTGCTGGCTCTGGCCTACCAGGCTCCGGTTTCGGCCCTGAATTATTACAAATCGTTATCTGCGGAACTTTCATCCGAAGGCCGTTATCTGCTGGCCTCTGCATTTATGCTTGCCGGGGATGTGAAGAGTTTCCGCAGCGTTCTTCCTAAAGCTTTCGGCAGCGAAAAAGCAATCAATGAATTTGGCGGTTCTTATGGCTCGTACCTGCGCGACAGGTCCCTCGCCCTCAATGCCTTGCTCGAAGCGGATCCTGATAATCAGCAGGTGAGTGAATTGCTGAAAAGTATTTCACTTGAGTTGAAAAATGCAAGATATTGTTCAACACAGGAAACCGCGTTTGCCCTGCTTACAATCGGAAAGCATGCACGTAAGGCAGCGGCATCGGATATTACGGCACAGGTTTCGGTGGATGGTAAACCGGCAGGAATCTACAACAATAAAGACTTGCAGCTTCCGCTTGATATAAATAATAAAACGGTTGCTATCGCTGCAAAGGGAAAAGGAACGCTATATTATTACTACGAACTCTCAGGCATCAAAACCACTCCTAACCTTGGGGATGAAGACAATCATCTAAAAGTTCGTCGCCGTTTCCTCGACCGTAACGGGAATGCAATCAACGGTAATTCCTTTAACCAGAATGATATGGTCGTAGTTGAGATAACCGCCCAGAGTGAAACAGGAACAAATGTTGAAAATGTTGCTATCACAGATTTACTGCCGGCTTGTTTCGAGATTGAAAATTCGCGGCTGGTGGCTGAACGCGAAATGAGTTTTATGAAAAATCGTTCAACTCCTGAATATACCGATATTCGCGATGATCGCGTCAGTTTCTTTACCGCATTAAGTGGTACGGCCAAAACCTTTTATTATATGGTAAGGGTGGTAAGCAAAGGCACTTTTGTGATAGGAGCGGTTTCCGCTGATGCCATGTACAACGGGGAATATCATTCGTACTCGGGAAGTGGAAAGGTTACAGTAAAGTAGTGAAAAGTGAAGAGTGATCCCAATAGCTATCGGGAGTGAAGAGTGAAGAGTGGAAAGTGTCTGCACACCCGCAGGGTGTCTGACACTGGGGAAAGGCGAATAACGAATAACGAATAACGAATAACGAATAATGAATAATGAATAAAGAAAAACGAATAATAAATAATACGAATCAAGGGTTGAAATTGTAACTTATTGGTTGCCAGGCGAACTCTTCCAGAGTTTTAAACTCTGGAAGAGTTTAACGCCCCAATAGACAAAACATGAATTCAACCCTTGATTCGCATGTATAGTGAATAACGAATAGTGATCCCGATATCCCGATAGCTATCGGGATCGGGAGTGAAAAGTGTCTGCACACCCGCAGGGTGTCTGACACTGGAACGAAAAGTCTTCGCAGGGTTCTCCCCCACGGGGGAGATGTCCGAAGGGCAGAGGGGTCCTGAAATAAATGAAGAGTGAATAACGAATAATGAAAAGTGATCCCGATAGCTATCGGGAGTGAAAAGTGAATAATACGAATCAAGGGTTGAAATTGTAACTTATTGGTTGCCAGGAGAACTCTTCCAGAGTTTTAAACTCATGAAGAGTTTAACGCCCCAATAGACAAAACATGAATTCAACCATTGATTCGCATGTATAGTGAATAACGAATAGTGATCCCGATATCCCGATAGCTATCGGGATCGGAAGTGAAGAGTGTCTGCACACCCGCAGGTTGTCTGACACTGGAACGAATATTGGTTATTGGAAATTTTAAAAGGACATTTCATTCATGAACGATTGGATTACAATAATATCTTTTACCTATCCGCATGAGGCTCATCTTGCGAAAGGGAAACTTGAATCCGAAGGGATTGAAGTTTTTATAAAAGACGAGTTGACTGTACAAATGAATAACTTTTATTCAAATGCAATTGGCGGAGTAAAACTACTCGTTAAAGAATCTGATTACGATAATGCTCACAGGATTTTAATTGAGTCAGGTTACATTTTAGAGAAGATTACTGCTCCAAATAAATTGTGGATCCGATTTGATATTCTTACCTCGAAACTACCATTGATTGGGAAATCAGCTATTGAGTTGAGATTAATAATCCTGGTTGCCTTGATCTTACTGATTTTAATGATTCCAATTTTTCTTTTAGCTTTACCATCAACCCGCGAAAAACTGGCAGGAAAAAATTGGTGCATTGAAAAGATCTATTATAAAGGACATGAATTAAAACCAGATGTTACCGGCGACCGAATCACAATCGGTAATGATAACTGTACTGAGACAATGACATTTAGCGAAAATGGAATGGCTTTTTTCCCGGATGTTCAGTCTTATGATGATATAGGACAATGGGAAATACGAAATGATAGCTTAATCATTTCAGCGAGGTTGAATGATAGTAATATCACTTTTGGTGAAAACCTGCATACAATTGCAAAAGAGGACTCATCCAGGAGATCCATTTATATTGGTGCATACAGCCTCGAGATGAAAAATAATACGATTAAGTTGCAATCAGATCACTTAACAATTCTCGGAACAGATAACAGATTCAATTCCGGTTTCTGATGCCAAAGAAAAATGATACACTAATTTGTTCATATTGTAACTCCGACAATGTTGTAAAGAAAATGCAGGCTGGATATGCAATTATGATTTCATTTTTACTTTTCGGTTTACCACTGCCCTTTTTCAAAAAGGGTTACCATTGCTTTGATTGTGACAAAGAATGGAAGATAAAGGATAAAAAAAATGCCCCATAAAAGGCGATAAAAATGACAGGTAAAGTACATAATTGATTGCAATAGCTACCGGGAGTGAAGAGTGAAAAAGCTGCATTTTTGCATAGTCTGGGCGCGACTTTAAGCCGCAGTTTGACTTAATTCAAAAACTTCAGCCAACATCTTGTTGCCAACTTTAAATCGCTATTTGTACCTCAAATCAATTTACCTGATTTAATAAAATTCATAAATACCCAATGCTTCACCACATTCAACCTCATATATTCAACAACACTTTCATTGAGAATGCCTCTGAGCATAAGGATGATTACATTCTTTGTTACAAAGAAAATTCGATTTTATTAATTCAAAGTGAAAACGAACTTGTAATTCCAAGGCGACTTGATTTCGATGAGGTGTTCCTGGATGATGCTACACACTATTTATTCTCGCTCGACGGAGTGCATTGTTTTTTATTAAAAGAATATAGCGGAAACAATCCGGATTTTGTTTTCAGGGAACATATGTTTTTACGCTCTATGCCTAACAGGGAATCAGCCTATATAGGAGCTGTCGGGTTTCATCTTAACATGTGGATGGATGAGCATAAGTTTTGTTCGCGTTGTGGTACAAAAACAACTTTCAATAAAAGTGAGCGTGCTATTCGTTGCCCGGCGTGTGAATTAACGGAGCATCCGAAAATTTCACCGGCCGTAATTGTTGCCATTACCTGTAACGACAAAATTCTGCTGGCAAAAGGAACGCATTACCGGTTTAATTTTTACTCGCTCGTTGCCGGTTATGCTGATATCGGGGAATCGCTTGAAGAAACTGTTATCCGTGAAGTGAAAGAAGAAGTTGGCATCGAAATAAAGAATCTGCGGTACTATGGCAGTCAACCCTGGCCATTTTCAAGCTCCATGATGATTGGCTATTTTGCCGAAGCGGATGATCAGCAACCTATAGTTGTTGATACAAAAGAAATCCATGATGCTCAATGGTTCAGCCGTGAGAATCTTCCTGAAACTCCCGGAAATATCAGTATTGCAGGCGAAATGATTGAATTATTCAAGTCAGGGAAACATGGAAATTTTCCCGCTTCCATTTATCCCGCCTAGAGCTCTTCGTTGGCGCATTCTTTGAATTAAAGAAAGCAAGGGACTAGCTGGTTCTCAATGCAGACGAGGTTTTGTAATAAGTGCTGGTTATAATGGTTGTGATAATGCGGATAACTTTATATATTTTTCTAATAATTTTTTATTCAGATGTTGCATTATTGAAAGTGATGTTTAACTTTGCATCACAAAGTACTTTTAAAATGAGTAGAGAACAGGATTATATAAAAGACATTGCAGAAATCCGTTCCATGATGGATCGGTCGTCCAAGTTTCTGTCACTCTCCGGTTGGGCAGGCATACTGGCAGGAATATATGCGTTGGTGGGTGCATATATCGCCTATGGTTTCTTCAGGTTCAACCCCGCTGAGATAGCTTATAACGCTGATGGAATTGCCTCCTTTGACTTGGTGAATGTTATTGTTTTGGCTGCATCGATATTAGTGCTGTCCATTGGTACGGCCGTTTTCCTGTCGTACCAAAGAGCAGCAAAAAGAGGGGAGAAGGTGTGGAATGCAACATCCCGCAGATTGCTGGTCAATATGTCCATGCCGCTGGTAAGCGGTGGTATTTTAATCCTGGTGTTAATTTCCCATGGTCTGATAGGCCTGTTGGCACCTATGACATTGCTTTTTTATGGGCTTGCGCTATACAGTGCTGGTAATTTTACCTACAAAGAGGTTAAGTTTTTGGGTATAATCCAAATAGGTCTTGGACTGATAAGTTCCTGCTTTATTGAATACGGACTGCTTCTCTGGGCAATGGGATTCGGGCTGATGCATATTGTTTATGGTATTTACATTCATATAAGGTACGAGAGGTGAGCGTGTTTATCAAAGGATTTCATAAGGCTTTCGAGAGTCGTGTCAGGCTGGGTATTATGTCGGTGTTGGCGGTGAACGATGCGCTTGATTTTACAGCGCTGAAAGAGTACCTTGACGTAACCGATGGTAATCTGGCCAGCCATCTTAAAGCTTTGGAAAAAGAGGAGTTTATTGGGATGGAAAAATCATTTGTCGGCCGAAAACCCAACACAAGATATTTTATTACAAAAGCCGGTAAAGCCGCTTTCGGCGATCACCTCACAGCATTGGAAAAACTTATACAATCACAGAAATAGCTATGGATCTGAGAATTAAAAATCAACCCAATATGTAGAAACAGATTTTTTTTTGTGTAAATACTTTGTAATACAAAGTACTTTTAAATGACAAAAGCAATAAATCATACCCATAAAACTACTTAAGCGACAATGCAAAAATCAATGTTTAACTGTTAAATAAACAAACTATGAAAGAGGAAATCAAAAGCAACCTGGACAATCCGAAGCAGCTTGAAATGCTT
Organism: Bacteroidales bacterium; assembly: GCA_038213495.1. Classification (GTDB taxonomy): domain Bacteria; phylum Bacteroidota; class Bacteroidia; order Bacteroidales; family UBA4417; genus UBA4417. Next base: position 26,317 of record JBBQSY010000032.1, read on the forward strand.
TACCGGGAAAATAAGTCAATGTTCAAAAAATCGTTTGACCTTATTTATCCTGACATCCGGAATACCACATCGGCACAAATCTGGAATGAGCGATTAAATTTTGAAAACAAATCAATATCGTGGGGAACAAAAAATGAACTTCTAGTGATCATTGCATTGTCTTTTATTGCAGGACTGATAGCAAAGATTCCTGACTTTACTGCCCTGAATGTCGGCTTTTTTTATCCCCGGAATCTTGCATTTGTAGTTTTCCCCTTGTTAGCGGCATATTTTGCTTGGAAGCAAACATTGAATATCAAAAAAGTGCTGTTGGTTTCAGTAACTATTTTAATATCAATAATATACATTAATCTGTTGCCCGATGCCAATAAAAGCGATACATTAATTTTAGCATGCATCCATCTACCCTTGTTTATGTGGGCCGTATTGGGTTATACGTTTACGGGGAATGATTTTAAGAGCTTTCAAAAACGGACAGATTTCCTCAGATACAACGGAGATTTAGTTGTGATGACCACCTTGATACTTATTGCGGGGGCTGTATTGTCAGCAGTTACAGTAGGTTTATTCGAACTGATTAATATAAATATGGAAGAATTCTATTTCCGGAACATTGCTGTTTTTGGGGCGGCAGCATCGCCCATTGTTGGCACCTACCTTGTTCAATCAAACCCTCAATTGGTAAAAAACGTTTCACCTGTAATTGCCAAAGTGTTTACCCCATTGGTGCTGGTAATGTTGGTTGTGTATTTAATTGCCATTGTTTATACAGGAAAAGACCCTTATAACGACAGGGAATTTCTGCTGATTTTCAATTTGCTCTTAATTGGCGTTATGTCAATTATATTGTTCTCTGTAGCAGAAACCTCAAAAAATACAGGGGGTAAAATAAGCACTCTCCTTTTGTTTTTGCTTTCTGTTGTTACTATAATCGTTAACGGGATTGCATTATCAGCCATTATTGTCAGAATTTTTGAAGGGGGAATTACACCCAACAGGCTTGCCGTTTTTGGTGGTAATGTGCTGATATTAATCAATTTGATGATGGTGACTTACCGGCTTTTTAAGTCACTGAGAAATTCGGATGAATTAGTGACTGTCGAAAACAGCATCGCTTCTTTTTTACCTGTTTACAGTATTTGGGCAATAGTGGTAACGTTTCTTTTTCCGTTACTTTTTGGTTTTAAATAAATTACCCGAACGATTAATGTCAATACCAATTCGCCCAAACAATAAGCGCAGCCGGCTTTAGCCCACTGCGCTTTTATTTGCATTATAGTCAGTGTTTGACTTAAATTCCAGGCCTGAATATAATGATTGGTTAAAATGGCCAGAACTGGTTATCATACCAGATGCCTCGTTTCACTGCCATAAATTGCTTTTCTTACCACCTGACTGCTACAATGTACTATTTCATGAAAAAAGAGTTAATCGCGGGAATAGAATAATCATCTGCATATTTTGTTGGACCTCTGCCTGAAAGCAAGCAACTGATAATCCTTGCAATTTCAATTAAATTGTTATAAAATTGCGTTATAATGAAATTTATCAGGATCATGAAAAACCAATTAGCATTACTCTCGATTTTATTGAGTTTTATACAAACATCTTTTGCTCAGGCTCAGGAGCAGATTCCTCCATCAGTGGATCTGAAAATGTACGATATAATTAAGCAGGTTTCATCCGACCGTATCAGGAAAGATGTAATTATCCTGGCAAACTTTGGCACACGAAACATTTTCTCGGATACAATCTCAGAAAGCAGGGGAATCGGTGCTGCCAGCAGGTGGGTTAAGCATAGGTTAGATAGCCTTTCTGCACAGCGCAAGGGAGGTCTGGATGTATTTTACCAGAAGAACCTGGTTAAAAAAGGAGAGAATAAGCGTATTCCCCGCGATGTGTGGGTGACCAATATAATAGCTGTACAGCGCGGCAAGTTACATCCCGATAATTATATTATTGTATCGGGCGATATCGATTCCCGCGCTACGGATGTAAACAATGCCGAAATAGATGCCCCGGGAGCCAATGATAACGCATCCGCCGTAGCCGGTGTGCTAGAGGCTGCTCGTATTTTATCAAAATATGAATTTAACAACAGCATTATCTATGCCACTTTATCGGCCGAAGAACAGGGATTGTTTGGCGGCGAAGGCCTGGCTGCATTTGTAAAGGAAAAAGGCTGGAATATAATAGGAATAATCAACAATGATATGATCGGTAATATCGAAGGGATTGACAAAACCATTGATAATCGTAGTTTCAGGATATTTTCCGAATCCGTGCCTCCTACAGAAACTGAAGCAGAACGCAATCGCAGACGGTTTATGGGAGGTGAAGTGGATGGAATATCCAGGCAACTGGCCCGGTATGTATTCAAGATGACTCAGACTTATATGCCCGAGATGAAGCCTGTGATGGTTTATCGCCTGGATCGTTTCGGGAGGGGCGGACATCATAAACCTTTTAATGATGCCGGTTATGCCGGGATTCGGATTATGGAGGCAAATGAAAACTACAACCGCCAACACCAGGATGTAAGAGTAGAAAACGGGATTAACTATGGGGATGTAGTTGCCGGGGTGAATTTTGATTATGCAGCCAAAATTACGGCTATAAATGCCATTTCCCTGGCCGGTTTAGCCATGGCGCCACTTTCACCCACTCATGTAAAAATAGGTGGAGCGGTGTCTCCATCCACCACCCTTGCATGGGACAGCAGAGATGATCAGAATTGTATAGGGTATAAAATTTATTGGCGGGAAACTACTGCCCCGCAATGGCAATATTCACGGTTTGTAGGGAAAGTTAATACCTTTTTACTGGAGAATATAATCATCGATAATTATTTCTTTGGCGTTGCAGCAGTTGGAAAAGATGGCAACGAAAGCCTGGTTGTTTTTCCAGGTGAGATGATTAAATAATAAATTAGCTAACCCTTGGTGAAGATTTGTGAGGGTAATGGTACAAATATTTCCTGCATTTAGTCTTGACAGTTACCACAGCTCCAAAATCTTTTCCCACTCTAAACCCTTGAAATAACAAAGCGCAGCCAGCTTTCGCCAACTACGCTTGTGCTTCTTAAAGTATATAGATGTTAAAACGGCCAGAACTGGTTATCGTACCAGATACTTTCCTTCAGGGCTTCGTTCAGATCGTACAAAATTTTATGGTGGCCGCTTTCCCAATCTGCCAGCCATTTGTACATTTCTTTCTCATTCGGGTCGGTAGCCTCAGCTGAACGTTTCGAATACAATTCAACGGCACGTGTCTCGAAATCCATGGCTGCCGAAATGGCCGCAGCCTCAAAACTGGCGGCGGAAATCTCTTTAACCAGTTGCGGATTCATGATTTCATGCGAAATATCTTCCGTTTCGCCATTGCTGTAATCAGGTTTTGAGAATTTTCCCTCCTTTACATAGTTTGCAAATTGCACCGAGAGAAATTCAACATGTGCTTTTTCTTCCTCAGCCATGGTTGTAAAAATTTTCCGGGCCTCTGGGCTTTCGGTCTGCTCAGCCATCTTTTCATAAAAAGCTTTGCCGCGCTTTTCAAGCAGGATGGCAGTTTTTAGAATTTCCAATGCTTTTGTGTTTTCCATAATATAGGTTGTGTTTGTTATCTAATGCCAGAAAGCAAATATACTATGTTTAACAAACAATGGGCAAAGTTGTTAAATAATAGTGACTTTATTTCGGCCGAAAATCCGTAAGTTTGCATAATAGCTTGACTTTAAAAATTAATTATCAATAATGGTGGATAAACTGGATCACATCGACATTCTTCGTGGACTTTTTTATGAATGGGTACCGGAGCCGGGAATAGAAATTCTTCCTCTTCCCCAGGCCGGTTCGTACCGTCAGTATTACCGGCTTACCGGGCAGAAGAAGCATGCTATCGGCGTTTACAGCCCTGATAAATGTGAAACTGAGGCTTTTGTTAAATTTACTTCTCATTTCCGTGAATTGGGCCTTAATGTTCCCGAAATATATGCCTCCGACCTGGAAAATGATTGTTACCTGATCAGCGACTTAGGTAAAATATCCTTGCTTGATCACCTGGAACTGAACCGGGTTAATGGAATGCCTTCGGTTGAAAGCCTTGAACTATATAAACTTGCCATTGCAGATCTGCCGCGTTTCCAGGTGGATGCTTCCAAAAACCTTGACTTTTCGGTTTGCTATCCTTCTGCTGAATTCGACAGCCGTTCCATGCGCTGGGACCTCAATTATTTTAAATATTATTTCCTGCGGTTGTTAAAGATTCCCTTTAATGAAGCCGCGCTTGAAGATGATTTTGACAAACTTGTAACGTACCTGCTGCAGAGCGACAGCAATTATTTTATGTACCGCGATTTCCAGGCCCGTAACATATTAATTTATAAAGATAAACCCTGGTTTATTGATTACCAGGGCGGTCGGCGGGGTCCGCTGCAATACGATCTTGCCTCACTTCTCTTCCAGGTAAAGGCTTCGTTGCCTTATTCCTTCAGGGGAGAGATGCTTCAATGGTATCTGCAAAATCTGAAAAAATACATTAGTATCGACGAACAAAAATTCGTTGACGACTATTATGGCTTCGTGCTTATCCGCCTGCTGCAGGTAATGGGTGCTTACGGATTCAGGGGGTATTTTGAACGCAGGGCACATTTCCTGCAAAGCATACCTTATGCAGTCGAAAATCTGCGCTGGCTGCTTGCTAATGTGAAATTCAAAATTGAAATGCCTGAATTGATGAAAGCCCTGGAGGAAATTGCCAAAACTGAAATCACTGTTCCTGAGGCGCAGGAAGAAGGCACGCTGAATGTTTCGGTAAATAGTTTTGCATTTAAAAACGGGCCACCTCCCGATTACTCAGGAAATGGCGGAGGTTTTATTTTCGATTGCCGGGCATTGCCCAATCCTGGCCGTTACGATCATTATAAAAAGCTGACCGGTCTCGATGAGACTGTAATTCAATACCTGGAACGGGAACCTTCTGTGGGTAAATTTCTTCAACATGTGTTTAAGATTGTTGATCAGAGTATTCTCGAATACCGGAAACGGGGCTTCAAAAGCCTTCAGATAAATTTCGGATGTACCGGCGGTCAGCACCGTTCGGTGTTCTGTGCCTCACGTCTCGCTGCATATATAAATGACTATCATTCGGTAAAAATCAATTTGTATCACCAGGAAATGAAGAACTTCACATTCTTATAAGCAAAGAAATGGTGATGAATGAACTTCGCGCAATCCCGGATGTTTGTGATATATTATTCTAAACAGAAAAGTAGTTATGTCGAAAACAATGTGTGAAACCAAGGATGAGGAAAAACGGGCCAAAAAGCAGAAGGATCCGAAGTTTGAATGCAAAAAATGCGGAAAAAAAGTAAATGCGAAGAAATACGTTTGCAAA
>JBBQSY010000033.1:0-31658 GCA_038213495.1 Bacteroidales bacterium
CTCCTCGCAGTGACGGGTTCAATGCTTCGCGTTCCTGCTTCGTCGTTCCTCCTCGCAGTGACGGGTTCAATGCTTCGCGTTCCTGCTTCGTCGTTCCTCCTCGCAGTGACGGGTTCAATGCTTCGCGTTCCTGCTTCGTCGTTCCTCCTCGCAGTGACGGGTTCAATGCTTCGCGTTCAAAGTTCGTGTAGTCGTGTAGTCGTGCAGTCCCCACTTCTCGGGGCAGGCAGTGCAACCGTCATTTAATGATTAATTATTATTTTTCACTCCCGATAGCTATCGGGATCACTTTTCACTCTTCACTATTCGTTAATCATTCCAAATCTCCCACGATCTTTCAGCCTGTAATTCCAGCATTTGAAAGCCGTTTTTTGCTGTGGCTCCTGCTTCGAGGCCTTTGAGCATAAACTGTGTTTCGGCCGGATTATAAACAAGGTCGTAAAGGATATGATGTTTGCCCAGGAATTGGTATGGGATATCCGGAAATTTATCTGCATCAGGATATGTGCCGACAGGAGTGGTGTTTATAATAAGTAGATTGTCGTTAACTTTAGTTTCTGTAAGCTGAGAGTAGTTCAGTGTGTTAGCGTCGTGGCTGGCACGCGATACCAGTGTAGTAGTAATTCCAAGTTGCTGCAACGCGTAACAAACTGCTTTTGATGCACCTCCGGTTCCCAGCACTAGTGCTTTCCGGTGATACGACTTTAGCAATGGAACTAAGGATTCACTGAATCCATGGGCATCGGTATTATGACCTGTCAGTCTGATATCTGAATTAAGTCGTTCGATCCTTACACAATTTACGGCTCCGATTGCTTTTGCCGAATCGGAAATCTGGTCCAGGTAAGGTAGAATAGCAACCTTGTAAGGAATGGTGATATTAAAACCCTGTAAATCAGGATTAAGACCGATAAGAGACTGAAGTTCCGTGATGTCTTTTAATGGAAAAAGCCGGTATTCTGCATCGGGAATCCGCTCTTCAGCAAACTTTTTTTCAAAATATTTTGCCGAAAATGAATGCGACAAAGGGAAGCCGATCAGTCCGAAAAGGCGCATTTTAGTTAGCTGAAGGTTTTTTGGAGAGATTCAGGTAAATTTTGTAAGCATAATACAGGAATGCAAGTCCCAGAACGGCAACAACAACTATGTCGATGGTATGGCTGTATTTCATTACTTCCTGCCAGTTTTCTTTCAATTTAAAACCAACATATGCCAGGAACGAATTCCACAAACCTGCACCCAGGGTTGTATATATAATAAATTTCACAAGATTCATTTTTCCGAGACCGGCCGGAATGCTTATCAGGTGGCGGATTACAGGGATAAACCTTGATATAAAAATGGTGAGTTCGCCTCGTTTTGCAAAGAAACGCTCAGTTAATTCCAGATCGTGAACATCGAGCAGCAGGAATTTTCCAAACCGTTTGATAAAAGGCTTTCCACCATAATATCCCATGGCATAGGATGCCAGGGAACCTACAATGCTTCCCAGGGTACTTGCAATAATTACACCGGTAAATGTAAACAGTCCGTCGTGAATCAGGAATCCGGCAAAAGGCATTACAGCCTCACTTGGAACCGGGAAGACCATGCTTTCGAGTATCATCAGCAAAAAGATACCGGGATAGGATGTGGCAGCAATAAAGGCAACAGCGGTATTAGCAATCCATTGAGTAATTCCCATTTTGAGAAGGGGTTAGGGGTTAGGGGTTAGGGGTTGGGGGTTAGGGATAAGTGAAATTTTCCTACTTGTCCTTATTTTTATAGGTTTCGATAACAGCCAGGATTTCAACTGAATTTCTGGCACTTTCTGAATATTCAAGCAACTGTGTATGAGCTTCAAAATCCTGCGTCAGTGCAATAAAAAGCTCAAGAATTGCTTCTCGCTGCCTGCCTGCTTCGTGCAGGTATGCAACCCGGCGATAGGTAAGTGAGCTGTTTTCACCCTGGTAATAAAGTCCGTCTTCCAGTATTTCGAGAGCCTTATCATAATCCTTTTTTATATCAGCATAAAAGTCGGAATAATCGAGCCATATTTCGGCATGGTAAGGCTCAAGTTCGCTTGCTTTTTCGTAAGCTAAAGCAACTTCGTCGTGTTTTCCAAGTGCAAGCTGTGTTTCGGCCAGTACAATATAATATTCAGCATTATCGGTCTCTAATTTTATGGCTTGCTCAATATGCGATAAGGCTTCGTTGTATTGCTGCTGTTCCACAAAACAAAGACCGATTCCCATCCAGGCATCCGAAAAATGACGCTCGAGGCTGATCGATTTCCTGTAAAATTCAATAGCCGTATCATACTTCTCCATACTGGCATAGCAGTCGCCGATATAGTAATTGGTCATGGCATCCGGTTTCTCAAGCTCAAAAGTCTGTTTATAAACATTTATGGCCTCCGGGTACATCTCCATCTGCTCATAACATTGGGCTTTGCTGAAAAATGCGGGGGTAAATGTTGGGTCAATGGCAATGGCATAATCGAACGCATCAATAGATTTTTCGTATAATTCGATGGTGCTGTATGCAATTCCGAGATTGTACCAGGCCACAAGCGAATAAGGCCTGCTGTTAAGTTCCCGGGTGAAAAAATCAATTGCTTCATCGCTCATCTGACCCATCTCGTAGCAATAGCCGATTTCGTACAACAGGCTTTCGTTTTCTTTATTAAGCCGGATAGCCTTTTTAAGATGATCAGCAGCTTTCCTGTAATCCCTCAGGTTTTGGTACTCAAAAGCAATACTGGTATGAATTTCATCAAGGTCTTCATCAACCTTTGACAATGATTTCTTGTATTCCTTTATGGCTTCGGCATGCTTATGCATGGTACTGTAAACGGTAGCCCGGGTAAGCGAAATATCCGGGTTTTGCGGGTCAACGGCATCCAGGCTGTTGAGCCTTGCCAGTGCTTTTTCGGGTTCACCGTTATTCAGAAAATATTGTGCCTTGAAAACCTGGAAGCTAACTTCGGCTGGAAATTGTTCGATGGCATAATCAATGGCTTTGCGCGCCTTCACTAATTCCGATTCACTGAAATAGTAGTAGATTATATCTTCCAGTTCCCCGCTGTCGAAAAAGGAATATCCACCTTCCCCGGAAACGCTTTCGAAGCGTTCGAGCAGTTCGCGCAGGTATTCTTGATCTTCTTCGTAATTATCCATGTTTACTCGTTCATTTTTAATGATGCTGCAAAGGTAATAATTTTTAAGATAAGGGTTTTAAGTTAAGGGGAGCATATTTTATGGTTTCAGGTTTCAAGGTTTCAAAGTTTCACAGGTTTAGCGGCTTATCTTTTAAATCCGGCATCCCCAATCCGATAATCCGTTTTCTTTCTTCCATCTCCGGTCTTCCGACTTCCGTCTTCCGACTTCCGACTCCCGACTTCCGACTCCCGACTTCCGACTCCCGTCTTCCGACTTCCGACTCCCGTCTTCCGACTTCCGACATCCAACATCCGCAATCCGACATCCGCAATCCAACATCCAACATCCAACTCCCTTTCCCATTTCCCTGCTAATTGTATCTTTGTAAAAAAAAAGCACTATGACTTTGATTAAAAGTATTTCAGGGATAAGGGGAACCATTGGCGGGAAACCGGGCGATAACCTAACTCCGCCGGATATTGTAAAATTTGTTACTGGTTATGCCACCTATATAATTGATGAGAGTCCTGCCGGTAAGATAAAAATGGTAATTGGCCGTGATGCACGTGTTTCGGGCGCAATGGTCAGTAACCTGGTTTGCGGCACCCTGATGGGATTAGGAATTGATGTTGTTGATCTTGGTCTTTCAACTACTCCGACTGTGGAAGTTGCTGTTACAGAATATAAGGCGAATGGCGGCATCATCCTGACAGCCAGTCATAACCCCGGCGAATGGAATGCCTTGAAACTGCTCAATGCCAAAGGTGAATTCCTGGATGCCGAAGCCGGCGCCAAAGTGCTTGAAAATGCTGAATCAAAAGATGTTGAATATTGCAAAGTGGGAAAGCTTGGAAGCTATACCCCCGACGATACTTTTATAAACAAGCATATAAAAATGGTTCTCGATCTGCCATTGGTCGATGTGGATGCCATTAGAAAGGCGAATTTTAAAGTGGCCGTTGATGCCGTTAATTCTACCGGTGGAATTGCTATTCCGGCCTTACTGGCGGCATTAGGTGTTCAGGATGTGATTGAGTTGTACTGCGAACCTACCGGTTTGTTCCCTCATAATCCTGAACCTTTGCCTGAGCATTTGCACGAATTAAGCAAAACCGTGACCGAAAATAAGGCCCATGTCGGTTTTGTTGTCGACCCGGATGTTGACAGGCTTGCCATTGTGAGTGAAAATGGCGCGATGTTCGGCGAAGAGTATACGCTGGTGGCAGTTGCTGATTATGTACTGAATCATACACCCGGCAATACGGTCTCCAATATGTCGTCGACCAGGGCTTTGCGCGATGTAACCGAAGGAAAAGGCAATGCATATTCGGCATCAGCAGTTGGTGAAGTAAATGTGGTTCAGATGATGAAAGAGACCAATGCAATAATCGGTGGCGAAGGCAATGGGGGCGTTATATACCCTGAATTGCATTATGGCCGGGATGCGCTGGTTGGAATTGCCTTGTTTTTGACACATCTCGCCAAAACTGGACTCAGTTGTTCACAACTCAGAGCCACTTATCCTGATTATACCATTTCGAAAAACAAGATCACCCTTTCGCCGGGCATGAATACCGATCTGATACTTCAAAAAGTGCAGGAAAAATACAAAGATCAGCCAAACAGTACTATCGATGGTGTGAAAATCGAATTTGGAAACGAATGGGTTCATCTCCGTAAATCCAATACGGAGCCTATTATCCGGATTTATGCAGAGAGTGTTTCATCTGTAAAAGCTGAGGAATTGGCCGAAAGGATTATAAGGGATATAAAGTCGATGATGTAAGGATTGATGAGATTGATGAGATTGATGGGATTGATTGGATGGATACATTTGAAAGGTTCTTCGTTAAAGGTTTCATTTTCAAATCAAAAATCTAAATTCGTACATCGTCATTCGTACATCGTAAATCATACATCGTAAATCATACATCCTGAATCGTACATTCGACATCCGAAATCCGACATTTCCTCCCCTGTTCATAAAATGTGAATTACTATTTTCCAGTGACGAATCGCTGTGAATTATAATACATTACTTTAGCGCATATTAGTCTTAAACCGGATTGCTATGCCGAAGCGCGGAAGAAAGAAACACCGTAAGTTAAAGTACTACAAAAAGAACCTCAAAATACCGGAATCACAGAATAAAAAGCTCCGGCTGTTCTGCAAAGTAAATCATTTAACGGAAAACAAGGTTTTTCGCCGTGCTATCCGCGAATTCTTTGCAAGGAATGTGCACCTGATTGATCATGTGCATCATGAGGTCAGTCCAAACCAACTGACACTTTTTGATTTTATGAATGATGAAAGTGCTAATACCGGAACCTGAACTTCGTTTATCTGAATACTATTGTCGGGAATCCGGATTATTTCATAGGTACCTCCACGAATAACAGCCTGGAATCATCATTTGCTTTCATATGAATGGTTCCGTTATTGCTTACAGCAATTGCATCTCTTTCGGTTAACAGATTACCCTCTACCTCTGTATTGCCTTCAATCAGCAATACAAATACTCCGTTTCCAGGAACCTTTATTTTATAATCAAACGAAATTTCTTTCATAAGGTTAATCATTGAAATATAGGCATCCTGGTGTATCCATAAGGTATCGTCCGACTGGTTAGTATCAGGTATAACAAGGGTTGAGAGCTGATTCTTTATAACCTGTTCCGGAAATAATTTCTGGTCATAGCGTGGCTTCAGGCCTTTCTCCCGTGGAAATATCCAAAGCTGAAAGAATTTTACATCGTCCGTTGCCGATTGATTGTATTCCGCATGATAAATACCGGTCCCTGCCGACATAACCTGAACTTCGCCTTTAGCAATTACCTGGGTGTTTCCCATGCTGTCGCGATGTTCGAGTGCGCCTTCAAGTACAAGGGTTATAATTTCCATATTGTTGTGTGGATGCAGGTCAAAACCTGTTCCCCCGGCAACAGTATCATCATTCAGTACTCGCAGGCAGCCGAATTTTTCGCGTGCGGGATTAAAATAGGTGCCGAAACTGAAACTATGCCAGGTGTTTAGCCAACCATGGTCGGCATGTCCTCTTTCGGAAGCCGGATGTAGTTCTGTTTTCATAAATTTATAAATACTGATCTATGTAAAATAACAATTCATGCTTTAAAAAGTTAATCCGGTTCCTGTTTGAAATCTGATTAACCCTTGAATCCCTGGTAGGGTTGCCGCATCAGAATGGATCGGCCAAGCGTGATCTCATCGGTATAATCTAGTTCATCGCCAACCGGGATACCCCTGGCAATTATCGAGATATTCACATCAAATTGTTTCAGCATCTTATAAAGGTAAAAATTGGTGGTATCACCTTCAACAGTTGCAGGCAGGGCCATAATGACTTCTTTAAAGCTGCCGGAACTAACTTTTTCAATAATCGGAGCAATACTCAGATCGGATGGTCCAATGCCTTCGACCGGCGAAATAATGCCCCCCAGTATATGATAAACCCCTTTGAACTGACCGGTATTTTCGATGGCAAGCATATCGCGTATATCTTCTACAATACACAGGGTTGTATGGTCCCGCTTTGGATTGGAACAGATATCGCAGATTTCACGATCCGAAATATTGTTGCAAACAGTACAGTATTTTATTTCACTGCGCAGTTTCAGTATCGATTCGCCCAATGCTGCAGCGATTTCGGGTTGCTGTTTTAACAGGTGTAACGCAAGACGAAGTGCGGTTTTTTGACCGATACCCGGAAGCCTTGTAAATTCCCCAACTACATTCTTTAGCAATACCGATGAGTAATTCCCCTCCATTTTTATTTTAGTTTTATAGCAAGCTGAACCGTTGACAGATCAATTAAATTGTAAATTTACACCTCAAAAGTAGGTAATTTTTGCACTTTTATACGATAAAAAGCTCAACTACGTTTTACACCCTGAATAAAAAATGACTAAAATGAAACTGATGAAATCCCTGGTTCTTATAAGTTTATTGCTGTTAATAAGTTCAACTTTTATCCAGGCTCAAAATGCAACTGATTCTAAAGGTCTGAAACAGGGCGAATGGCGTAAGCTGGATCCAACAGGCAAAGTTATTTATGAAGGACGTTTTATGGATAATATCCCGCAGGGGACTTTCAGGTATTATTACGGGGATGGCAAGATCCGTTCAGAACTTGCTTATTCCGACAACGGGAAAACAGCCAACGCCGTGAATTTTTATCCCAATGGGAAAAAATTGGCTGAAGGCACATACTTTGAAACCAAAAAAGACGGGCAATGGAAATATTATAACGACCTGGAAATCATTTCTTCCGAGGAATTTTACCAGAAAGGCGTGCCGTCAGGAGTTTGGAAAACCTATTATGATGATGGCAAACTGCTCGAAGAATGCCCGTACCAGAGCGGGTTGAAGGAAGGCGTTTGCAAGCAATATTTTTCAGATCACAGTATTAAATCAGAAGTGAGTTTTGTAAAGGGGAAATATGAAGGCGCCGTAAAATATTTTTACCCCAATGGCAAATCTATCCTTAGCGGTCAGTATAAAAACGATATGAAAGAGGGTGTGTGGACAGCTTACAAGGATAACGGGGAAAAGGAAAATGAAATTGAGTACAAGTCCGGGATAGTTGTAAAAGAAATGTATTACGACAAAGCCCGCGAAGCTGAGCTGAAAAACGAAGTAAAGGAGATCCCAGAAAACTAGGTTGTTCTCTTTTCTTAATTATTTTCTTTGAGTTTTATAATTGAAACACCTGGAATTGTTTTAATGTCGTCCGGAATATTCCCCTTATCATTTATCATTATCTCATATCCTTTTATTTGCAGGTCAACAATCGAACTGTAATCCGGAATATTTGGATATACCGTAAGGTTTGTATAAAACATGGCTTCAATTGGTTTGGCATAATTGAATAGAAGACCCTTGTCAATATTGCTGTCATTCATTTTTTTGAGATCAGTTACCCATTGCGGTTTCCTTTCAATCTTATTAAAGGGTTTGATCCTTTCGATACTATATCTGATTGGTAATGCTATTAATAAAATCAGGATAAGATTGAAAATCCATTTCAGTTTATGATGCTTCCGGTGTTCAAAAAGATAAAGCCAGAAATCAGCTGTTATGATAAAAAGCGCAGGTGAAACAAAAAGAAGATATGCCTGCATTTTTGTTCTTGCGAAGGAGAAAAATATTAGCGGAATCAAAAACCAGATACCAATTGCCAATTGTTTTTTGTCAGTAAAGGTTTTAAATATTTTCCAAAAAAACCATAGTAATGGCAGGTAGATAAGTTCACCATAATTGATTCGTATTTTATCAACGAAATAATAAAATGGACCTGTATGGTCTTCAATAACTTCTGTTAAATGTTTAAAATTATAACCGTTTTCCCAACGGGCTTCCAATGGAAATGCATTGTAAATGTATAGCTGCCAGGGTAAAAAGACTGCAATACTTGTTATCAGCAGAGTGAAGAATTGGGCAATGATTTCGTTGGGCTTAAATTTGCCCGAATCTATTACAATTAAAAGCCAGATTGGAAGAACAATCAATCCCGGAAGCCATTTGGATAATATAGCAGCCCCTATGCTTATGCCTGCCAGAATGTTGAATATGGTTTTTCTTTTTTGAACAAAAACAATGCTGAAATAGACTGCTAATTCGATAAAAAACAGGAAGAAAATATCAACATGGTCAGTTGCTACCCTTCCGCTTGCAAGTTCAATTATCAATCCATTAATAGAAAACAGAAAAGCTGCCAGGTAACCGGCTTTTTTGTTGATGAAATATCTGCCAATTAAGAACATCAGCAATATTCCGGTTGTAGACATAACAATTGACGGAAGCCGCAGCGCAATTTCGTTTACACCAAATAACCACATACTTGCCGCAATTATCCATAATGTCATTGGTTGCTTGTGTAGCCAGATATGATTTGCGACCCAGTTTTTATAGTCGTAAGGAAGTACAGGGTTGTTGTAAAGCGTTGGTATTAAAGGGTGTTGAATAAGATTTTTGGCAACCAGTGCATGATAGCGTTCATCCCATGGGTGTAGAAAAAAGTCTGTTGATGTATAGATTCGAAGTGCAAGACCGCATATAACAAGCAGAAGGATTGCAATTTTGTAGTTGTCTTTTGTCCGGTATTTCCAGGAAAAATAATAGCCAAAAGCACAAAAAGTGATTGTGAAAATGCCAAAAAGCAGATTGCTCATTTATTTTGAATGGGTTTTTGTTGTTATTCTACTGCAATCAGAAAGTGCTGTGTTCGGAAAAATATTGCATTCCCCGAAATTGCCGGAGTTGCCATACAAATGTCATTCAGTATGTTTTTAGCAATAAGTTTAAATTCAGGCCCGGCTATAATGACATAAATATTACCCTCCTCGGAACTGAAATAAAGTTTGCCGTTAGCAGCAATTCCCGAAGCCGAAAATGCTTCCTTCAGATTTTCTTTGTATTTAACCTCGCCGGTAAATGCATCAAAACAGCTTAACTGCCCGTTAACCTGCAGGTTATAAAGATAGCCATTGTAAATTAACGGTGTTTGCATATATGCACCTCCGCGCTTTACACTCCAAACAATGTATTTGTTTGTAGTGCTGTCAGCAGCAAGGGTGATATCGCCGACTGCATCCGGCTCTACAACGAATATCGGCGAATATTTCCCGTGAGCACTGTTCAGGTAAATAAAATTGTTGGCAATTACAGGAGTAGGAGCAGGCGCATCGCCCCCGTTGCTGAGTCGCCAGATTTCTTTCCCGGTTTCAAAATCATACCCGCATATTCTCCGGTATCCATTGGCAATAACCTGGGTTTTCCCATCCTTAGAGTAAATTGCAGGAGTACACCAGGTCGAAACTTCATCGTCGCGGGATGTCCGCCATTTTTCAGTGCCCGTTGCAAGGTCTATAGCTGCAATGTATGGTCCCGCAGGAATGTCGCATTGTAAAATCAGTACGTTTTTATAAATAACCGGCGAACTTGCAAATCCCCATTCAACACCGGGATCGGTATATGGGCCAGGGTTGAGTATTCCTAAATCTTTCTTCCAGATAAGGTTGCCGCTGAAATCATAGCAATAAAGGCCTTCAGACCCAAAATTCACAATAAGGAATTTGCCATTGGTAGCAGGTGTACAGTTGGCCTGCGAGGATTTGGTATGCCGTTTCGATTTTGGAATTCCTTTGCTGGCAACTTTTTCCCACAGTATCTTACCTGTATTTTTATCAAGGCAGTAAACTGTAAACTCAAGTTCTTTAGTGTCATCTGCCTCATCAATATCCCCATAAAGCCCGACCTTTAGCGATTCGTCTCCCGATTGGCTGACAGCCGATGTTACAAACAGGTAATTGTCCCAGATAACGGGACAGGAATGGCCTAATCCGGGAACCGGCACTTTCCATTTTATATGGCTTGAACTGTCAACACTCCATACAGCCGGTGTTTTTGCATTTTCAATAATTCCACACCCATTGGGACCACGGAAACCGGGCCATTGCTGGTTGTACTCAACCTGGGCATTTAGGCTGCCATGCAGGAAAATGGTGAAGCAAAACAGGAGACTAAATCCGAATACTCTTTTTGCCATTGGAAAATATTTAATCGTTTTATCAAATACCTGTCAAATATAGCATTTAAAGATTAAACCACTGAAGAGCGAAATGTGATTCCGGATAATTGAATTTAATCAATAATAATTCTCGGGATGTTTGAAGGCAAGCGTGTGAGGGTTTCGTAATTTACCTGGGAACTTAAATCGCTGAAAGAGGCGACAGAAATCTCAAGTTCGCCCTGGTTGCCGATTATGACCACTTCATCGCCTTTTTCCACCTTATCAATACCAGTTACATCAATGGTCATTACATTCATGTTCACAATCCCGATAACGCCTACCCTGATGCCATGCACCAGCACTCTGCCAAGATTGCTTAAATTTCTTGAAAATCCATGTGAATAGCCAATCGGAACTGTAGCAATTTGTTTGTCCGTTTGAGCAAGATACGTAGTTCCATACCCGATAAATTCGCCAGTCTTCACCGCCTTCACATTCATTACCTTAGATTTCCATGATAATATCCGTTTAAGCGGATATCTGGGTTCGCCGTTTTTGTGTATGTACTGAATATATGTTTCGCGGGTAGGCCAATATCCGTATTGAAGTATTCCGATGCGAACCATGTCCATCTGGGTTTTGGGATAGGTAATTGCTGCCGCTGAACAGGCTGTGTGATAACGTGCCGGCCTTAATCCCGCTTTTTCAATTGTTTTTCGGGCGAGGTTAAATCTTTTTATCTGGTCATGCACCCTTACATAATTGGCGATACTTTCCGCACCTGCGTAATGCGTGCACAGCCCTTCGAAAGAAACAAATTCAGTATTCTTTCTGATTAATTCTGTTACTTTTTTCATTCCCTGTGTGTTAAAACCGGTCCTGTTCATTCCGGTTTCAACTTCCACATGGATTTTTGCTTTTTTGGCCAGTTTTTTTGCTGTTAAAATTGCTGCTTCAAGCCGGTCGAGGTCGAAAACATAAAACTGAATTTCATTTTCAATGGCCCAGGCAAGTTCATCATTATCGATATAACCCATTATCATTACAGTAGTATCTTTACTGCACACTGTTTTTACACTTAAGGCTTCATCGGCACTGAATACGGAAAAATGATCTACGCCCGCTTCCTCGGCGAGAGGTATATATTCTTCAATACCGTGCCCGTAAGCATTGCCTTTTACAACGCAGGAAAGTTTCACGCCTTCGCTGAGATAATTCCTTATAAACTGAATATTCTGATGAACAGCCGACCGGCTGATTTCAATATAGGATGATTGAAACATACGCTTAACTTAATAGTTTTTTGATGATAGAATAAAACATTTTAGTTCCGGTCATGATGATATCGTCAGGAAAATCATAATCGGGGTGGTGTAATTCGGGATGTCCGATTCCGGAACCAATCCCAAACAAGGCACCTTTATATTGGTGAGTGAAATGACCGAAATCCTCCGACCAGCGAAAAGGATGACTAATCTCGTTGACGGTAATATGATTTTCTTCGGCACTCTCACGAACCACGTTAACGCAGGTATCATCATTCAGTGTGGAGGGGAATTGTTCGACCCATTCAATTTCGTATTTCAGGTTATGTCGCGAAGCAGAAGTATGGATTAACTTTTCAGCTCTTGTGGTCATAACCATCATATCTTCATCTTTATACGAACGCAATGTGGCCATAAGTTCGGCATAACCGGGTGTGGTTCCGAATGCACGGTGACCCAACTGGCAATGGATAATGGTGACTAGCGAAAATTCCTTAAGTGTTTTGATATTCGGGAGATCAACCAATCCTTTCATTAATTCTGCCACTGCAGGTGTAGGCGTGATCCCCTTCTCCGGTTCGGCAGCATGCGAAGTTTTTCCTTTCAATCGAATGATCAGTCCTTTGGATGCAGATGCGAATTCGTTTTTTCGGATCACAATTTCATTTTTTGTAAATCCCGGCAGATTGTGAAGCGCAAAAGCAAAATCAGGAATAATTTTTTGGAATTTAGGATCAAGCAATACTTTTGCCGCACCTTCCCCTGTTTCTTCGGCAGGTTGGAAAAGCAAAACAACTTTGCCTTTCTGAATTTTTTCTTCCACCAGGAGCGGCACCAGGCCCGAAACTATTGCCATATGTCCGTCATGCCCGCATTTGTGCGAAACATTTGGATAAACCGATGTATGATCTGATTCATTATCTTCATGAATTGGCAGTGCATCCATGTCGCAACGGATAAGAATTGTTTTGCCGGCCTGCTTTCCTTTAAAAAAAATGGCTACTCCGTTTCCGCCAAGTTTAGTGATTATTTCCCCATGATGAAACCGTCGGGCAAAATCGACAACACGGCTTGCAGTAATTTTTTCTTTTCCGGAAAGTTCCGGGAACTTATGCAACCGTTTACGGAAGTTAGTTAGTTCAAGTTCAAGTTTTTCCCAATCCATTTGTATGATTTATTTTCGTATTTTGAGATAAAGGGTAAAGGTACGAAAGCAAAACGAACACTATGGCTGATGCTGACAGCCCAAAGATATTTGGATCCAGGTTAAAAGGCAAACGGAAAGAGGCGATAATTAATGATATGGTTGTCCCTCCTCCAATTACCATTGCCCAGAAAGCGGCTACCGTGCTGCTCCGTTTCCAGTAAAAAGCTCCGATTAAAGGTACAAATAAGCCGGATACCATAAACGCATAGGAATAAAGCATCAACTCCAGCACATTGGTCATGGTTGTAGCCAGGAACAATGCAAATACACCTATAACCAGGGTCAAGATTTGTGAAACGCGTAAAAATCTTTTATGATTACCACTGATGTTGAAAAACCGGTCCAGGATATCTGTCACTACATTTCCGGATGCTGCCATTAAACAGCTGTCGGCAGTTGACATAATGGCTGAGAAATAAGCTGACATCATCAGGCCCATCAATCCCACCGGTAAAATAGTCCGCAGCAGCATGGGTAATCCCATTTCGGGGTCGAGTGAACCTGCATCACCATATCCCAGGTAAGCAAACATGCCCTGCTCGGCGCCAACACGGGCAAACAGTCCAAGCAACACACCCATAAAAGCCATGAAAGGATATTCGAATAAACCTGCCACGTACCAGGCTCGCTTTGCTGTTTTTTCATCCTTACAGGCATAAATTCGCTGGTACAAAGTCATCCCGACAAACCAGATCGGAATAATAGTTACCGCCCAGTTAAGTAAGTCCTGCCACCGTACATTGGTGAGAGAAAGCATCTCGCTTTTCACAGTGGAGGTGATTGCATTATAGCCGCCAACTGCATGATACCCAAGAGGAATACCAATAAAAATCAAACCTGCCATTAAAACGATCCATTGAATGAAATCGGTATAGATCACGGCTTTCATTCCACCCAGAAATGTATATGCAACAACGATCACACCCATGATCAGTAGGGCGGTATTCATATTAAGACTTACAAAGGAAGCTGAGGCAAGTTTGGCCCCTGCCAGTATTTGTGATGCGGTGAACCCTATGTAACCGATTCCGGAAATTACCCCGGCAACTATTGCCACCTTCCGGCTATAAAAATTCTCGAAAATCTGAGGGAAAGTATAAAGTGATTTAAAGTTCTCCAGTTTGCTGACTTTAGGTATGAGGAATACCGCGCTTAGCCAGGCCCCGATCAAACCGGTGAATAACATCCAGCTTCCCGCGATGCCCATTACAAAACCCAATCCGCCCAACCCAATCGAAAAACCACCGCCTACATCAGTTGCCACTACCGAAAGCCCGACATGCATACTCCCCATATTCCGGCCTCCCACATAATAGTCGTCGGCATTTTTGTTTTTCTTTAAAAAGTAAAACCCAATACCGATCAGCACACTCATATATAAGCCGAAAATAGAAATGTCAATCCAATGCATTAAAAAAAATTTGTTTAAACAATAATTTTTGTCATATATTTCGAATTTGTGAGCCGTGCTACTGCCATATAGTTTGGACTGTAATGGAGCTGATGACCAACTTTGTATTTACTGCTTTTCTGCCCCAGGTCGTACACGGTCATATCCGAAGTGGTTCCGACAAAATTTATTGTTTTGTCTTTAAGCAACAAGTTGGCATGGTCAACATCAAGTTCTCCGAAATCAACAATGGCCCGATACGATTCATCGTACATAATCTTGTTGTAATCAGCGGTGAATCCTACAGCGCCATCTCCGATATTTCCGTCGGGTACAACTTCTTTCTTTTCAAGTTCAACTATTTCGGCTTCGAATGTAAAAGCATTTGTCGACAGGTTTCTGAACTTTTTGCCGTCGTAGGGCGAAACCCCCAGAAAAGCAGCCTCGCCAACCCGGAAATGCGTTACTCCTTTAGGGATTTTATTCATCGTAACAAGTGGCAGAGTTATTGAACTTCCACTGGATACCATTTCGAGCTTTACACCAAAGGAAGATTCAATAAGCTGTTTATAAAGGCTGAGCTGGATGAGCTTATCGAAAGTAGGTTCAACGCCATACATACAGCCTAAGTTTGTTCCTATGCCGATAACGGAAATATTTTCGAGATGGAAAACCTGGTCATAAAAATTGAGAATATTTTCCCTCACCACGCCTTCGCGCAGTTCTCCCATTTCGATCATAATAATGATTCTGTGAATTTTTCCCTGCTTTCCAGCCTCAATATTTAACTCACGGATAGTTTCGAAAGAAGAATTAAGGGAAATATCCGCGCAACTGATCACATTTTTTGCCTGGTTTATAGCAGGGGGTTTGATATACATTGTTGTAATATCAGGCCGGATTTCTTTAATTGCTTTCAGGTTTGATATCCTTGAATCTCCGACAGAATGAACCTGGCTGATCGAAGGGTCCCAGAGTATTTTTTCAAGTACTGGTTTATAACCGTTGATGATTTTAGTCACCAAGGTCCATTCAATGCCTCTGGGATTAAGGAATTCATTGAGCTTTTTGATGTTACCAATGATGTGACTTGGGTGAATCCGTAAAGTAGCCATGGTTTTTCTTATTTCTTGTACCTCATTTCCGCGTATTTGGTAGTAAAGCCAAGTCGTTCATAAAGTCGCTTTGCCGGATTTTCGTACTCGACATGGAGTTTCACATCGCCCGGACATTCGGCCAGCGCTTTTTCGACAATTTGTTTGCCAAAGCCTTTTCCCCTGTATGAGGCATCAACGGCAATATAAACCAATATATGTTCAGGGATATACCCTGACATCCCGGTATTGTTGATAATCAATGTGCCGATGAGTTTCTCTTCATAATATGCGGCGAGCAGAAAGCCTCCGGGACTACCATTCTTGCCAAATGCAAAATCGATGCATTTGTTAATAGCTTCTTTCGAATCGCCGAACTGATCGAGATGCGTGTAGAGGAAATCGACAAATTTTTCCCGATTTAAATTTTCATCAAAATCGGATTCTTTCTGTAATTTTTTAAAAAGTAACATTTTTAATTTATTTATTAGTTGAATTATTGTCTTTTATCGGGCTGGGCAACAAGTTAATTGTGTTTTTGTATAGAACCAGCTTGTAATGGCATTCCGGTTAAAAGTAGAAATAGTTTAAAAGTTTATGTTCTGCCTTTTGGATGAACACTTTCTTTCAAACTAAGATTATCAGTTAGTATGTGAGTAAGACTTTATGCCTGATTAGTGTGGTGAAATGCTTGTCGGCGAATCCTTACCCAATAGGTGCTATTTTGTATTGTGGTCTGAAAAACTATTGGCGCTGTTTCTCTCAACAATTATTTACCGGCTGATACTAAAGAAAGCGACACCTTGTCTGCCGCCATTCAGGTTGGTATGAAATCAGACCTATGAAGTGTTAATACTAAATGCTGTCAGATATTTACTTTAGCAGAGTAAAAAATGACAATATGGCAAATATAGTGAAAATATTTGACTTTTTGCGAAAAATATTGCTCCTTTCGTATCCTGTTTCAGGGCGGAAAAGGTTTTTATTGCCCTAATCCCGGATTCCCGGTATCCAGAATGGCTTTCCATTTTCCATCGCTCTTTTTTACCCAGATGGTGGCATATTTTCCGACTCCGGTTATCGAATCGGTTGCCCTCTTGGTTATCTGGTAAGTTCCGTAAGTATATCCCAGATCGCCCGAGGCGGCTATTTTTGCAAACAGAGGTTCCCAGGTTAGCGTGAAAGTGCTGTCGCTTTCGCTCAATAATGTATTTCTGATTTTTTCGTAACCTTCAATAGGCCATTTATTGGCCCTTAGTATAACGCCGGCTGAATCGAACATTTCAAGAAAGGATGCATTCATTCCTTTCTCAGCAGATAGCGCTGAGTAAAATCGATCCGTGTCGGACAATACCTTGCTGTCTTCGATTTGTTTTTTATGACCGCATGCCGATCCGATGAAAAGCATACTAAGTGCAACAAAAGTAAATCTGATCAAGCGGTTTGTTTTCTTAGTGGATGATTTTTTAAACTATAATCCGGAATTGATTTCTGACAGATCATGTAAAACAGGCAACCCGGTTTTAAGGAGCCTTTGGTAGGATTGGTGGCCCGTGGCAACCAAAATGCATTTGCAGTGCAATTCGGTGGCTACTTCGGAATCATGAAGCGTGTCGCCTATTAAGGTAATTTGAGCGGGATTCAGGTTTGCAGAGGTGAAATAATTCCTGGCATTGTCAATTTTTCCGCCCGCGTAATGATCACCTATTCCTCCAATAAAATCAAAATAATCATAAATGCCCAGGTCCGAAACGGATGCCAGGAGGGATTCGTGCTGCATGGCCGAAACAATCGCCTGGCGATATCCTTTAAGTTTGAATTTTTCAAGAGTTTCTTTCGCAAAGGGTGTCAATCTGCATGCCGGTAAAGCATTGTGATACAGGGTTATGAATTCCATGGCAACCGGTTCCCAGGCTTCTTTGGTAAAATCGAAACCCACTTTCCCGTAGTAATCAATAACGGGGAAAGTGAAGACATCACGGTATTTCAGCAGGCTGAGTTCGGGCAAATTCCGGGCTTTCAGCATACTGTTTATTGCTTCACGACAAATTTCGGCATCATCGAGCAAGGTTCCGTTCCAGTCCCAGATTATAGTGGTGCGTTGAGGCATGCGTAAATGTTTAGATTTTGGTAAAATCCGGGGTGTGTTTTGTTTTGCTAAATTGCAGAAAAAAAGAATGCTGCAACTATTTTAAGCACATTTTATTAATCAAGGTTGTGCAGAAATATTCAAAATGTTCTTCAATAATTATTGCTGGTTAATCATTTCAAACTCTTTGGCTTATTTTTCACTTTTCGTTTTTCGTTTTTCATTTTACAATGTTATCTTTGTAATTAAATCTAAACAATTCAACCATGATTCAGCGCATCCAGACCGTATATCTTACACTTGCTTTTATAGCTATTGCTTTGCTTTTTGCTTTCCCGCTGGCACAATTTTTTGCCGAACACGGAGCGTATGTATTTTCAGTAACCGGTTTAAAGAATATGGTCCCCGGTGATGCTGACGCATTCAAGCCTATACTATTTCTGCCACTTATAATTGTACCGGTTTTAATAGCCTTACTCACTTTGCTGGCTATTTTTCAATATAAAAACCGCTCGTTCCAGGTTAAACTCACCAATATCGGCGTATTGTCTTGCATCGCCTTTATCATGGGTATTTTCTTTTTATATATCCCGATGATCGAGAAAAAAATCAATATCGTTCCCGATTACAGCAAGGCTTTTGGAATTTATCTTCCCCTGGTTGCACTTGTTTTTATGGTGATGGCCAACAGGGCTATTAAACGCGACGAGAAACTGGTCAGGTCAGCGGATAGATTGAGGTAGATAATTTTTGATGTCGGATGTAGGAGTTATGTGGTTGAATTTGGAACATGAAACATGAAACATTGGAACATGAAACCTGAAACATTGGAACATTGAACCTGAAACCCTTTACCGTTGTTTCTCAAATACCTCCAAATCCCGTATATCTTTTCCATCAATTACAAACCTAACGCAGGTTATCACATTATGAAATCCTGAGTTGCCGGCGGCGCCTGGGTTGATATGCAGCAATTCGTGCTTTTTATCATATATAACTTTCAGAATATGCGAATGACCGCAGATAAAAATTCCTGGTTTCTCTGCTTCTATCAGTTGTCGTGCCTCTTTCTCGTAGCGACCCGGATATCCGCCAATATGAGTCATTAACACCTTAACCTGTTCGCAGATAAAAATTTGGTTTTTTGGATAGGAGACCCGCAGCGCGGATCCATCGATATTGCCATATACCGCTCTCAGGGGTTTAAAGGCTGCCAGTTTATCTGCCGTTTCTGTATTCCCGATATCACCTGCATGCCATATTTCGTTGCAATCTGAAAAGAACTCCAGTATTCGCGGATTTATATAACTATGTGTGTCGCTTAAAAGGCCGATGCGGGTCATGTGCGTAAAGAGTTAAATTACAAATATTAATTTTAGTGCTTGAAGTGGCCAAGAGAACAGTCGAAAGGTAACAGAAAATGGAAATAGTCATACGATAGTCATACAGTGGTCAAACGATGATCATACAATGGTCATGCAGTTTTTTTTATTTTTTTTCACTTTTAAAGATCATACAATTGTAATACGATTGTTATACAGTGGTCATATGGTGGTCATACAGTTGTTGGTGGAGCAATGTGTTTCTCCGTGTTCTCCGTGTCTCCGTGGTTCAAGAGTTCAAGGTTGTTCAAGGTTCAAAGTTCGTGCAGTCGTGTAGTCGTGCAGTTGTGCAGTCATTTACTCGTATAGTGGTCATACGATTGAAACCCTGAACTGAGCGCAGCAACCTCAGCGAAGCTAAACCCTGAAACATTGAAACTCTTCGACCCTTAAAACCATTTTTTCTTTTTCATATACAAATACATTATTATTCCCATTCCTGCAGTTACTGATAACGAAATCGGATAACCATATTTCCAGTGCAGCTCGGGCATAACTTCAAAATTCATTCCGTAAATACCGGTAACAAGGGTCATTGGGATAACAATAGTCGAAACCAGGGTAAGTGTTTTCATGATGCTGTTCATTCGGTTGGCATTGTTTGCCATCAGCAGGTCCATCATGGATGATATCATGTCGCGGAAACTATCGATCGACAGTGTTAAGTATGAAAGATGGTCGTAAACATCACCCAGGTACTGACGTGTATATGCGCTGATCACTTCGGATTCCTCGCGTGTAAGGTACCTCAGTTCTTCTTTTAAAGGGTTTACTGTTTTACGCAGCAGCATGAGGTTTTTCTTCAGCCTCATGAAAGAGTGCGAAAGCTCGTTGGTAGGATTATCAATCAGAAGTTTTTCGAGGTCTTCCATTTGCTCTTCCGTGCGATCGAGAAGTATGTAGTAATTGTCAACAATATGGTCGATAAGCAGGTAACAGAGGTAATCTTCCTGCTGCGTCCGGCCTTTGCCTTTGCCGTTCTTTAGCCTTTCGATAATGGTCGAAAACAGGTCATTGTCTTTTTCTTCGAAAGAGATAAGTATATTCGGGCCGAGGTAAAGGCTTATCTGTTCCGATTCAATCATCTGGTTGCTTTCAATCCAGGACAGGTTTTTGAGTGTTACAAACAGGCTTTTATCAAGGTCTTCAATCTTTGGCATATGCTCTACATTGAAGATATCTTCGAAAATCAACGGGTGTATCCCGAAGTGGTCTGCCAGTTTCTGAAGGCTTTCCGATTGATTAAATCCTTTTATACTAATCCAGTTGGTAGCGGTTGCTGACTGAAGTTTTATAGCTGCTTCAACTGAAATGTTTTCGTACAACTGGAAATTCTCATCATCATATACCAGCATATTGATTACAGTATCCTCGGTTTTCGAACCGGTATAAACCGGACTTCCAGGCGGCATACCGGCCTTTTTGCTCAGACGTTGCTTTTTCATTTGCTGTATTTGTTACAATCTTACAAAAGTAGGGAAATCAGTCAGACCATAGCCCGAGTGAATTTTGTAGTCTAAAATTCAATAATGTGACTTTATTGAATCAAAAAA
Source organism: Bacteroidales bacterium (assembly GCA_038213495.1). Lineage (GTDB taxonomy): Bacteria > Bacteroidota > Bacteroidia > Bacteroidales > UBA4417 > UBA4417. Next base: position 20,648 of record JBBQSY010000033.1, read on the forward strand.
AACCGGTCTTTTACGAGCCGGTTTTTTTCAATACAATGAGGAACGATGTTTTATTTAGCTGCTTTCAGTAAATCCCTGATTTCAGCAAGTAATACTTCCTGTGCAGGAGGTGCTGCAGGAGCTGCCGGTGCGGCAACTTCTTTCTTTTTGGTTGCGCTAAAGCCTTTGATGATCATGAATAAAACGAACGCAATTACAATAAATGAAATGACTGCCGACAGGAAATTCCCGTATTTTACGGCACCCCATGTCAATTCCGCAATATTCTTAACTCCTGCGGCTTCCAATGCCGGATTTAACAGTAAAGGTATAATTACATCAGCAATCAGCGAGTTAACGATTGCACCGAATGCTACACCAATAATAACAGCAATAGCCAGATCGACAACATTGCCTTTCATTACAAAATCCTTGAATTCTTTAACGATTCCCATTTTTTTTGTTTGTGGTTAATATTAGGTTAATTGGCAATTATGAAATTATTTATGTGACATTGTATATGCAAAGCCTACGCTGAAGGTTTCCATGAATTGGGTTTTGGGGCCGTGAGTATTACCGTCTTTGTCAACCGAGTTGATATTATCGTCGTAAATAAGCATAGTAGTCAGATTTAATGAAATATATTTATTCACTTTCATCATAATATTGTTTTCCCAGCCTACAATTATATTCTGTGGATTATGGCGGTAGTCGGAGAACAAATCGAGTTTCGACATCAGGTTAACGTTTTTCGCGATGTCTTTCTTAAAAATAGCATTCACCGATCCCCCGATTTGCCATAGCGCAGTATTATCGCCGAATACGCCGTAAGCACCTTCGGGCCGGTGTGTAAGTGATGTATCATTTACTACGGTTAAGCGTGCCCCGATCGGTGAAATAAATACCGAGAAATAATCAACGGGTTTATAATTCATACCTATTGAAAACTGGAAATACCCCGGGGCCATAAATTTGGAAATATAATCGGGTTTCGGATAATTATAGCCTTTGTCGAATTGCGAACTAAATGAAAACAATCCGGCATAATCCCAGTTTTTCCAGGCATAAATACCTCCTTTGGAAACAAGATTTATTTTGTCGTTGATCTTACGCCAGCTGGGATCCGTTTGCTGCATATAAGAAATTCCATATGCCAGGCCAAGGTAATTATTCCAGGATACCTTTCCTTTGGCATAGTCTTTATAAATATTAAGCATTGCATTGGCAGCAAGTGCATTTTCGCCTCCGGCAGCCCAGTTGGTAAAAGTAGTTTGTGAAAATCCTAAAGAAGTTTCGTACTTGGATTTCCAGGATGTATCAGCATCCTGACTGTAGGCTGTTAATTGAAGAGTGAATACAAAAATTGAAAGTAAAAGGGTAAATTTTCTCATAAAATTAAGCGGTTGATTAATCCAATCAAAGATATGTTAGGAATTACGGAATAGCAATTTTTTTTATACCTGCTATTTAAAACAGATATAAATAACAATTATTATTTCAAAATGTTTGATTCATGTATATGTCATGTAATCAGTAATATATACCAAAAAAATATATTGAATCTTAAATATTGAGTCTGCTCCGAAAAGTCTTTTACCCCTAAATCCCTTACAGGGGACTTAGTCCAATTTATTGGTTTTCAACGCATTCCCCTTTAGGGGTCAGGGGTAAAAAAGTTGAAAATCAATAAATTGTGACTTTTCGGAGTGGGCTCAATATTAGTAATAATAAAAATATACAGGTTTATGGTTTTAACCATGTTTGTCACAGAGAAAAATCGGGATAGTAAATACCGGAATCTGCATATGTTTACCTGGCAGAAGGCACTCCAATGAAAGGTTGGGAAATACCCTTTAAAAAGAAGTTTGTCGCAGCTATTGAAGCTTTGTTGTGCAGTTATGTGCCGGAGCTTTTCAAAATAGCAAGAAGAACGGGAATGCGAAATTCTTATATATTCCTGACATCTGACATTTTAATCCACCCAGTACTTCCATTTGCGATGCGGATTTCCTGCCATTCGGCAACCACATCGAGCAATGTTACTTTGGTACCTTCGTGCAGAACGAAAATATCCTTGCTGTTCTCATCGGGCGAGCTTTTAATATTAACTGTGGGTGTAAAAACAATGGCTTCATGGTGGCTGTTGAGATAATGGTTTCGGGACGAAGCGGCTGCAATACCGATACTGAACAACATAAGCAGTACAATCCCTGTCCAGAAACTGAATTTGCGGATCAGCAGATTAGATGCCGCTATATAAACAGCAATAAGAAGGAGTGTCAGGGTAAGAAGTACAATAGAAACAATTGCCAGTGTATCGATATCCATGAGATTAAGAACCGCTTTCCACCAGCGTTTATAAAACAACTCAGGAACTTTCTCTACTTTGTCCGCAAGTTTGCTGTTAATCACTTCTATGTTATGAATAATATCGTCATTGTTTGGCGAGAGTTTCAGCGCTTTTTCATAAAACAAAACTGCCTGGGCATTTTCATTATTCCGGAAATAAGCATTCCCAAGGTTGTAATAAAGAGCTGTGGATTCATACCCTTCGGCGATGATTTTTTCGTACAATGCAATTGCTTCAGGAAAATGCATCTTGCTATATGCTGTTGCTGCCTGGGAGGATAGTTGTTCCGGTGCCTGTCCCACAGCATGAAATGAAACGAACAGTATCGCTGCAACAATGCCTGCCAACTTTTTACATTTCATAAGTATTGATTTTATATATGCGCTGTTCATTTGTTATCCATTCAGATGCAATTTGTAAGCCTTTTATTATCAGCCAATTACTCATCTTCATTTGCAGGATCTTTTCCTTATAAGGCCATTGCCATCAGGCAACAGGCAACTCAATTACTTCAGTACCTGCTCAGTTTCGGTAATTGTTTTAATTGCAAGATCGTACAACTGCTGCATGTTAAGTGCTTTACCTGGAGGAGCATATCGTGCATAATTGCAGTCGTGCAGAGTTGTCATAAATCGTTCGGTCAAAGCATTGTCAACATTCCGCAGTTCGAGTTGCTCGCGTGCTGTATCCATCGAAAGCAGCGACATTGGAATGTTAAATTTCTGACTGATATAACCCCATAATGCGAAAGCAATTTCTTCGTGGAATTCATCATGCTGGCCATTATCGAGCAATTTCTTTGCTTTATGCAGTCGTTTTACTGCAATCCGGGTCGCTTTTTTACGCTGCATAAGCATTGCATCCCCACGCATTTGAGTGTTTCGCCTGTGCAAAAGAAGAAAAACAAGAAATCCTGCCAATGGCAGTGCAAGCAATAACAGGTATAACGATGTTCCATAAAGCCAGTTCCCTGTTGCATGGATGTTTAACGGAGGTTCCATCAGGTATCTGATATCATTTCCCAGGTATTTAACACCTCCCTGTGCAGCCGCTTCACCGCCTGAGCCGCTTCCTTTCTTAACTTTCAGCCTGAACCTATCAGAATTCAGAACTGTATAATCCCGGTTCTCGGGATTAAAATAGGCGAACTGTATAGGGTCGATGGCGAAAACGCCCGGAACCCTTGGAATGATAAGGTATTCATAAGTACGTGTTCCGGATGAGCCTCCCATATTATTGAAATTATCGATAATTTTTGGCTCGTAAACTTCAAAATCAGGAGGGAAATTGATGGTTGGTTTTTCGATGAGACTAAGATTTCCGTTCCCCGAAATGGAAACTCTGAGCGTAATACCGTCATTTGTAGTCACCTCAGTCCGGTCTACGACAGCTTTCATTGTAAAACGCCCTACCGCTCCGGAGAAATCAACCGGCCGGTTTGTTGCCGGCAAAGGTTTCACATTTACCGTGATGATATTGGAATGCAATGCTTTTCTGACATTCTGATATTCACTTCCGAAAAAGGAGTCGTCCATAAAATTCTTAAAGAACGGATCGTTGCCGAAAAAAGGATCGTCAGCGAAAGGGCTCCGGGTTTTAACTTTCACCTGGTAAATTACATTCTGAACAAGCTGATCAATAGTTAAATCGCCCGATTTCTGAGGATACAGAGCTGCTTTACGGAGTTCGGCTACAATGTACTTTTTCCCGTTCAGATTTTCAGTGTATTGCGGATATTGTGTGGCATCTTTAAGCAGATCCTGTGCCCAGAACCCGGGATAAGAAGGAATCTTTTCGGGCGCATCTATCTGTAAACGGTTGGTGGGAGTATATAACTTATAAGTAACCGTTACAAGTTCACCCTGGTATGGATTGGTTTTATTAATTACGGCCTTGAGAAAAATATCGTTGCCGATATCGTCCTTGAGTGGTTCCTGCTCTTTTGCCTGTGGCTGGTTGTTTCCCTGGCTCTGCTGTGGTGCCTGCCGCTGACTTTGGGAAAGTACCTGGATTGTAGCCGTATTGGACAAATAGCGTTTGCCTTTCACAGTAATTATTGCCTGTGGAATGGTGAAAGTTCCGGCTTTGCCGGCTACGAGAATAAATGTGTACGACATGGAACTCGAATATTCAAGTTTGCCGTTTACATTCATTATATTCTGACCACTCGATACAATCGGACCACTCAGTATATCGAAGTTGTTTATTTCGGGGCTCATGAAGTTTGAGCCCTCAGCATTTATTGTGAAGGTGAGTTGAAATTGCTGACCGACATATACCTGTTTGGGCGCCTGGGACGAAAAACTGATTTCCTGGGCCGGAAGAAGGCCAGGTATTGCTAACAGGAATAAAAGTATCAGTTTCGAATTCATTTAATCGTTTTATTTCAGTCCGGACTTCGAACTGTGCATTACAAATTTATTTACAGCTTCTTGTTTTCATTCCACTCGATTTCAGATGTTCAGTGTCTTCTGCTTATCCTTCTTTGTATATCTACCAATCCTTTTCAGGCTGGCTTGCAGTAATTTTATTTTGTTTGTTTTTTGTTTTATCAAGAGTTCGTTTTTCGTTGTTATTCATGGCATTAAGCATACGATTGGCATCCTGTTTCGACATATTAGGTTTGGGTTGCTGTTGCTGCTTTTGTTGCTGCTGTTGCTGCTGTTTCTCCTTTTGTTGTTCTTTTTTATCCTGCTGCTGTCTCTTTTGCTGCTGCAGTTTTGTCATTGCATACGAAAGATTGTAACGTGTATCTTCATCTTTCGGATTTTGTCGGAGTGCATTTTTATAAGCGTCAATGCTTTCCTTGTATTTTTTATTTTCGAGCAGGGAGTTTCCCAGGTTGTAGAAAACCTTTGCTTTGGGAGTTTCTTTGTCTTCACTTTGGGCAAGCTTCAGGTACTGCGCTGATGCTTCATCAAAGTTTTGTTGTTTGTAAAGTGAATTCCCCAGGTTAAATGTAGCTTTCTGAGAGTTTGGTGATTTTGTGAGCGCTTTGCGATAGTCTATTTCAGCATCCTTGAAATGCCCGTTTTTATATTCATTATTACCCGAACGTACCAGTTTCTGGGCCGGTTGCGCGATTACAATGCCTGTAGATAAAAGTATAAGTATGATCAGAATGCTTTTCATCAATTAGTATTGGATTTGGATTTGAATAATTTAATTTTGCCGGAGAGCCTTCCTTTGCGGTCGGCAATCAGTACTTCGCTCAAAATAAGAATTAGTGCAGCCAGGATAAAGAATTGGAACCTGTCCTCGTAATCGGAGAAGAAGGCTTCGTTGTATTCTGCTTTTTCCAACTTGTTAATCTGGTCAAATACTTCCTGAACTCCTGACTGAGAATTGTTAGCCCTCACAAAAATTCCTTTCCCGGCTTTGGCAATGTCCTGGAGCATAGGTTCATTAATCCTGGTTATTACCGTTATTCCTGACGCATCTTTTTTATATCCTATCTGGGTGTTTCCGCTGTAAACGGGGATCGGTGCCCCTTCGGGTAATCCAATTCCGATGGTATAAACCCTGATGCCTTTTCCGGCGACAGATTGCGCTGCCGCAACCGCATTATCTTCATGATTCTCTCCATCGGTTATAATAATGATGGCCTTGCTTTGTTTGGTATTTCCAAAAATGGACGCACTGGTCTCAATTGCATCGCCAATGGCTGTGCCTTGTACAGGAACCATACCGGGAGATATATTAGACAGGAAAAGCCTTGTTGCAGAATAATCGGTGGTAAGGGGCATCTGTATATATGATTTACCTGCAAATATTACCAGACCTATCCTGTCGTTCTCCAGTTTGCCCAGCAGGTGGATAATTGCCTGTTTGGCACGTTCCAGCCTGTTTGGAGTAATATCCTGTGCCAGCATACTGTTCGAAACATCAAGGGCGAAAACCATATCAACTCCTTTACGCTTTATTTTTTCAAGTTTCGACCCGGTTTGCGGATCAGCCATACCAATAACAATTAATGTCCAGGCTACTGTCCAGATAATAAATTTCAGAATTTCGCGGGAACCCGAAAATTCAGGCAGCAGCCGCATTACGAGATTCAAATCCCCGAAGGTAGCCAGGGCTTTCTTTTTCCGGTAGCGGGCATACACAAACAGCAGCACCAGCAGCGGAACAAGCAGCAGCAGGTAAAGAAATTGCGGATGTGCCAAACGAAACATAGTATTTATTTATAAGTTAAGGTACAAGTTTTAATACAGCAAAGCGCAGGACAAATTCAAGACTCATCAATATCAGGGCTAAGATTACAAAAGGCAGGAATTCTTCCTTTTTGCGATTGAATTCGGTTACGTCGATCTTCGATTTTTCGAGCCGGTCAATTTCTTTGTAAACTTCCTGAAGCTTTTGACGGTTGGTCGCCCTGAAATATTTCCCGTTGGTAAGTGCCGATATTTTCTGCAGCAAAGCCTCATCTATTTTTACTTCCATCCTTTGATATTGCATTCCGAACTGTGTCCGAACCGGGAACAGGGCAGTCCCCATCGTTCCGACTCCAATCGTATAAATCCTGATGCCATATAATTCTGCAATCTCGGCTGCCGATTGAGGGTCGATTGAGCCCATATTGTTTATGCCATCGGTAAGCAGGATTATTACCTTGCTACGGGTCTTACTTTCTTTCAGCCTGTTAACGGCTGTGGCAAGTCCGTCGCCGATGGCGGTTCCGTCGTCTATCATTCCAAAATTGATGTCTTTATACAGGTTGATCAGTAAGGCATGATTTGTTGTAAGCGGGCATTGCGTAAAGCTTTCGCCGCTGAAAACAACCAATCCAATACGATCGTCGGGCCGGCTGCTGATAAATTCGACAGCAACTTCTTTGGCGGCTTCGAGCCTGTTGGGGCGCAGATCTTCGGCAAGCATGGTGCTTGATATATCCGTTGCAAGCATGATATCAATTCCTTCAACACTTATGTCCTGGCGGTTCATATTCGTCTGGGGCCTGGCAAGGGCAAGGATCAGCAGTCCTACCGCCAGCATACGAAGCCCGAAAAGGCCGTGCCGGGTATAATGTTTCCATCCTATTGGTGCAAGTTTAAAGACCTCTGTCGAGGACAACTGCATGGGAACGGAGTAGTGCCTCAATTTATACCAATACCAGGCTATGGCTGCCAGTATAAGCAACAGCAGCCATAAATATTCCGGATCGGCAAAGTGAAGTCTGGTTATCATGCTTTTATTTCGGGTTCAGGTGTTTGTATAGTAGTATTCTCGGGTGATTTAGATTCGTTCACAACAGGAACCGGTTTGGTTTCTGCAATAAACTGCCGCGATAAAGTCATGCTCAGTTCATTTTCATTACGCAGCGGTACTGCTTTGGCAAATTTAGCATAATCAGCCTGTATCAGTATGGTATTGAGTATCGATCGTGAATCAGGAGGCAGCCCGGTTGAATCAAATGCTTCAAGTATCTCCGAAGTTATCATTTCCATAGCTTCAATGCCATGCTGTTGATTCAGATAATGCCTTATTATGTCAGTTAATTCCGAATAATATTCTTTGATTTTCCCGTTTTGCCAGAGTTTTTTATCCTCCAATAAAACGAGGTTTTGCAAAGCGGTTTCCCATGGAGGACCCTGCGCCCTGGTTATGACCGGGAAAAGCGGTTTGTTTATTCTTTTTCGCCAGAAATAGTACCATACCAGGCCTATAAGCAGGCCAACAGCAGTTGCTCCTCCTAGGTAAGGGGTAAGCTCTGCAAATGTTAATGGTGCCTGTATCGGGCCTTTAATGTCGCGTATCGCCCGGGTGGTGTCCACTTCCACAGTCCTGACTTTGAGATACACGCCTTCCGACAGCAGCTCATGCCTGGTTGTATCACCCGCATAGGCATAAAGGATTGTGAAAGGCTGTATATAGTGAAACCCGGTATCAAAAGATGTTATTATAATGGTTTGATTATAGTTCACGAAATCTTTCCTGCTGGTTCCATTGGTATCGACTTTCGATTTTGAAGCAACTTCAACAGCAGCGGTAAGTGTATCAGCAATGGCAGGCCAATATATGGTAGCTGTTTTTGGAAATGTAGCATTTAAACGGAGTTGCACCCTCTCCCCAATCCTGATCGAAGAAGTATCCAGGCTCAGGACAGCCTTTTGCGGATGCACTTTCGTTGTTGGAAAAGCAGTAACAATAAGCACAAGGCCGGATATGAAAATATGCCTGAAGTTAAAATTCGCAGTCATCCTCATCTTTTATTGCCGCATCTCGCGAAGTGTAAATAGTTTCATCAGTGGTTTTACGTAGTCCTGACCGGTAATTATGCCCGCCGTGTCGATCCCTGATCTTTTAAATATCCCGTCTATTATTTTTTCATGATTTTTCCACCATTGGCTGTAAGTATCTCGCACTTTTTTACTCGAAGTATCTACCCATACTCTGCCCTCTGTTTCTTTGTCGTATGCTTCCATCATCCCAATTGCCGGAAGTTCGGCTTCTCTTGCATCGTAAACCCGGATAGCGACAAGGTCATGTTTGCCGGAAGCTATTTTTATTGCCGGTTCGAACGAGTGGTCCATAAAATCGGAAATGATAAAAGTAGTGCAGCGTTTTTTAATGGCATTAGTCAGGAATCGCAAAGCCTCTGATAAATCAGTACCCTGGCTTTCCGGCTTAAAATCAATGAGTTCGCGAATTATCCTGAGTATATGTGAAGTTCCTTTTTTAGGAGGAATAAATTTCTCAATCTTGTCGCTGAAAAAGATCACGCCGACCTTATCATTGTTTTGTATGGCCGAAAAAGCCAGAACCGCGGCTATCTCAGTCATCAGATCCTCTTTAAATGAACCCTTTGTGCCAAATTCGTTCGAGCCGCTCACATCAATCAGTAGCATGACTTTCAGCTCGCGTTCTTCGTCAAATATTTTGAGGTATGGCGTATGAAACCTTGCAGTGACATTCCAGTCGATGTTCCTGATATCATCTCCAAACTGGTATTCGCGTACTTCGCTGAATGCCATACCACGCCCTTTGAAAGCACTGTGATAATGCCCCGAAAATATATTTCGCGACAAGCCCCTGGTCTTGATCTCTATACGTCTGACTTTTTTAAGAATCTCAGCGGGTTCCACAGTGTTTTGTTTTTATTTATCCTCGTTTACTAGTAAAAGTATTACCAATCGAAAGGTACATCCGGGATGTTATTTTTAGAATGCTGCCAACGATTTTTCAGATTCAGATACTACATGCTTTACTTGCGAACTGATTATATCTTAAAGCGTTGTTGCCTGTTCAGTGCTTTTTTGAGCATCTTTACCTTTCAAATGAGCAGACTCAACTCACCGGAAGCAATTTTTTAAGGTACTTCAACGGAATTGAGAATCTCGTTGATTATATCTTCGGTGCTGATATTTTCTGCTTCGGCCTCGTAAGTAAGACCTATACGGTGACGTAATACATCATGAGCAACTGCCCTTACATCCTCAGGGATTACATATCCCCGCCGTTTTATAAATGCCAGCGCTTTGGCAGCCATTGCCAGAAAAATGCTGGCCCGGGGTGATGCACCGTACCGGATCAGATCTTTAAACTTTTTGAGGTTGTAATCGGCAGGAAACCTGCTGGCAAATACGATATCTGTTATATAATTTTCAATTTTTTCGTCGAGGTAAACTTCTTTTACAATTTCCCTGGCACGCTGAATATCAGCAGGTTTCAGAATTTTACGGGTCGAGAGTACCTCGTTGTTGATATTCTGACGCAAAATCAGTTTTTCTTCCTGTTTCGATGGGTAAGTAATTACAAGCTTAAGCATAAAACGATCCACCTGTGCTTCAGGCAAAGGGTAGGTACCTTCCTGCTCAATAGGATTTTGCGTGGCAAGTACAAGGAACGGATCGGGGAGGGGATAGGTTTTATCCCCGATGGTAACCTGTTTTTCCTGCATGGCTTCGAGTAAGGCGCTCTGAACTTTGGCAGGCGACCTGTTAATTTCGTCGGCAAGAATAAAATTGGCAAAAACCGGGCCTTTCCGAACCATAAATTCTTCGCTGCGCTGACTGTAAATCATAGTTCCAACTACATCGGCCGGAAGCAGGTCCGGCGTAAACTGTATGCGGCTAAAACTCAGATCGATAGAATTGGCAAGCGATTTAATGGCAAGGGTTTTTGCAAGCCCGGGAACCCCTTCAAGTAAAATATGCCCGTTCGAAAGTAATCCTATGATCAATCTTTCAATCATCTGTTTCTGGCCAACAATCACCCGGTGCATCTCGAGTGTAAGTATGTCGACAAATGCACTCTCGCGTTGTATCTTCTCGTTTAATTCACTGATATTGCTTTCTAACATAACTTAAACATTAATTACGATGTGCAAAAGTAAAAACTGGCATTGCTCCAGCCTTGATTATGGCTGTTAAAAAATGTTAATGGGCCTTGGTTTCGAGCAATTTTTAACAAAATGAAACTTAATTGCCGGATAACTCAAGGACCAGGTATGTTTTAACAAAGGTAATTTGTTACTAATATGAATCAAGCATAATATTTAGCTAATATGTACCGTACAGTTATGCCTTCACGGGTAAAAAAACTTAATGGACTTCCTGGTAACCAATATTTGTAATTTCAATCTTGAGTCTGCTCCGAAAAGTCTTTTACCCCTAAATCCCCTAAAGGGGACTTAGTCCAATTTATTGGTTTTCAATGCATTCCCCTTTAGGGGTCAGGGGT
>JBBQSY010000034.1:0-31582 GCA_038213495.1 Bacteroidales bacterium
AAGCGAACGGCTTGCGTGGCGTGGCAAAAAACCTGACATAGAATTAGCCATGATTGCCAGGAATGTATTAATTAGCAATTATTTCTTAATCATGGCGTAATCCATGTGACCTATAAAAAATAAGCAATGACACATGAAATAAACTGAAATTATATAAAGTCTAGATTTTTATGCACAAATTGCTTGTTTTTTATAAGTGTGCATGAGATCGCTTCGCTAAGTTGCTCAACTTTTGATCATGCAAAAGTTAAAAAAAGCACACTTAAAACAGATATATTTTTGAGGAACTTATTTTGAAAATAATTACTATAGTTGAATTCACAATTATATTGATACTTTTGATGAGATTGATAAACAGCCAGCTTACAGAAAGGATGAATGAATGTGATTAAAAAACTTGATCTTAAAAATAGTAACATTGCTGGCATGGTTCTGGAAATCCAACAGGTCTCATATAACATTGAAGCAAGGATGATCAATTTTTATGATATTCCTCCTTTAAACGATTCGATTGACAGTTTGCAAAGCTGCGATGAACTTTTTTATGGCTTTTATTCAGAAGACAGATTAGCTGGAATTATTTCGTTTAAACAAACTGACACTTTAATTGATATTTACAGGCTGGCAATACATCCGGATTATTTCCGGAGAGGTATTGCAGACAGTCTGGTCGATTTTGTACTTAATATCAGTACACGTACGAAGAAAGTATTGGTAAGTACAGGTATGGAAAACATTCCTGCTGTTAGTCTATACCTCAAAAAAGGATTCCTCAGAGTAAGAGATATTGAAATTGCAGATGGAATCTATATTACTAAATTTGAAAAGACACTGATAAACACACAGAATTGAAAGCCGGATGTACTGATATTTGTAATCATTTGGACCTGTCCGGGAAAAAGTAATGAACACACTGGCCAAAAAGCGATTGCTATAATGTTGTTTAAAAATAAACCTTCACACTTTACTTTTTTCTTTATTTAATTAAACCATGCAAATTGTTGTTGGTGGGGCTTGTTTAACCCCATTTAAATGCTTATATTTGTGTGATTTGAATTTTAACCGGCAAGTATAAACCCGAATTCGATCAAACCTGCATCTGCCAGGCTTTCTCCATATGCTTAACCTGAAATAATTGTTTTACCCGAACATTTAAAAAGGAGGTTATCATGCCCATCAGCACATTGAAAGAGTACCTCGACTTGCATAATGTTGAATACATTACGATCAGTCATTCCCGGGCTTTCACAGCTCAAACCGTAGCAGCCAGTGCGCATATCCGCGGAAAAGAAGTTGCCAAATCGGTGATTGTACGAATTGATGGTAAAATGGCAATGGCTGTTTTGCCGGCCACCTACCGCATCGACATGGAGCAGCTTAAAATAGCCACCAGGGCCGACAAGGTTGAAATTGCGCACGAATACGAATTCAAGACCAAGTTTCCCGACTGCGATGTAGGCGCCATGCCTCCCTTTGGCAATTTATACGGCCTTGATGTTTACGTGGCCGAAAGTCTGGCCGAGGACGAAGAATTTGCTTTTAACGCCTGCTCGCATACCCTGCTGTTTAAAATGAAATACAAGGATTTCGATAGTCTGGTGAAACCAAAGATTCTACGATTCTCGAAGAAGTGATCGCAAACTGCCATTTCCGGCTGGCTCAGGTTTGGGATTGTTTTTGACCCGGTTGCCGCAAAACGCGGTTGGTCATATCTCCTGAGTAAACAGGTATGGGTTTGTACACACGTCAATCATATCCCGGATGTTTGACTATCCTGCATTGCTTGCTGATAATACGCCGGAGCATAAACCATACCCCTATAATTTGAATTATAGTTACCTAAAATCCTGCCCGGCGGCTGTCACCCGCCACACGCCGGTTATTCCTTATTTTCTTTCAGATCAAATTAACATCAAACTGTTGGATAATACAGGAAAGGTATTTGTTGTATTTGCATCAGATTTATTCCGGTTAATTGTACATTTGAAACCGCTAACAAGGATGCCGGAATCCATTTGAATCTTTAGTAATTAAGATTATTATAGAATTTATCTAACGGTTTCGAAGGGTTCATTCACCATGAGAAACTGCATAGCCAGCCAAACCGGAATTCTTGCTTTATATACGTTAATTTCAATTCTTTCAAAGCGAAGAAACTCTACCTATGGATTACAACGAAATAAAAGAAATTATAGAGCAAGGCTATAATTCGGTAATTAATGAGGATAACAAAGGACAACTGGCGAGTTATATCCCCGAATTAGCCACGGTGAATGCGGAGAGTTTTGCAATCCACTTAACAAGCATACAAAATGAAGACTTCGGCATCGGGAACTATACCGACAAATTCTCCATTCAGAGTATTGCAAAAGTACTTTCGCTTTGCCTGGCCTTTAAAATACATGGAGAAACGATATGGGAAAGACTGGGTGTTGAGCCTGCCGGCACCGCTTTCAATTCACTGATTCAGTTAGAAAACGACAAAGGGATACCAAGAAATCCATTTATAAATTCGGGCGCGATGGTAATCTGCGATATGCTGATCAGCCATTTCCGGAATCCAGAAGAAGAGTTTTTAAATTTCGTCAGGGATGTTTCTGACAACCCCTTATTGAATTATTCACAGAAGATTGCCGATTCAGAAAAGTCGGCCGGATACCGCAATGTGGCATTATGTAATTTTATTAAATCATTTGGCAACATTAAAAACGAACCATCCCGGGTTTTGGATTTCTATTTCAAGCTATGTTCCCTTGAGATGAATTGCATGGAGCTAACCCGTACATTTTTATTTCTGGCAAACGGGGGGACAAAATTATCCGACAATAAGTCCATCCTGAACGCAAGTCAAACTAAAAGAATAAATGCCCTTTTGCTGACCTGTGGCTTTTACGACGAATCAGGGGAATTTGCATTTAAGGTTGGTCTTCCAGGAAAATCCGGTGTAGGCGGGGGAATAATTGCCATACAGCCCAATGAGTTTTGCATCAGTGTATGGAGCCCCAGACTAAATGAAAAAGGAAATTCATACCGTGGGCTAAAATTCCTCGAGTTGTTTACTACAAATACCCGGTTATCAATATTCTGAAAAATCCGGAACAAATATCAGTGCAAACCTGCTTTCCGTCTGGTTTTCAAAAGTTATACTTCTTAATTCGATCTGAAATTACTAACTTTACAATTCCTTTGGATTTTATCCTTTAAACAGGATGTTTCAGAACAAGGCACTGTAAAGCAGTTGAAAATATTATTAATCAGTAATTGATTGAAAGAATATGAAAAAGCTAAAAAAAGCAGATATCAGCCAGGAAGTCTTCGATTTATATGATGCTTATGCACATAACAAACTGGAAAGAAGGCAATTTCTTGAAAAACTGTCACTTTTTGCAGTAGCTGGCATTACCCTGCCATCACTTCTGAGTTTTATTATGCCCGACTATGTTCATTCTGTAATAATCAAGCCGGATGATTCCAGGTTGAAATCCTCATTTATCAATTATAATTCGCCCAAAGGCGGTGGAAGCATTAAGGGCCTTTTGTCTAAACCGGTTGAAGCAAAAACTAAATTACCGGGAATAATTGTTGTTCACGAGAACCGGGGACTCAATCCATATATTGAGGATGTAGGGCGAAGAGCAGCACTCGAAGGATTTATAACCCTGGCTCCGGATGTACTTACTCCGCTTGGTGGTTATCCGGGCAACGACGACGATGGAAGAGCCATGCAGAGCAAACGTGATCCCAATGAAATGCTTGAAGACTTTATTGCAGCCTACAAATACCTGGCTTCTCACGAAGATTGCACTGGCAAAGTCGGGGTTGTAGGGTTTTGCTTTGGCGGCTGGATAGCAAATATGATGGCGGTTAAAATTCCTTCCTTATCCGCTGCTGTACCATTTTATGGCGGACAGCCATCTGCTGAGGATACAGCAAAAATAAAAACTCCTTTGATGCTTCATTATGCAGGCCTCGACAAAAGGGTAAATGAAGGATGGCCGGCCTACGAAGACGCACTTAAGCACAACCACATCGATTATATCGCTTATATTTATGAAGGTGTTAACCACGGCTTTCATAACAATACAACTCCCCGTTACGACGAAGCGGCAGCAAACCTGGCCTGGAAACGAACCATAGATTTCTTCAGGAATAAACTGCTCTGATATTTGATACTTTAGGATCAAAAATTTATCAGCTTGATCTATTTCACAATATTTTGGCAATTTTGAAAGGATGAAACGAATCCCTTTACACTGGCAAATCTTTATTGCCATTATCCTGGCTGTTATTTTTGGAATTTATTTTCCGGACTATACAGGCTATGTAAGCTGGATGGGAACTATTTTTCTGCGTGCTTTGCAGATGATCATTATCCCTCTGGTTATCAGCTCCATCATTTCCGGTGTAGCAAATATTGGAAATGTGGCAGACCTTGGCCGGCTGGGCATGAAAACCATTCTCTATTACTTATCGACCAGCACCCTTGCCATCCTTACCGGACTTGTGCTTGTTAACCTGGTAAAGCCCGGGGTGGGTGCCGATCTCAACCTTTCTCAAAATGCCGGGATAAGCCTTGCAGAGCATTCGTTCAAGGATACCCTTATCCATATTATTCCCGATAACATTTTCTCCTCTATGGCACAAAACAATGGGATGTTATCGATAATTTTCTTTGCACTGATCTTTGGTTTTTTCATCACACAGGTAAGCAAAAAGCCCCGCGAAATACTCACCGGCTTTTTCAACGCTGTATTTGACGTAATGATGAAAATAACGATGTTTATTATTCGCTTCACCCCTTTCGGCATCTTTGGGTTGGTTGCCGAAAAAGTATCGGAACAGGAGGATCTGGGTGCACTTGTCAGGAGCATGGGCACTTATATGCTGGTAGTAATTTCAGGATTGGCGATTCATGCATTAATAACACTCCCAATAATCGCCCGCTTTATAGGCAAGGTGAATCCCTTATTGCATTTTCAGGCAGTTAAAACCGCCTTGCTTACAGCGTTTTCCACTTCTTCCTCCAATGCTACTCTCCCGCTTACTATGCAATCGGTTGAAGAAAACGACGGGGTTTCAAACAAAATTTCAAGCTTCATCCTGCCACTGGGAGCAACCATAAATATGGATGGCACCGCGCTTTACGAATGTGTAGCAGTAATGTTTATCGCACAAGCCTATGGTTTTGAACTTGGTTTCGCACAGCAGCTGATAATTGTTATCACCTCCATACTGGCTTCCATTGGCGCTGCAGGAATACCTATGGCAGGGCTTGTTATGATCACAATTATTCTGTCTGCTGTGGGTCTGCCGCTCGAAGGAGTCGGGCTGATACTGGCTGTGGACCGCATCCTCGATATGTTCCGTACGGCAACCAATGTATGGAGTGACAGCTGCGGTGCTGTGGTAATAGCGAAGAGTGAAGGCGAAGTACTAAAAGTGTAAAATCCGGGAAAACCCTCAACTTTAACTCCCGCTGAAAAAAAGAATCAACCACACCGCTACCACGATATCAACATTTTATGGTTAATAACTTTTTTCAGTGATCTACGGAAAAAACATCTCAACAAATCGTTCTCTCAGGCGTATAAATGTATTCTATTATCAATTCATTATCTGCATGTTATGAATTAATATAATAATCTATAAAGGCATAAAATTAATTTAGAGAAATTCTAAATTGCTTCCATATAAAAAATATTACATATATAATAGGAACAATTCTATACTTTTGCGCCCTCTAAACCGGAATAAAAAAGTTATTTATGGACAGTAGCGCTCTCGTACTTTTTTTTATCGTTGCCGTGGTTCTAGTGGGGGGAGCAATGCTTTTCTCCAGTTTTGTACCACCAACATCCTACAACCCAGCAAAATTTGAACCTTACGAATGCGGAATTGAGACCATTGGTGGTTCCTGGCTGCAATATACTGTGGGCTATTACCTTTTTGCCATCATCTTCCTGATTTTCGATGTGGAAACCGTTTTTGTTTTTCCCTGGGCAGTGGTAATGAAAAACGGAGGGATCACAGCATATATTGAAATACTTATTTTCTTCTTCATTTTAGGTCTCGGTCTGTTGTACGGCTGGAAAAAACATGCATTAAAATGGGAATAACCACAAAAAAAGAATTCGAAAAGAACGACTTCCCTATCCTCGAACAATACGAGGGAGGCAGTATCATACTCACACAACTGGATGCGCTTGTTAACTGGGCAAGATCCAATTCAGTTTGGCCACTTACTTTCGGAACACGTTGCTGTGCCATTGAATTTATGGCTGTCGGTGCTTCACGCCACGATATGGCACGTTTCGGTTACGAAGTAGCACGTGCAACACCCCGGCAGGCTGATATGATCATTATTTCAGGATCCATAAACTACAAAATGGCTCCTGTTCTGAAACGTTTATACGACCAGATCGCTGATCCGAAATACGTAATAGCAATGGGTGCATGCGCCGTTTCCGGCGGTCCTTTCTATTACAACTCATACTCCATTGTTAAAGGAGCCGATCACGTGATTCCTGTCGACATTTATGTGCCGGGCTGCCCGCCGCGTCCCGAAGCGCTGCTTTATGCTTTCCTGCAGTTGCAGAAAAAAATAAAGAGGGAGAAAAACTTTAAAACGCAGATTAAGAAATAAGGTAAAAGGAAATAGGGAATAAAGCGGAACAGCAACAGTAGACACAACG
Source organism: Bacteroidales bacterium (assembly GCA_038213495.1). GTDB lineage: Bacteria > Bacteroidota > Bacteroidia > Bacteroidales > UBA4417 > UBA4417. Next base: position 6,693 of record JBBQSY010000034.1, read on the forward strand.
TGTTGCAATCTTTCGGAAACGAAACTTACTTAGCTCTCCCGCCCAATCCGAAACCAATCAGGCCATGACAAACGAACTACTTATCGAACAACTTACATCTGCAAATCCGGATGCAGTCGTGAAACAAGGCATACAGTACCCTGAAATAACTGTTGCCCACGACAAACTGCATGCGTTTATGCAAAATATCAAATCCGATACCAGCCTGGCGTTGGATTACCTGGTGTGCCAGTCGGGAGTTGATTACCCGGAATTCATTCAGGTTGTATACCACCTCGAATCAACCACTTATAAGCATTTCCTTGTTGTAAAAGTGAATACCGAAAACAGGGAAACGCCTGCTTTGGATACGGTTACAGATATTTGGCCTACGGCCGAATTTCATGAAAGAGAAATCTACGATTTACTGGGAATTACATTTAATAACCATCCTGATCTTCGCCGCTTGTTCCTCGACGAAACCTGGGGTTTTCCGCTCCGCAAAGATTTTAAGGATGATATTCATGTTGTAGAAAGATAGTTATGGCCGAAATCATTGAAAAAATAATTACCACCGACGAGATAAAAACTGACGAGTATCTTGTTAACATGGGCCCGCAACACCCTAGTACACACGGTGTTCTGCGACTGCTGCTCAAACTGGAAGGCGAAATTGTCCACAACGTGGAACCTCATATCGGCTATATCCACAGCGGCATCGAAAAAATGACCGAGGCTCTTTCGTATACACAGATTCCTCATCTTACGGATCGCATGGATTACCTGTCGTCGCACATGAACAACGAAGCAGTAGCCCTGCTGGTTGAGAATGCGTTACAAGTCGAAGTCCCCGAACGTGTAAAATACATCCGCACCATTTTTAACGAACTGCAGCGTCTGGCTTCGCACCAGTTGTGGTGGTGCGCTTCGGGAATGGACCTGGGTGCGCTTACCGCTTTCTTTTACGGCCTGCGCGACCGCGAAGATATTCTTGATATTTTCGAAGAAACCTGCGGCGCCCGTCTCACACTGAATTATACTGTTCCCGGAGGCGTGATGTTTGATATACATCCTAATTTCCAGAACAGAGTTAAAGCGTTTGTAAAGAAATTCAGAAAAATACTGCCCGAATACGATAAGTTGCTTACCGGTAACATCATTTTCCAGAATCGTACCAAAGGAGTTGGTGTTTTAACAAAGGAAGATGCCATTGCGTTTGGAGTTACAGGACCCACCGGCCGCGCCTCAGGGTTTAGCTGCGATGTGCGCAAGCATCATCCGTACAGCGCTTATCCGTATATTAAATTCGACGAAAAACTTGGTACCGCCGGCGACTCATTCACACGCTGGACACTGAGGATGGACGAAATGCGCGAATCCCTGGACATCATTGACCAACTTATTGATAACATCCCGGAAGGTGATTATGCAGTCAAAATGAAAGGCGTTATCAAGCTTCCTGAAGGCGAATATTACCAGCGTGTCGAAACTGCCCGTGGTGAATTTGGTGTTTATGTTGTAAGTGACGGGAAGAAAAATCCATACCGCGTAAAATTCCGCTCACCGGGTTTCTCAAATCTTTTTGCAATAAATCATATTGCCAAAGGATGGAAAATAGCTGACCTTGTGGCAATTATGGCAACATTCGACCTTGTAATTCCCGATATTGACAGGTAGTAAGGGGAAAAGTGTCTGCACACCCGCAGGGTGTCGGACACTGGAAAATAGTGAATAATGAATGGCTTGAAGAGTTTAAATTGTTTGAAGAGTTTGATGTAAACCCATTGAAATTAAACTTTTGAACGCGAAGCCGTCACTGCGAGGAGATACAATGAAGCAGGAACGCCACAGCCGTCACTGCGAGGAGGAACGACAAAGCAGGAACGCGAAGCATTGACCCTTTGAACTATTGAACGAATAAGTCAACTGAAGAACTGAATACGATAAAAATCTGATAAACCCATTTAAGAATGGCATTCGAAAAATACGATTTTACACCTCTCACCCAATCCATTCACCAGGGTTTGAGTGAAAACGTCTCTCCTTTACTTACCACAATCATTGAATGGACAATAATTGGTGTGCTGTACCTTTTGTTCATAGCGGTTTTCGGATTGCTGCTGGTATATGTTGAACGCAAAGTATGTGCTGCTTTTCAGCAACGCCTTGGTCCTATGCGGGTAGGTCCATGGGGATTGATCCAAACTATCGCCGACTTTATCAAGTTGCTGATGAAGGAGCTGATCACACCCAAAAGCGTGGATAAATTCCTGTACAACCTGGCGCCTTTCATTGTAATTATTGTTCCTTTCCTTACCATTTCGGTGATTCCATTTGCCCCGGGTTTACAGGCACTCGATTTCGATATCGGCATTTTCTTTGTAACAGCAGTTTCATCGGTTGGAGTAATCGGGGTTTTGCTAGCAGGTTGGGCCAGTAACAATAAATATTCGCTTATCGGCGGTATGCGGAGCGGCGCACAGATTGTGAGTTACGAGCTTTCGGTCGGGATGTCGCTTATTACCATGGTTATCCTGGCAGGAACCATGCAGGTTTCCGAAATTGTTGAATTACAGCGCGGTGGCTGGTTTCTTTTTAAAGGACACATTCCTGCATTTATAGCATTCGTTGTTTTTGTAGTGGCCGGAACAGCCGAAACCAACCGCGGTCCTTTCGACCTTGCTGAAGCCGAATCAGAACTTACGGCAGGTTTCCACACGGAATATTCCGGTATCAAATTCGCGTTCTTCTTCCTGGCTGAATATATCAACCTCTTTATCGTGGCTGCCATGGCGACCATTGTTTTCCTGGGTGGCTGGATGCCATTCCACTTCGGAGCCTGGGAAGGATTTAACAATGTGATGGACTTTATCCCCGGAATCATCTGGTTCTTTATGAAAGTATTTGGAATAATTTTCCTGATCATGTGGTTTAAATGGACTTTCCCCCGCCTTCGTATCGACCAGATCCTCACCCTCGAATGGAAATACCTGCTGCCGATTAACCTGTTCAACATCCTTTTGATGGCAACCATGGTTTTATTAGGGTGGCATTGGTAAATAAGTGAAAAGTGAATAACGAATAGTGAATAGTGTGTGTACACCCCAGTTGTATGACACTGCAAGAGTGAAAAGTAAACCGATTAATATAGAAGAGTAATAGATAATGTTCGTTTCCGAAATTAAAAATCCGGAGACTTATAAATTAAAAATCTGAACGAATGAGATCATTCATCGCATATATAAAAGAAATTTTTAGCGCCATCTGGAGTTTGCTTACCGGGATGAAAGTTACCGCGAAGTATTTCTTCACTCCCTGGAACAATGTTACCCAGCAATATCCCGAAAACCGCGAAACGCTCGTGATGTTTGAACGTTTCAGAGGTGAAGTGGTTATGCCTCATAACGAAAACAACGAACATAAATGCACCGGCTGCGGGATTTGTGAAATTAACTGTCCGAACGGTTCAATCGAGATTATTTCCAAAAGCATTGTGAATGAAGAAGGTAAAAAGAAACGGGTGATCGATCAGCACATTTATCACCTGGCTATGTGCACGTTTTGCAACCTTTGTATAAAAACATGTCCATCGGATGCTATTGTGATGGCACAGACATTTGAACATGCCCATTGGGACCGTACAACCATGACGAAAGTGCTCAACCAACCCGGATCGAAGATCATGGACGGAATAAAAGAGTAGTAAAGAATGAAAAGTGAATAACGAATAGTGATGGGCTAAATTGAATAAGCCGGGACCTGAAACTTTGAAACATTGAAATTCTGAAACAATTGAATGACACTCATTTAGTTTACTAACTGAAAAATATACCAAAGATGAATAGTGAAGTAATGTTTTACCTTCTGGCCGGAATGATCCTGATTTTTTCAGTGCTCACCGTTACGAGCCGGAAAATACTGCGAGCCGCAGTGTACCTGCTTTTTGTACTCATTTCAACTGCCGCCATCTATTTTATGCTCGAATACACCTTCCTTGCCGCTGTGCAGCTCACCGTATATGCCGGTGGTATTGTGGTACTGATCATTTTCTCCGTTTTGCTAACCAGTCATATCAGCGAGAAAGCAATAATGGCTGACAGGAAACAGAGTTTATTATCAGCTCTTTCGGTGGGTGCAGGAGCGTTGCTGACCCTCATTACCATTATGAAATTTACGTTCATCCCATCTCAGGAGCCCGCCCAGACATCAACTGTAACTGATGTTGGAAATGCACTTATCTCATACAACCGCGATGGATTTGCACTTCCTTTCGAGGTTATTTCAATCCTCTTACTGGCAGCATTGATCGGAGCCATTATTGTTGCAAGAAAAGAAAAAGACGGTACCATTATCCCAAAAGAAAATAATGCTGCTAAACAGGTTTAACCTTAATACTTAGATACTTCTGATCAGAATTAACAACATTTGAATAAAATTACACTATCAACAAAATATATCTCATGACCGGAACCATACCATTGCAGGCTTTCCTGATAATCAGTACCCTGATGTTTTTCATCGGGATATACGGGTTTCTTACCCGTAAAAACCTGATAACCATGCTCATGTCTATCGAGTTGATTCTTAACTCCGTAAATATCAACTTTGTTGCTTTTAACCGGTACTTATACCCGCAAAACCTTCAGGGTCATTTCTTTACTCTTATCATTATTGCCATTGCTGCTGCCGAAGCCGCTGTTGCAATAGCCATCATCATCAATATCTACCGCAATTTCAGGTCCATTGATGTTGATAATGTTGACGAAATGAAATTTTAATCTTACGCATTAATCACCGACATAGTAAGCAGATATGATTGATTACAAGTATACTTTACTCATTCCGCTGATTCCCTTTGTGTTTTTTATACTCATCGGAATTACAGGACATAAAATGAAACCCATTATTTCGGGGCTTATCGGTACTGCCGGATTAGGAATTGCAGCCATACTTTCGTATGTCACTGCCATCAGGTATTTCTGGACCGATCATCTTGCCGAAACCGGGTACAAATCATTCAAAGCCTTTGAGATTACCTGGCTTCACCTTACTGATAAACTTACCATTAAACTCGGGGTTTTAATCGATCCCATTTCAGTAATGATGCTGGTTGTTATCACAACGGTTTCGCTGATGGTGCATATTTACAGCTTAGGTTATATGAAAGGTGAACGTGGATACCACCGCTTTTTCTCTTTCCTTTCACTCTTCAGTTTTTCCATGCTTGGTTTGGTTTTAGCCACCAATATTTTCCAGATGTACATTTTCTGGGAACTGGTGGGTGTTTCATCTTTTCTTTTGATCGGATTCTATTACGAGAAACCAAGTGCCGTTGCCGCATCCAAAAAAGCTTTTATCGTTACACGTTTTGCCGACCTTGGTTTCCTTATCGGGATACTGATGCTTTCGTTTAATACAGGAACTTTTGATTTTCAAACACTTACAAGTGCTACCGGGCCGGCTATTACACAGGCAGGCGGTGCTGTTTTTATGGGAATGTCGGTACTCACCTGGTCGATGATATTTATTTTTATGGGAGGTGCCGGTAAATCGGCGATGTTCCCGTTACACATCTGGCTGCCTGATGCCATGGAAGGTCCTACTCCTGTTTCGGCGCTTATACACGCAGCAACCATGGTTGTTGCCGGCGTTTACCTGGTGGCAAGGCTTTTCCCTGTATATGCACTTGGAGCACCTGATGCACTGACTGTTGTGGCATGGGTGGGAGGCTTTTCATCCTTGTTTGCAGCCGTCATTGCTTGTACACAAACCGATATTAAACGTGTCCTTGCGTATTCAACCATGTCACAGATCGGTTATATGATGCTGGCACTTGGAGTTTCAGGGTATGGCGGCGAAGAAGGACTTGGTTTTATGGCCGGTAACTTCCACCTGTTTACGCATGCCATGTTCAAATCTTTGTTATTCCTTGGTGCCGGAGCTATCATCCATGCGGTTCACAGCAATGATATGCGCGACATGGGCGGACTTCGCAAATACCTTCCCATCACTCATGCTACTTTCCTTATTGCCTGTATTACTATTGCCGGGATTCCTCCTTTCTCAGGGTTTTTCAGTAAAGATGAAATAATGGTAGCTGCATGGCATCATAATAAAATCCTTTTCTCTATTGAATACCTTGTTGCAGGTTTAACGGCATTCTATATGTTCCGCCTGTATTTCAGCATATTCTGGGGAAAAGCAACACACTACCACCATACTCCACATGAAGCCCCTTATATAATGACCATTCCATTGATGATCCTTGCTTTTGGTGCTGTATTTGCCGGGTTCCTGCCTTTCCACGCATTGGTAACTTCCGATGGAATGCCATTCGAATCGCATATCGATTGGAGCATAGCTATCCCTTCAGTGTTGATTGGTTTGCTGGGAATTGGAGGTGCAACAGTTATGTATTTGAAAACAAATGACTTACCGGATAGATTAGCAGGTTTTTTCGGTCAAACCTACAAATGGGCATACCATAAATTTTACATGGACGAAGTATATCTTTTCGTTACAAAGAAAATCATCTTCAATAAGATTTCAGCTCCTATAGCATGGTTCGACAGGCATATAGTTGACGGTTTTATGAATTTAATTGCACGTGTAATCGAGAATTCCTCAAACCTGATAAAAGGTATGCAATCAGGAAGACTACAGCAGTATGGATTTGTATTTGTTACCGGGGCGATTGCACTGGTGCTGATCTTTGTTTACCTGTGGTAATACCCGGAAAAAGTTTATAAAAAGTACAATTAAAAATAGTAAGAAATCAATATGAATATACTCAGCTTATTTGTTCTGATACCTGTCCTAACGGTCTTTGCCATTATGTTTACCAAAAATATGAAGCAAACCCGCGTAGTGAGTGCCATCGGCATGGGTATTCAACTTGTGTTAGCCGGAATACTGGTATACCTTTATCTGACCGAACGCCATGCAGGAAACACCGCAGCCATGCTGTTTTATTACGATTCGATATGGTTCCCGACACTCAATATTCGCTATACCATTGGTGTCGACGGAATTTCGGTTGCCATGATCGGCCTTACAGCTATTGTAGTATTTGCAGGCATTTTTGCATCCTGGTCGGTGGATTACCTTTACAGGGAATTCTTTATCTCACTTATCCTGCTTTCGTCCGGTGTTTTCGGGTTCTTTATTTCACTCGATCTGTTTACCCTGTTCCTTTTTTACGAGGTTGCTGTAATCCCGATGTACCTGCTTATCGGTATCTGGGGCACAGGACCAAAGGAATATTCAGCCATGAAACTTACCCTGATGCTGATGGCCGGTTCCGCATTGTTGCTGGTTGGCCTGCTTGGTATCTATTTTTACTCCGCGGCTTCTGGAATGCCACTCACATTTAACATTATGGAGATATCGAAGCATACCATCCCTATTGAGATGCAACGCTTCCTGTTTCCTTTTACCTTTGTAGGATTCGGGATACTTGGCGCTTTGTTTCCTTTCCATACCTGGTCGCCGGATGGTCACGCTTCTGCTCCTACTGCCGTATCAATGCTTCATGCTGGCGTATTGATGAAACTGGGAGGTTACGGTGCTTTCAGGGTTGCTATTTTCCTGATGCCCGAAGCTGCTCATGAACAAGCCTGGATATTTCTTATTTTAACAGGTATCAGCGTAGTTTATGGCGCTTTCGGAGCTATCTTCCAGAAAGATCTTAAATATATCAATGCTTACTCATCAGTTAGTCACTGCGGACTGGTACTTTTCGCCATCCTTATGATGAACGAAACAGCCCTGAACGGCGCTGTTATCCAGATGATCTCACACGGACTTATGACAGCCCTTTTCTTTGCCCTCATCGGCATGATATATGGCCGTACGCATACACGTATGATAAACGAAATGGGCGGCCTGATGAAAGTTATGCCATTCCTTGGAGTTGTTTACGTTATTGCAGGTCTCGCTTCCTTAGGTCTTCCGGGATTAAGCGGCTTTGTTGCAGAAATGACTATTTTCGTCGGATCTTTCCAACACACGGATACTTTCCACAGAATACTGACCATAACAGCTGCATCTTCAATTGTTATCACAGCGGTTTATATTTTAAGAGTGGTGGGAGTACTGCTCCTGGGACCTATTAAAAACGATCACTTCCTGCATTTAAAAGATGCGGTATGGTATGAGAGGCTTTCAACCCTTACACTGTTACTCGCCATTGCTGCTATTGGAATGGCTCCGCTCTGGTTGTCGGACATGATAAACTTCAGTCTTGGACCCATAGTTGAAAAGATCAACGGGGTTGCAGATATAGCCAGACTATTTTAAAACAAAGCATTAATCATTACTAAGATACTCAGCATATGAGCTTAAACGATTTCCTGACAATGAGACACGAATTAATACTGGTGGCACTGGTGTTATTGGTTCTCATTATCGATATGAACCTGAAAAAGAGTCAGAAACAGCTGATCATACCGATTTCACTTTCTCTGTTTTTCATTCACATGGTGGTTGGTTTCCTGCCAACACAAACGGGTATTCTTTTCGGTGGAATGTATCATACCGATGGACTTACCATCCTAATGAAAAACATTTTGAACGTAGGTGTTTTTATTGTACTGCTTCAGAGTTCAACCTGGTTGAAGAAAGAAGAGAACAGTGAGAAGATCAGTGAATTTTATATACTTCTCTGGTCAACACTGGTGGGTATGAATTTTATGATTTCCTCAGGTGATTTCCTGATGCTTTATCTTGGTCTCGAACTGGCAACCATTCCGATGGCAGCCCTGGCAGCTTACACGCACCACCAGACACGCTCGGCTGAAGCAGGTATCAAACTTATTTTGTCATCAGCGCTTTCTTCCGGCATACTTCTTTTCGGACTTTCGATGATTTACGGAACAACAGGTTCTATTTATTTCGATACAGTTGGAATGCTTTATTCGAATACACCTCTCCAGGTACTGGCATTCATTTTCTTTTTCACAGGAATGGCATTTAAAATTTCACTCGTTCCTTTCCACCTTTGGACGGCTGATGTCTACGAGGGATCCCCGGTTAATGTAACTTCTTATTTTTCAGTAATTTCCAAAGGAGCTTCCGCCTTTATTCTGATCATGGTGATGTATACCGTTTTCCATTCCATTGCCTATCTCTGGAAAGATATTGTATACCTGGTCGCCATAATGACCATGACGATTGGTAACCTTTTTGCCCTCAGGCAGAAAAACATGAAGCGGTTCCTGGCATTTTCGAGTATTGCACAGGCCGGGTTTATTCTTCTCGGTATTATCGGGGGCAATAAACTGGGAATGACTTCAACGGTTTATTTTGTATTGGTATATATTTTCTCGAATCTGGGAGCTTTCGGCGTTATTTCAGCTATTTCGGCTAAAACCGGCAAGGAAAGCATGGACGATTACGACGGACTCTATACTACCAATCCTAAGCTGACGCTGCTGATGATGCTCAGTTTGTTTTCGCTTGCCGGAATTCCACCGGTTGCAGGATTCTTCGGAAAATTCTTCCTTTTTGCTTCAGCGGCTTCGGGCGGTTACTACTGGCTGGTATTTATCGCGGTTCTCAACGCTACCATTTCATTGTACTATTACCTGCTCGTGATAAAAGCGATGTTTATCAATAAAAGTGAAACCCCGATTGCTTTCTTTAAAAGCGATACCCTGACCCGTGCCGGACTGCTGGTATGTGCATTGGGTATTTTCGTTCTTGGCTTCTGGAGCCAGCTATACGAATTTATCAACACGGTAACTTTTGCAATTGTAAATTAATAACTCACAGCAACTTATCAATCCAACAAAGCTGAATTATGCCACTTAAAGCAAAACATATTATTGAAGAAATTAACGGTGTTCGTTGCACGCTTGTCGAAAAAGGAGCTACTCCCAAACGGGTTGAATTTCTGAAAAACCTTCTTGAATTCAATCAATTAGTTGTTCAGGTTGCCGAAGATAAAAAAGAAACCGAGGACGCTCCTACCCTTTTCACCATTGGTGTTACTGACATTGTTTTCAGCCCTGTGATAGCTGTTTACGAAATGAGCCTGAAAACTCCCGACGGCAAACGCGTTTCACCGGCCTACTGGGATCAGAAAACTACTGAAATTGTTGATGAATACTGGACTTTCGAAGATAAATAAAACACATGGAACCGGTTGAAAGCCGGTTTTTTTGTTCCCTTAAAATAAGAATCGCGTTTACGATGTATTTTTACCACGGAGGCACGGAGAACACGGAGGTTCTGTGATATTCAAATAATTCTTTTTAGTGTGATTCTCTGTGTAATCAGTGTCTCCTCAATTAGTTATTGAATATACAAAAGAACATATCCGAAGAGTGCGATTACAACTTATTTTTTTACCATGGAGGCACGGAGAACACAGAGGTTGATGAGGAAATTGCAAACCATTTCTCTGTGCTAATCCGTGTCCTACGTGCCTCCGTGCCTCCGTGCCTCCGTGGTTAGTTTTATGATTAGACAAAAGATCATGTATGTTTTTTGATGCCTGCCAGATTGTAATTGGCAGCAGACAACAGAAACCATAGAGGCACGGAGAACACAGAGGTTGATTAAGAAATTGACAAACCAATTCTCTGTGCTAATCCGTGTCCTACGTTCCTCCGTGGTTAGTTTTATGATTAGACAAAAGATAAATTATGTTTTTTGATGCCTGACAGATTGTGATTGGCAGCAGCTAACAGAAACCACAGAGGCACGGAGAACAAGTAGGTTGATGAAGAAATTGACAAACCATTTCTCAGTGTAATCCGTGCCTCCGTGGTAATTATAAAAAACTGATAAACGATTTGTCTTGAAAACGAAAAAGGCCATCCGAAGACAGCCTTATGGGTGGAATATGGGGTTCGAACCCACGACCTCCTGGACCACAACCAGGCGCTCTAACCAACTGAGCTAAAACCACCATGTTTTTTTGATGGTGCAAAAGTAATCTTTAATTTTTAAATTTGAAAGTGTTAATAAAAAAAATGATTGACTAAAGAGCCCCTGGCTTCAGGTTAAATCATTTTCGGTAAATTTGTAGGATAATTTGAAGCTACCCGGTATTAAAAATTACCGAATTATACTATTAACCTTCAAAAAATCCCCAACGCATGGCAGATGTAATCGATTATAAAATTCATGGCGACGATATGCAGATTGTCGAAATCGAACTTGATCCTTCCGAAGGTGTTCGTGCCGAAGTGGGTGCAATGATGTTCATGGAAGAAGGCATACAAATGGATACAGGAACCGGTGGTGGCATTTTTAAAGGACTCAGGCGCATGCTCACCGGCGACGGATTCTTTATCTCCACGTTTTACAATACGGCTGCTGTTAAGCGTAGCGTTGCTTTTGGGGCACCCTATCCCGGCAAAATAATTCCGCTCGACCTGAACCAGGTCGGAGGCACCTTTATCTGTCAGAAGGACTCTTTCCTTTGTGCCGCAAATGGAATTGATATTGATATTGCTTTTACAAAAAAAATTGGGACAGGCTTATTCGGTGGCGAAGGTTTTATTTTACAGCGCTTATCAGGCGACGGACTGGCCTTTGTGCATGCAGGTGGCACCATTATCCGGCGCGACCTGCGCGAGCGCGAAACACTGCGGGTCGATACCGGTTGCCTTGTTGCACTGGCACCTACAGTTGATTACGACATCAAATTTGTAGGAGGCTTTAAGAATGCTCTTTTCGGAGGCGAAGGATTGTTCCTTGCCAGCCTCACCGGACCAGGCACAGTTTACTTACAAAGCCTGCCTTTATCGCGCCTTGCTGACCGGATTGTATCATCCTCGCACTCTACCCGCGAAGAATCGCACGGCATTGGAGGCATTGGCGGTGGTATTTTAGGCGGGTTGCTTGGCGGCGACAGGAAGTTTTAAGAATACAACTTTCCGTTTTTCTTTATTAAATTGATTACTTTCACTATAGCCCTTAACAAAGTTTAAAACAGTTTATTTGTTCTTCCGAAAAAAAACATACGTTAGTTCCGGTTCGCTAAGCCAGCTGGCCTGGAAAAGATTCAGGAAGAACAGGATATCTTTCGCTTCTCTGGTTTTTATTGGCCTGTCAGCTCTTACGGCTACGGTCGGTTACTGGATTACTCCTGATAAAACCCCGATGGTGAACGAGCAGAACCTTTTGCTGGCCACGCTTAAGCCTGGCACAACAGTTCCGGTGCTGAGAGTCTGTAAAAACCAGGATATACCGGTACGGAATATTTTGTACCGCTTACTTTACGGCCAGGAAAACAGGTATTCGGATTACCCTTTTACAAAATACCGGTTTTCTGCCGATTCTGTTGTAGTAACGGAATTCAGCAAAGATTCTTCCGGGCTGGCTGTTGCATTTCTCCTGGCCGATGTCTGTTGCCCGCTTTCCGAAAATAAAGGGATATTAAAAAACGGAAACAATATCTCATTTATAACCCGGAACGGAAAATCTGTAAAAACCACTATTAAAGAACTTCAAAAACAGGTAGTGAGTGAGAATATTGGTCAAAAGAATTTTATCCTCGGGACCGACAGGTACGGTCGTGATGTGCTTAGCCAGCTTATTATCGGGGCGCGTATCAGCCTTTCGGTAGGACTAATCTCGGTTGCAATCTCTTTATTGATTGGGATTTTTCTGGGAGCCATTGCAGGGTATTTCGGAGGGAAGATTGATGCCCTGATCTCATGGTTTATCAATGTTGTTTGGGCCGTACCTACTTTACTGCTGGTAATAGCAGTCACATTTGCGCTTGGCAAAGGATTCTGGCAGGTATTTGTTGCAGTAGGACTAACCATGTGGGTCGAAGTTGCCCGTGTGGTGCGCGGTCAGTTTATGAGCCTGCGCGAAAAAGAATTTGTGGAAGCCGCCCGGGCACTGGGATACCGCAACTTCCGTATTATCTTCAGGCATATTCTGCCTAATGCAATGGCTCCGGTAATTGTGATTTCGGCTGCTAATTTTGCCTCAGCCATTCTTCTTGAAGCCGGCCTTAGTTTCCTGGGTATCGGCGTTCAGCCTCCTATGCCATCGTGGGGAAGCATGATAAAGGAAAACTACCCGTATATCATACTCGATTACGGCTACCTGGCCATTCTCCCCGGCGTCGCCATTATGGTTATGGTGCTGGCTTTTATGCTGATCGGAAATGGATTGAGGGATGCAATGGATGTCAGGACAGTGGAATAGAAGCAGTTGAATGGATCAGTTAACCGGCATCATATTGTTTGACAAAAAACTAATAATTACATTTACACTGCTTAATACAATCGCACCGAATTTACTATTTTCAGGAATTGAAAAACTATTCCGTTAAAGTTTGTATTGCTGAAGGTATTATTCGGGTTCAACAAAAATAAAACGAATGAAAAAGTTTTTATTATTATCACGCTACTTAAAGCTCTCCTTACTGAATCTCCTATTGGTATTATTTTTCTTTCCTCAACTCACTCTGGCACAATTCGTTAAAGGTGGTGATATTGGATGGCTGCAGCAAATGGAAGCTACAGGATACAAATTTTATAACAGCAACGGAGTTCAGGATAACTGTCTGAATATCCTCAAAGATAAAGGTATCAACACCGTTCGTCTCAGGGTATGGGTTAATCCGTCAAATAACAAAACAAGCGGTCATTGCAGCAAAAAGGAAGTTGCGGAAATGGCTTTGCGGGCAAAAAATATGGGAATGCGGATTATGATTGATTTCCATTACAGCGATTCCTGGGCCGATCCCGGAAAGCAAACCAAACCTGCAGCATGGATAAATCACACTTTCGCCGAATTATTAAATGATGTTTACAATCATACTTTTGAAGTACTCGACACTCTGAAATCCATAGGGGCAACTCCTGAATGGGTGCAGGTTGGAAACGAAATAGCAGGAGGTATGTTATGGCCCGATGGAAAATTATGGGCTCCGGATGGAAGTGCCGCAAACTGGGGCAACCTGGCTCAGATGTTGAATAAAGGGTACGATGCCACCAAAGCCGTCGATAATTCTATTAAAGTTATAATTCATCTGGAGAGCGGAAGCGACAACAGCAAGTTCCGTTGGTTTTTTGATAATGCTAAAAACAATAATGTGAAATATGATATAATCGGTGCATCCTATTATCCGTATTGGGATAAAGTCGATTATACTGAAAACATTGATGCACTTGGCAACAACCTTAACGATATGGTATCCAGGTATGGCAAAGAAGTAATGGTGGTTGAAACGGGCGGACTATATTACCAGGTTCCTAATACTTATAATATGCTGGTGGCTGTTATTCGCAAAGTGAATGCAGTTCCGGATCACAAAGGGCTGGGGGTTATTTTCTGGGAACCTGAAGGGGAAAAATCGTGGAGTGGCTATTCCTTAAGTTGCTGGAGTTGGAGTGGAAAACCTACAGCCGCCCTGGATGCTTTTTTGTACGATCTGTCCCTGGGTGTGAATTTAATCCAAAACAAAACTGAATTTTCTGTCTATCCTAACCCTGTTTACGATGGATTATTGAATATAGAGTTAAATGGTTTCTCGGGTGCTTCAGTTATCAGCATTATTGACATAAGTGGCAAACTGGTAAAAGAGCTAAAAATCATCAATCAAACCAATGCCGTGCTTGATGTCAGTTCTTTAAAAGGCTCATATATTATTAGTGTCACGAATATCGGAGAGCGTTTATTCAAGAAAATACTGGTATATTTGAATTAATATTTATATCTCTTAGAATATGCTGTAACTTTGTAATACTAAATTATCATTCATTGTTGGTTTGGCTTTTCTTCACACGCGTTGCAAAATAATGTCATTCAATTGAACAATAATTTAACAGCAGAAAAAGATGACACTCGCACATAAAATATCGGCTTTCAACAGAAATAGAAAATACAAAATATTTTTAGAATTATTTAAACCAAATAGCACACTTTCAATTCTTGACGTTGGCTATAGTGATAAAGAGTACTCAGCTACAGATAACTTCCTGGAGAAAAATTATCCATTTCAGGAAAAAATCACTGCATTAGGGATTGATGAGCCCGATAAGTTTTCAGAAAGGTATCCTCAGGTGAAAGCTATTCAATATGGAGGCAAAAAATTTCCATTTATAGATAAGGTATTTGATATCTGCTGGAGTAATGCTGTGCTCGAACACGTTGGTAACAATGATGACCAGTTATTATTTCTAAAAGAAATAAAAAGAGTGTCGACAATGGCTTTTATAACGACCCCAAATAGATACTTTCCTGTCGAAGTTCATACCAGGACTATTTTGTTGCACTTCTTACCTAAAAAAATATTTGAAAGATATCTGTTATCAATTGGCAAGAAATGGGCTACTGGAAATTATATGAATTTGCTATCCTATGATGATATTAAAACTTTATTAAAAAGTGCCGGTATTTCAAATTATAGAATTATTAGAAATAAAATATTGTTTTTTACCCTGGATTTTATTATTATCATTAACAAAGACAAAGCCATCTAGCACTTTTTAAAATGCAATCCATCCCAGCCAACCACTATATATTATCCCTGATACAATTCTTAATTTTTCATCAGGCAGAACCAGTCTCTGGTGTTATAAAAACAGAAAATGCAAATAAATGGTCCGGGCAAATAACAGTTGAATTATTTTATCAGCGTTTCTTGTTAAATAATCTGTATTCTTCAATACCACAATTATCTAACTTTTTAAATTTCGTGTGGCAGAAGCCTTTTCGCAGATAGAACTTTAATCCAAAATAAAAGTCAAGCCCGGTGAAGTCAGTAAAATGAAAAAATCCACTTAGCTTTTCGGTACCTATAAAAAATCCCATAAACCTGGCACTTAAACCTATTCTTGGTTTTGTCCAATCATAAATAGTCAGTGGCAAACTGGCTTCAAACAATGCGGTTTCATAACGCGGAGTTACTGCAAGCAAAGCCGGTCTTCGGAGTCCGGATTTGGAAAACTGCAGCGGTGATACAAAAGTTCCGTTAATAAACCAGTTTTTATAATAATTCACATCTGCCTGAAAACTGATTGCCGTAGGTAAAGCGATTTTGATCTCATTACCCTGGATAAGTTGTGTTGGATTTCCGTAAAAGCGGTTACTAAGCAAGTCGGTTAAGTCCCTTACACTGGTATAGTGCGTTTGCATTAATCCAGGCCAAAAGGTTGAAGCATTGTCGAAGATAATTTTTTCTGCATTTTCAGTAAATCTAACTCTCCCTATATCAAGAATTGAAACCCCGATTTTATACTGATACGATATATATGCCTGTGCGCACAAGCGTTTTACCGATTCGTCCTGAATTTCCGTCTTCTTTTTCTGATAAATCACACCGATATCAACACCCAATCCTTTCCCTCTGAAAAGCGGGTTCAACTCACCCGAATTGGATTGATAATTCAGCGGCAACGAGTATCCTCCTTCTCCCTTGATATTGTTTACAATTAATGTGTCGCTGTCGGGCACTTTATAATCCACATTGGTGGTGTATAAATATGCTCCGGCCAAACCCCGTAAATCTTTAACAGTGATACCTGCCGCCCAGTAATCAGTCGAATTTTGTTTGAAAACATAGGAATAATTGAATCCGTTTTCAACCCAGGCCATTTCTGAGTTATAAATATTCTTCGTATCTATGTGATTGATATCATCCAAAGGAGGATATTTAAGCTGCTCAAGGACATATTTTGCCATATGGTAAGGCACATTGCGCATCGACATTACCGCCCTGGCACCCGAAACAAAACCAAATGAATGCCTTCCGACTGTAATGGAAAAAGACGGTCCGAGAAGTCGTGCATTCACGTATCCGTTTTTATTTTTTTTGTTATAGTAATCATAAACTATCTGGGTATTATCCGTTCCATGTGTCGGAAAATCAGGATGCAGGCTCAGGAAACGGCGAAAACGATATTCATCTTTTGCCAGGTACAGGTAGTTGTTCCCGACAAAAAAATCGCCGGCTGCCACATTCAGATCGATGTAAAAAGGTGATGTAACTGAAACGGCTGGATTGATAACCGAACCGGTAATTCCCGCATAATTGCTGTTCACGATGCCGAGCATTTCCTGCGCAGGCAACAACTTAAATCCTGTTACAAGAAATAACAGCAGCAGAAATCTGCTTGAGTTCAGGTGAACCTTATTGAAGAGTGCTGGCAAACTCAAAGATATATTAAAAAATAGCAGGTTATATAACCAAATAAACGAATTTTATTTGCGGATATTACATGGAATGGCCACAAATATTCGAAATATATCCATTAACTGATATATTTATACTGCTATATTAAAATAATGAGATATTTTTGCGCTTCAAAAAATCTCTGTGTACAAGATGAATAAAACAACAAAATCAATTCTCTGGTGGGTCTTTGCCGTTCTTTTTACCGTTGCAATGGCTCGCTACCAGAAAATGACAGGACCTACCTATCCGATTTCCGGAAAAACTGCATTGAACGGACAGGAATTTAAATACAGCCTCATTCGCTCCGCAGAAAATGTAAAAGATGCTGAAATTGCACTCAATATCCCTGATACTTCGGTGAAAGGAACTATAACTTATAAACGGTTTAAAAGCGATGATTCGCTCAGTACTGTTCCTCTTTTGCGTAGGAACGACACTTTGTATTTTGACATGCCAAAGCAGCCTGCTGCCGGAAAAATGATGTACGAAATTGAATTACAGAGCGGTACTTCAAAAGTAAAGCTAAATGCTAAAAACGACGAGTTTGTTGTTATGCGGTTTAAAGGTCCGGTGCCTTTCACAATATTAATTCCTCATATTCTGATGATGTTCCTTGGGTTGCTTTTCAGCACCCGAACAGCCATCGAAGCCCTTATTAACGGAGCACGAACCTATAAACTTGCTTTATGGACACTCGGGTTCCTGATTATAGGCGGACTTATTTTAGGTCCGATGGTCCAGAAACACGCTTTCGGAGCCTATTGGACTGGCTGGCCATTCGGGCACGACCTTACCGATAATAAAACGCTGTTCATGGTTCTGGCCTGGGTTTTTGCCATTTTCAAACTTCGCAAAGATCCGAAAAACAAACTATGGCCGGTAATTGCCGCTGTTATGGTTCTGGTTGTGTACCTGATTCCTCACAGCGTGCTCGGATCGGAAATTGACCATACCAAAACACCGCAACCATAACATTTTATGATAGTTACCGTACTAATAATCGGAATAACGGCTATTGTTTCCATTATTGCGTTCAGCAACCGGGAAATCTTCCGACGGCTGGCTTTTAATGCTTACGATATCAAGCATTTTAAGAACAGTTACCGGTTTTTATCCTATGCGCTGATTCATGCCGACTGGATACATTTACTCATAAACATGATGGTTTTGTATTCCTTTGGACGGGTGGTGGAAGCCTATTACGGATTTTACTTCGGGAATAAAGCAATACTCTATTACCTCTTGCTGTACATTGGCGGTACAGGGTTATCCACCCTACCCTCCTATGGTAAACACAAAGATGATTACAGCTATACGGCTGTAGGCGCATCCGGGGCAGTGTCAGCTGTTGTTTTTGCCAGCATCATTTTTGATCCGCTCAGTAAAATTTATATTTTTTTAATCCCGATCGGTATTCCGGCTATCGTGTTTGCCGCACTCTACCTGGTGTATTCCTGGTATATGGGTAAAAAAAATATTGACAATATCGGGCATGATGCACATTTCTGGGGCGCAGTTTTTGGCTTTGTGTTTACAATTCTTTTAAAACCAACGCTTATTGTCAATTTATATTCAACATTATCAGGTATATTTTGAAATATCGGTTTAACCTGATCTATTCATAATCATAATTTACTTTGCTTCTTCTTTGCGTCTTTGCGCCTCAGCGGTATAAAATTCAAAAAAGGTTTAACTGCTAGTACGTCATTGATAGCATTTCCTAATTCATATTCGGGTCGGCAGGGTAATATACCCAGGGAGCAAAATCGTCGCCCAGGGTCAGCACAATATTTTTCCATAAACCCGCCGGGCGGGATCCGAACACATATTTTTTTACTCCGTCCAATACAATCCAGGAATTCTCCTCCATTTCACTGTCGAGTTGCTTTGGCTGCCAGCCGGAATAACCTGCGTAAAAACGGATGTCTTTATCCGTAAGCTTTCCTGAGGATATGAGCTCCCTGATATCGTTAATATCGCCACCCCAATAAACACCTTCGATAATTTTCAGGCTTTCTTTGATTAAATGCCCTTTCGAATGAACATAAAAAAGATTATCGACGTGAACCGGTCCTCCAAGGTAAAGTTCGGTGTCAAAAGCTCCGAATTCACCTGTGACTTTGCTCAGTTTTACATTAGCAGGCTTATTAACAATAAAACCAAAACTTCCATCCGGGCCATGCTCAGCCAGCATCACAACCGAGCGGCTGAAAAACCTGTCGTGCAGCGAAGGCTGACTTATAAGTATGCGGCCACCGGCGGGGACTTGATCAGGCAGAATCATATCAGATTTTTTTAGAATTCAGATTAGCGGATTAAGTTGACTCCTTTTACAAAAGTAACGTAAAACTTAACAACAGATTGTATGTTTGTTTTATCTTTGACGGTCAAAATTGTTTTACACCCAACATCTTTTAAGCTCCGATATGATCAGTATACCTGAAAATCCGACAGGACAGGAAAAGTTTAACCAACTGCGGATAGAATATCCTTTCCTCGAATATATCGGATATCAGGTAAACATTGATGCTGCCGGACTTCATATTGAGTATGAATTTGACCTGGCAGGGAAGTTCACGTTCCGCCCTGGATTCAGTATCCCCCGGAAAAGAATTTTACCTGAATTCCCAACTACTGAAACCCTTAAAAGCCCGCTTTTCCGGAATCTTATTTTTCAGATCGGACTCATCGAACTGGTAAGTTATTGGAAATGTGCTTGTCCGCCAACGGTCCGGATCAGGGACCAAAAGTTAAATGAAGAACAGGTTAAATGGTGGAAAAATGTTTACTACCAGGGTCTTGGTGAATTCTTTTACACAAATGATATAAAGTCTTCCCAGGAGGAATTCATGAATATAGAGTCAGAGGGTGAAAGCATTCCGGCTCAATCCATTGCCCTAGATGACACTGTAATTGTTCCTGTAGGAGGCGGAAAGGACTCAGTTGTAACGTTGGAACTGCTGAATAAAAAAATGCAGATCAGTCCTTTTATTATGAATCCCCGGGGAGCAACGCTCGAATGTGTGAGGGTTGCAGGATATGGAAATGATGGGTTTCTAGAGGTTAACCGCCGACTCGATCCTCTCTTACTGGAATTGAACGCGCGTGGTTTCCTTAACGGGCATACTCCTTTTTCGGCACTGCTGGCATTTTACAGCCTGCTGGTTGCTGCTGTTTCCGGTCACCGGTACATTGCCCTTTCGAACGAATCGAGTGCAAACGAACCCACTGTTGCAGGAACGGATGTTAATCATCAGTATTCCAAATCATTTGCCTTTGAATCGGATTTCAGAGAATATGTGAAGGAATATATTTCAGCTGATTTCAACTATTTCAGTTTTCTCAGGCCACTCAACGAGCTTCAGATAGCGCGGATATTCGCCGAAAATGTTAAGTATTATCCCGTTTTTAAAAGCTGCAATGCCGGAAGCAAAACAGATTCCTGGTGCTGCAATTGCCCTAAATGCCTTTTCGCATTCACTATTTTAAGTCCGTTTATACCCATGATAGAGATGGTTCACATTTTTGGTAAAAACCTTTTTGATTTGCCGCAAATGCTCCCCTATATTAAAGAACTCACAGGCATTGATGAGGTGAAACCTTTTGAATGCGTTGGTACTGTTGACGAAGTAAATGCTGCCTTACACATCGTTATTTCAAAACTTAACCGGGCCAAGCTGCCTTTGCTTATCGATTATTATACAAATACTACCAATTTCATGCCTCATGATAAAAGGCTTTCTGAAAAAATACTAAATGAATTCAATACAGATCATTTTCTTCCTTCGGAGTTTCTGCAGATAATTAAAACAAAACTTATATGAAGGAATTGATACAGTCCATTTTTAAGGATAAAAGTCTGGCATTGTTAGGTTTCGGACGCGAAGGGCGATCGACATACCAATTAATCAGGAAGGTTTTTCCTCAAAAAATTATTGCTATCATCGACGAAAATGAAGAAATCAGGAATGATCTTACCCTTAAAGATGACCCGTTTCTGACTTTTATTACCGGTAAAGGCTGCATGCAATTTATTGATGATTTTGATATCGCTGTAAAATCACCTGGAATACCGTCCAATTCGTTACCAAAAGAATTGAAGAGAGTGCATTTAACCTCTCAAACGGATATTTTTCTGAAATGCTATGGTCAACAGTCTATTGGTATAACGGGCACTAAGGGTAAAAGTACTACTTCAAGCCTGATTTATCATATACTGAAAAATTCCGGTCTGGATGCATTGCTGGTTGGCAATATCGGAGTCCCTCCTTTTAATTGCATTGATGATACAAAACCAGGTTCCATCATCGTAATGGAATTGTCGTCGCATCAGCTCGAATATGTATCACACGCGCCTCATATAGCGTTACTGCTCAATCTTTTCCAGGAGCACCTTGATCATTACTATACCTATGCTGAGTACCAGTCGGCAAAATTCAATATCGGAAAATACCAGAACGCAAATGATTATTTTATTTATAACCTTGATAATGAGACACTGGTTGAACTACTGAAAAAATCGGGAAAACAAATCCACCAATCAATTGCATTTTCGCTTGAACCTGCTACAAAATCGGAACTAAGAATAAATCACCAACATATCGAACTCCTCGATGGAAATGCAGTTACCCGGTTGTATGATGCCAGCGAAGGACAACCACTGAGCGGGCATCATAATCTGTATAATATCATGGCTGCCGCCGCCACATGTTACCTGAGCGGAGTATCTACTGAATTTATAGCATCGGGAATCAGATCATTTAACGGACTCGAACACCGTATAGAACTTGTGGGAGACTATGCGGGCATAACCTGGTATAATGACTCGATATCAACCATACCGGAGGCAACTATAGAGGCTGTAAAAACGTTACAATTTGTTGACACAGTTATACTTGGCGGCTTCGACAGGGGGATTGAATATCAGATTCTTTATCCTTTTCTGGCAATGTCGGATGTATCAAACATAATTTTTGTGGGAGGAGCCGGCATCCGGATGATGAACGAATTCGGCAAGTACGGATCCGGTAATAAGAATATTTTCACGGCAACAGATTATGAACAGGTGGTTGCCATTGCAGCGAAAGTTACTAAAAAAGGCAAAATCTGTCTGTTGTCGCCGGCAGCAGCGAGTTATGATATGTTTAAGAATTTTGAGGAAAGAGGAAATACCTATAAAAAAAATGTGAGGAACCTGAGTCCCTCACTTGATAATACTTAGAATTAACGCGGAAGAAATTATATTTATTCCGTTTCTTCTTCTATCTTGGTTTTTTTAACTGCTTTTTTAACAGTTTTAACAGGGGCGGCACTTGCTTCAGTTGTAGTTTCAGCAATTACTTCAGCGGCTTTAACTTTTGGTTTAGGTTCAGTTTTAGCCTTTTCAACAACTTTTTTCACTTCTTTAACTGCTTTAACCGGAGCTACTTCCGGTATAACAAAAGCATTTGGCTTATTTTTTGGCCTGCGAACACCGGTTGAACCCATAATAATTTTACCCCTGCGTGATTTTTTATCTCCTTTTCCCATACTATATAATATTTAATTTGTTTTTGGTCGTGGCGTAAAATTAATGAAATTTAAGAATCAAACTGAAATAAAATGATATTTATGCATTATTATTCCTGAATCAATAACCGATTGCTCCAAAATTTCAGATGAACCCGCCTGTTTACTTCGAATCGTTTTTCCCTGAAAAGTAGTCAGATTGAAATTTTCTTTCTATCATTTCGCTGTTGGTCGTCGTATTCCTTAACCATTGCAGGTAAATATCCGTTTGTTCCGATTGAGATAATTGCCAAAGTGTATTTTCGGTTCGGATACGCTCAGTAAAGTGAAAGAGGCATAGCGAAACAGAAACGGAAATATTAAAACTTTCTGTAAATCCATACATGGGTATCCGTATTAATTCGTCGGCCATTTCGCAGGCCTCGGGAGTGAGACCAAATTTCTCGGTACCAAAAAGTAAAGCGAACTTGCCTTTGGCAATATCAAAATCATGAATGGAAACTGCTTTTGCATCGGGTGAAGTGGCTACAACCCGATAGCCATTTTTCTTAAGTCCTGCTATACATTCGGAAGTATTATTTTCGAGCGTACTATAGCGGTGCAGATTAAGCCATTGCGCAGCTCCCAACGAAACATGAGGATTAAGCTCATACTGGTAGGAATTTTCGATAATATGCACATCCTGAACGCCAAAGCAGTCGCACGAACGAAGCACCGCGCTGGCGTTATGAGGCTGATAGATATTTTCGAGAGCAACCGTTATATATCTTGTCCGGTCATGTAAAACGCGATCCATAAGCTCATTTCGCTTTTCGAGTTTCAGACTTCTGAAAAATTCACAGAGTTTGGATTTATACTCAAAATCCTCGTTTATTTTATCCATGGCTTTTGTAAATGTTTAACCCTAAAATACTGAGAGCTGACTTTCTTGTACTACCCGTATTAGGATATTGATTATTCAAATGATCGGACAAAAGTCTTCATCAACACCCTTGCCAGACTATTTTTAACGACTCCGGAGCTTAAAAAAGTAAAATCTGACTGGAGTTAATGCCTGCAATCAGAAACTAATTGTACCACCTATCGGTTCGCAGCTAGCCGTAGTGCGAGAATAGATTGCTGCTCAACTGTCCGCCAACACAAATGTATGTAAAGATTTCCAATGTTTCAACGAACTTAGCCTGTCCCGATTTATCGGGAAAACCCTGCACTATGGCTAGTTGCTGTTGTGTGTCGTATATTTATAATTTAAATCCTAATCCAACTGAGATATTGAACTCTCCGTACTTTTGTGATCCTTTTTGCAGATACATAATTGATCCATCATTCATTGTTAGGATATTTTCATTAAATCTAAACCAGCCAGTAATGAAATCACATTTTGTAAATAAATCCCAAGATTCAAAGAATGCATATGAAAATCCTAATCCAAAATTATAAACAATTGAATTAGAACTTATTTTGTCCATTTTTATCCACTTGAGGTTGCTCGTACCGGATATTATTGTAAAAGTTGTTGCCGGCTTTATCCAATTTGCATACCCTAAAAGGATACAACCATCTATTGAAAATCCATCTAATAATTGAACTGATAATTTTGGGCCAGCCAAAAAACCATATGAATTATATTTTACGTTATTATTTGAAAGTTGAGAACTAATTGTAGAACCCAAAATAATATTATAACTTTTACCCCTAAACTTATTTGTGTTATGATAACCTTTAACTTCAAATCCCAAAAACTTTGAAAATTGATAAGAATATAATGCATTAAAATTTATTCCATATCCCATTCGATCTATGCTATTATTGAAATTATTTATAACTTCTTCTCCAGCTATACTTTTACCAATAGAAATTGAAATCCTATTATTGTGTTTTGAGGTTGACTTATTAATATTCCTATCTTTTAACGAAATGGTATCTTGCGAATTTGCAAATACAGGAATAATCAATAAAGCAATAATTAAAATGTTTTTTTTCATAATATTTATTATCTATGGGTATGGTTTGTTATATGGCACACAACTGTGTATTTTATTTAAAGCGCAAATGAACAAAAGTAGCTGATACGGTCAATAATTATTTCTTAACCGGGTTTTGTTAGTAAAAAAAAGCACCGAATGATTAGTATTTCCTAAAAAAAGGCTACTTTTGCGCCTCAAAATTAAGAATTATGGCCAAAAAAATTGATGCAACTGAGGAGAAAATTCACGCGGTTGAAGAAGCGCTGTCAAAATCAGAAAAATTCATTGAA
>JBBQSY010000035.1:0-30739 GCA_038213495.1 Bacteroidales bacterium
ATGGAAACACCATTGAGGCAGAATAGCGATGATAACAAGGATGGCGGACTAACTCGTAGTAGTGATGAAGTTTCTGTAATGGAAATGGAGCGAAGGGGTTAGCTAATTTCAGGTGTAATTTGCCAACTCTTAGGAGGATGAGCTTATATTTACACCTTGAGATTAGAAGAGCCGTGTGAAGGGAGACTTTCAAGCACGGTTCTGTCAGAGGCTTAGGGTGTAATTCCTTTTGCCTACTCGACCCTAGCCGTTAAAGCGCATTTTCTTTTCCATCACCATCCCATTATTTTTTCTTTTTCCTCTTCTTCCTGTTCTTATCCTCTTCCTCTGCATCGCGAAGCAGGGTCTTCCAGTCCGATTTGGTTTCGGCTGTAAAGGCAAGGGTTTCGTGGTAGTCCTGGCTTTTAATCTCCATTACTACCACAGGCTTACCGATATATTCTTCAATTTCTTCAAGTAAGGGTTTTTCATCGTTGCTGCAAAAAGAAACAGCAATTCCTTTTTTATCAGCCCTGCCTGTACGGCCAACGCGGTGAACATAGTTTTCGGGTTTCTCCGGAAGATCATAATTTACCACAAAATCCACATTCGGAATATCGATGCCCCGTGCACTTACATCAGTGGCTATCAGTATTTTAAATTCGCCGTTTTTAAACCGTTTCATTACCTGCAGCCTGTCGAGCTGTTCTTTATCACCATGGATTGTTTCGCATTTAATATTCAGCTTTTCCATTGCCAGGCTTACACGTTCGGCGCGCACTTTAGTACGGACAAATACAACGATCTTACTTTCAGGATTTTCGTTCACCAGGCGCTCAAGGAAAAAGCGTTTGTCGTCCATTTCGATAAAAGCCACCGAATGCTCAATATTGCGTGCAACGGGATCCTTGGGCGAAATTTGTATGCGTATTGGATTGGTTACCAACGAATAAGCAACCTTTTTAATGTATGGATTTATAGTTGCCGAGAAAAAAAGTGTTTGCCTTTTGCGCGGTAATTTCTTAACCAGTTGTTGAATATCATTAATAAAACCCAGGTCGAGCATATGGTCGGCTTCGTCGAGGATAAGGATTTCGATTTGACTCAGATCGAGATGCCCCTGACTTACCAGATCGAACATACGGCCGGGTGTTGAAACAATAATATCTACACCCTGTTCGAGTCGTTCAATCTGCGGATCCTGTTCAACGCCGCCCATGAGGCAGAAAACTTTTACGCGGGTATGGGCCGAAATTGCCTGGAATACTTCGGTGATCTGCAGTGCCAGTTCGCGCGTGGGAACCATTACAATACACTTAATGCCCGTGCTGCGACTCGAAAATTTGTTCTCGTGCAGCATATTAATAACCGGGATGGCAAAGGCTGCTGTTTTACCGGTTCCGGTCTGGGCTATAGCCAACACATCATCGCCATGCATTATCGGGCCTATACTTTTGTATTGAATATCGGTCGGACGCCGGAAGCCTGACTGTTCTATATTTTGTTTTATTTCGGGGGCAAAGTCGTACTGCTCAAATTTCATATGGCTGGCTTAAAGGCTGCAAAGATACGGAGGGAAAGTGAGTTATAGCGGATTATTAATGGTGATTTGCCGTTGATGTTTCAGAGGCTGAAATAAAGGAAGTAAAACTAAATTTCGATTAAACGCTTTTTTATGTAGTGACAAAAGAAAGGTTTCTTAATTTTACTTCTTAAATACTTTTTTCTTAGCAACACTAAATGATAGTATCAGGCCTGGTATCCATAAATTCCAAATAAACTGATATTACCTTTTACTGCTTTGTTAATTAACCTCTGTACACAAACTCATTTACAAAATGTTTTCAAGCAAGGGACGCGCGCTCAGGTTTACTAACAATGCTGCTGTTACAATACGTGAAATTGAATATTCGATCCGGATAACTGATAAGAATTCATCATTTATTGAAATACTTGGAATATTAAAGGATGAACTAACACAGTTCAGGAACCATACTGGTAATATCCGGCCTGGTTCGAACAATACTATCTACGATTTCATAAAGAATAATATTGATCGGAGTATTATTATTCGCGAAAATACACGCGTTTATTTCCTGGATTATAAAGAAACGGAAGGATCGCTCCGGATCGGTTTTACTTTGCTGGTAATAACTGATTATATAAAATTTGCTTCGCTGAGGCAGCTGGTGGACAGTATTGTTAAAGATAATATTGTCGATTATTTCGAAGAACTACTTGAGCGTCATATTCCTGTCAGCATTACGGTTCAGGCCACTGACACCGAAATTATCACACTCGATAATCCCTCACTGGAATCAACACGACCACGGCGCAACTGGCGCGACATAGTAACCCGTTCAATTGCCATACTGGCTTTTATATTCTCTCTCTTGCTGGCAAGCGTATTTGTGTATTTTAATACGAACCTCCGCACCGAAAATGATAAGCTTAAGGAAGACTATATCGATATGGTTCTGGAGAAGAAAATTATGGAAGCTGTTAAAGATCAGAAATTTACCATAAAGCTTTACAAGATTGCCGATACCCTTGGCTCATCTTCAAATAAGCCTGCCGATCCTCGTGCAAAATAGCGATTCAACTCACTGCAAGGTAAAAGTATAGAACAATTTCAGAGAATGAAAGGAATGAAATGTGGAACCTACAGAGTATCAGATCATTTGTTGAAGCATGCGCAGTAAATCCCCGTAATTGTTTGCCATTTTTTCCGATTTCTTTTCTAAAGTAAGTATTTCCTGCAAAGCGTCGGGAATCCGGATCTTTTGATTCGTTGATTTTTCAACTTCTTCCGGAAACTTAGCCGGATGTGCTGTTTCGAGGAAAATACCAATCTCATTCTTTTTCAGTTGCGATGCTTTCAGGCCTGCATAGGCAACGGCTCCGTGAGGATCGCATTGATAATTGTAAAGTCTCTGAATTTCCGACATGGCAGCACGGGTCTGGTCATCGTTGAACCAAAATCCTTTTATATCGGCTGCAACCGCTGAATGCTGTTTCCGGTAAATTTCGAGCATACGCGGAAAATTACTCGGATTGCCAACATCCATAGCATTAGTAATGGTATGCCGGGTTTGCTGAGGTTGGAAGTTTCCGCTTGCCAAATAATCGGGCACTGCATGATTGCTGTTGGTAGCTGCAATAAACTGATGCACGGGTAATCCCATTTTCTTCGCGATAAGACCGGATGTCAGGTTTCCGAAATTGCCGCTGGGAACACTCATCACCACAGGTTTGTGAACCTTGCCTAATTGAGCCACTGCGTGAAAATAGAAGAATGATTGAGGAAATAAACGGGCAAAATTGATGGAATTGGCCGAAGTCAGATTTAACTGCCCGTTAAGCTGTTTATCAGCAAAAGCCTGTTTAACCAGGTGCTGGCAGTCGTCAAAATTTCCATCCACTTCCAAAGCTGTGATATTGCCTCCCATGGTGGTTAGCTGTTTTTCCTGCAGTTCGCTCACCTTGCCCGAAGGATACAGGATAACCACTTTTACGCCTTTCCTGTTGAAAAAAGCGTTGGCAACCGCACTTCCGGTATCTCCCGAAGTGGCAACCAAAATAACAACATCCCGTTTATCGTCCTGCAGAAAATATTGAAAGAGGCCTGCCATAAACCTGGCTCCTACATCTTTAAACGCCAGGGTAGGGCCATGGAAAAGTTCGAGTACATACACATTTTCGTCGAGTTGTTTCAAGGGAATAGTGAAAGAGAGTGCTTCCTCAACTATCTGTTTTAAAGCATCAGGATGAATATCCTCACCCAGCATGGCTTTTGACACTTCGAAAGCAATTTCCTGCAGGTTTAGATTTGGAAGCTCTGAATAAAACGATTCCGGAAGCACGGGAATATGCTTAGGCATATACAAACCCGAATCGCTCGAAATACTTTTCAATACGGCTTCTTTCATTGATACCTTCTGGGTGGGATTTTTTATATCGTAGTAATTCATGTGGTCTTTTTGATGGGATTGATGGGATTGAAATGTTTGAAATGTTTGAAATGTTTGAATGGTTTGAATGGTTTGGTGAGTTTGAATGGTTTGAAATGTTTGAAATGTTTGAATGGTTTGAATGGTTTGAAATGTTTGAATGGTTTGAATGGTTTGAAATGTTTGAAATGTTTGAATGGTTTGAATGGTTTGATGAGTTTGAATGGTTTGAAATGTTTGAATGGTTTGAATGGTTTGAAATGTTTGAATGGTTTGAATGGTTTGAAATGTTTGAATGGTTTGAAATGTTTGAGTGTATTGCCCTTTTAACTCTGAAGCTCTGCGGCAAGCCTGAATTATCGGAACCCTGCAACTCTGACAGTTTTGAACCACAACTTGTCCCGATTTTTTCGGGATATGCAAATAGTTTTGCACAAAGATATTTGATTAAAACAATACAATTCCCGGATGCTCATAAAACTCAATCCTCTTAAGTCCTCTCTAGTAATCAAAAAGTCCTTTTTCCTTCTCCTTTGGAGAAGGTGCCCAAAGGGCGGATGAGGTTTGGGAGGATTTAGGAGGGGTCTGTAACCCTGTAACTCTTTAACTCTGTATCTCTGTATCTCTGTAACTCTGAAACTCCGTAACCCTGAAACCCTGAAACCCTGAAACGCTGAAACCCTGAAACGCTGAAACGCTGAAACCCTGAAACCCTGAAACCCTGAAACCCTGAAACCCTCTAACCCTGAAACCCTGACCCTCTAACCCTCTAACCCTGAAACTAATCCAGTTCCACGTAATCGGTTATAAAAGTTCCCGGTGCATTGGCCTTTGAAATATAACCCTCGTTCAGAAGCCCGATTTTTAAAAACTCATACTGTATAACTTTTCCAACCAAACGTGCTGTTGACTCGCCTTTGCACAAAGCAAAAACGGAAGGTCCCGAACCGGATATTCCACAACCTATAGCACCGTTTGCCAGGGCAGTTTCTTTTATCGCATCAAAGCCCGGAATAAGTTGCATCCGGTAAGGTTCGGCAAGTAAATCGGACATGGATCGTTTCATTAAATCATAATCCCCTTTAATAAGCGCAACCATAAACCCGGCTGTATTCGCGCTTTGGATAATTGCATTTTCAACCGATACTTCATTTTTTAGTACACTTCTCGAATCGGATGTATTCAGTTCGATATGGGGATGAACGATGGCTGAATACAAATCTTCAGGGCCTGCTACAGGTATGATATCCAATGGGTTGTAACTGCGTATTAGTGTAAATCCGCCCAGCAGGGAAGGAGCCACATTATCGGCATGCGCATAGCCGCAGGCAACCCTTTCGCCTTCCATGGCAAAAGGAATCAATTCAGTTGTGCTTAAAGGGCTGCCAAGCAAATAATTTATTGCAAATACGGCTGCTGCCGAGCTTGATGCACTGCTTCCCATACCGCTTCCTAAAGGCATATTCTTTTCAAGAGAAATATTCAGGTTTAAATCACTCTTACCTATAGCCTTTAAATATGCATCTACAGCTACGCCTGCCGTGTTTTTTTTTCTGTCAGCCGGTGTTAAATGGCCATAAAGCCCGGTAAGAGTTACAATGGAATTATCAGTATCCTCACTAACCGAAACAGTCACACTATCGCCTATACCTTCAACCGCATACCCCATAATATCGAAACCGCAACCTACATTGGCAACACTGGCCGGGGCGAAAGCAGTAACTGATTTGTATCTGATCATAAAAGATGGTTGTGTATGGATTTTAGTGTTGTTTTAATGGCTGGAAGTCGGATCCTGTTAGCTATCGGGATGGAATTAAGGAGTTTCTCATTTTGCTGAATTTACTTTTTCTTTTTTACGAAGTTTTGTCGATTACCACTGTTGTTACCCTACTTCCGATTTTGGCCATTTATCTGGGGACTTTGGGACTCTTGTCTCCGGTCTTCAGTCTCCAGTCTTCAGTCTCCAGTCTTCAGTCTCCAGTCTTCAGTCTTCAGTCTTCAGTCTCCAGTCTTCAGTCTTCAGTCTTCAGTCTCCAGTCTTCAGTCTTCAGTCTCCAGTCTTCAGTCTTCAGTCTTCAGTCTCCCGACTGCCGACTCCTTTTTTCGGACTCCCGACTTCGGACTGCCGACTGCCGTCCCGATAGCTATCGGGATCCGACTCCTTAATGCTTCAATCCTTCGGCAATCCGCACAATATCGGCCAGTACACCGGCAGAAGTAACATTTACCCCGGCTCCCGGTCCTTTCACTACCAATGGGTATTGCTCGTAGTAATTGGTTGTCAGGCTAATACAGTTTTCGGTTCCGCGAAGGCTGAAAAAAGCATGTGTATCGTCTACTTCCATAACGGATACTTTAGCCTTTCCGTTCTCGATCATTGCCACGTAGCGAAGCCTTTTGCCTTTGGATTTTGCCGTTTCATAACGTTGATGAAAAGGGCTGTCATAATTCATTAATTCGGTAAAGAAACCCGGAATATCTTTTGCGTTTGCACTTTCGGGCGACATAAGGGGTTCAACTTCAATATCTGATACTTCGATTGCCCAGCCGCATTCCCTGGCCAGGATCAGGCATTTACGTGCCACATCCATACCACTCAGATCATCGCGCGGATCGGGTTCGCTGTAGCTGTTTTCCTTGGCATATTTCACCAGTTCACTGAATGGTTTTTCGCCGTCGTATTCCGATAAAAGGTAGTTCATTGTCCCCGAAAGCACCGCTTCGATGCGGTTTATCTGGTCGCCACTGTTAATTAGGCTCTGCAGCACATTAATAACAGGTAATCCGGCACCGACATTGGTTTCGTAATGAAAAGGCGTATTGCGTTTTTTCGCCGAACCGTGCAGGAGGTTATACTGAGCCATGTTTTGCGTATTGGCCCTTTTATTGGCTGTTACAATTGCAATGTTGTTCGTAAGCAATTCGTTGTAAAATTTCACAGGCTCATCGGATGCTGTTACATCAATAAAAATACTGTTTTCAAGGTTCTGCAGATTAATGCTGTCGGTCAGCAGCCTCAGATCCGAAGGTTGTGAATTTTTTTCCAATAAATTCTTCCAATCTTTAATATTAATATCATCTTCACTCACAATCATTTTACGGCTGTTGCATATGCCGCATACTTTCAGGAGGATTTTCTGTTCCGACAATGATTTCTTCTGGTTTTCAATCATCTCGAGCAATTTACTTCCTATCACTCCGGTTCCTACAATATAAAGATGGAGTTGCAATAACTCGTAGTTAAATAATGACTGGTGCAGCACACGAAGTGCCTTTTTTAAATCCTTATATTGGATAACGATCGAAATATTTAACTCGGAACTGCCCTGGCTAATGGCTTTTACGTTGATTCCGTTCCTGCCAAGCGGACCGAAAACACGGGCTGAAACACCCGGCATTTTGCGCATATTTTCGCCAACAACTGCCACCACGGCCAGTTCGCCTTCATAATAAATATCGGAGATCAGGCCGGCATGCAGTTCTTCGGAAAATGTCTTTCGCAGCAGGGTACATGCCTGTTCGGCATCTTGCTGCATGATACCTATACAAATGGAGTGCTCCGAGGATGCCTGGCTGATAAGGATAACACTGATCTGATGCTGGGCCAGAACGCGGAACATGCGGGCCGAAACGCCAGCAACACCTACCATTCCGCTGCCTTCGATATTTATAAGGCATATATCACGGAGCGACGAAATACCTTTGATAAATCCAGTCCCTTTGCCTGATTCCTTACAAATTAAAGTTCCTTTGTGTGATGGATTAAAGGTGTTTTTAACCAGAATCGGAATTTCTTTGGCCATGGCCGGCTGCATAGTTGCAGGAAATATGACCTTTGCCCCGAAATGTGTTATCTCCATCGCTTCGTTGTACGACAGTTGTTCAATACTCTGTGCCTCCTTTACAAAGCGGGGATCCGCGGTCATAACACCATCCACATCCGTCCATATTTCGATTGCCTCTGCTTTTAAAGCGGCTCCTAATATGGAAGCAGTGTAATCAGAGCCACTACGCCCAAGGGTGGTGGTTTGTCCCTGTGCCGTGCTGCCTATGAAACCTGTAACAACATTCAACCCGGTATTTGCTGTATAATAATCTTTGATAAGTTTATCGGTATGTTCAAAGTCAACCCTGGCATGACCATAATTGGCGTCGGTCCTGATCAGTTTTCGGGCATCCGTATAATTTGCTTCGGCGATTTCAGGTTTTAATGCCTGTGATATCACGTAAGCTGAAAGCCTCTCGCCGAAACTCAGTATAAGGTCGTGTGTACGTAATGTTAATTCTCCGACCAGCGAAGCTCCTTTGGCGATACCTGATAACTCATTGCAGACGGACATAACCTGGGCCATTACCGACGGGTGCTGCGTCATTGGCAGTAGTTCTTTTACTGTATTGAGATGCCTTTGTTCAATTTCCCTGATAATTGTTTCGCAAGCAGTTTTGTCTGTCGGAATAAGTTCGCACAACTTCACCAACTGGTCGGTTATGCCTCCCTGGGCTGAAACAACAAGTGTAAGATTATCGTACTTCGAATGATACTGTTTAACAATGCCTATCACGTTTTTAATACGCTCGGGGCTGGAAATAGAGGAACCGCCAAATTTTAGTATTCGCATAGGATTTCAGGTTTTTTCAATTCTTTTGCATAAAATAAAAAAGCCTTTCCCTGATGTTGAGAAAGGCGCGTATTTTACTTGCATGCCGTCTCAACCCAGAAGGGGCTGGGTGGTATTACATGTGGTTTCAGTTTCGGTGCGATTCATTTTCTGTTTAGTAGTCAGTTGCAAAGATACAGATATATTTCTATATGATTTAATACACTTCTGCAGTAAATGTAATTCCATGAAATTTAAAAACAGTTTAGGGTTATGTGATCCGGAAGATTCAGATTCAGAAAACATTCTGCTTACCTGGATTGGAAATTATTTGATTATGCATCTTTTCTCCATGAAACTGTGTGTTTTCTTTGTAGCACTCTGTTTTTTTTTAAAAGCAATTACACAAAGAATTACAGAGTTGCACAGAGATTTGTTAGCCCTTGATTCATATTATTTAATAATGCGATTTGCAAATTATGAAATTTAAAACCGGTTATTGCTTATTGTTGCAATACTATTAATTTTACGTTTTTGTTTCCCTCCGCCAAAATCTGAAATTAACAACCCTAATATTTAAAAAGATGAAAAAAAGTATTGTCACATTTATGATGTTATTGCTGTTTGGATGGACACAGGCGCAGAATTTGCTTCCATACATTAAAGCTTTCGAAACAACAGAAACTGTTTCAGCTACAGCAGAAAAACTGCAGGCCAACCTCGGGGATAACGGAATAAAAGTGGTTGGAAAATACCAGCCGGCAAACGATAAAAACAGGTTTGTGCTGATTATTACATCCCCTGAACTGGAGGGTGCCGTTAAGAAGACAGGCGGATTAGCCGGATTTGCTCTTACATTGCGGGTAGCAATCACGAGCGAAAATGGTAAAACGATTGTTTCATATACCAATCCGACCTATTGGGGAAATGCATATTTCAGGGGAAGTTATACGGGTATCTCGCCTTTTTACGGTATTCTGACACAACATCTGGAAAGTGCGATGAAAGCAACAGGTACATTTACCGGAACGCCCTTTGGCTCTAAATCAGGATTGTCAGCCGCTGAACTGCGCAAATATCATTATATGATGGGAATGCCTTATTTTGAAGACAACGTGGAACTTGCATCTTTTAGCAATTATGCTGCTGCAATCTCAAAAATTGAGTCTTCCATTAAAAACGGAGTCCCGAATGTTGCCCTGGTTTACAAAACCTCTGTTCCCGGCACCGAATTAACATTGTACGGTTTTGCCCTTTCGGGGGAGAAAGGCGAAAGCAAATTCCTTCCAACTATAGATATAAGCAGTCCCAAACACACGGCTTTCCTGCCTTACGAAGTTCTGGTAATGGGTAATAAAGTACTTATGCTGCATGGTCGCTACCGAATTGCACTTTCGTTTCCTGATCTCACCATGGGAACTTTCACGAAAATAATGTCGACACCCGGAGATATTGAGGATTTGCTTAAAAAGCTTGTGAAATAAGTTTTTCAGCCGGAAGAGGTAAGCATATACAGACACTTATACTGTAATATTCCGCTGCATGCAAACCAGGGAGTGGAAATGAATTGAGCTTAAACCCGCTACTCATATTCTCCTCCAAATTGCTTATTTTTGTGCATTATTTCTGCATTTAAGCTCGCATTACCAACCTATGCAATTTGTAAATCCCTTATATCTTTTTGGTTTACTGGCTATTGCGATTCCTATCGTTATACACTTGTTTAATTTCAGGCGGTTTCGAAAGGTTTATTTTACCAATGTGCGCTTTCTGCAGGCACTGAAGCAACAAACTCAGAAACAGTCTCAACTCCGGCACCTGTTGATTCTCGCCATGCGTATACTCGCGGTTGCTGCATTGGTTTTTGCTTTCGCCCAGCCTTACATTCCTTTTTCGGATAAGCAGATGAAGGCTGCTTCGCGAAATGCGGTGAGTGTGTTCGTCGATAATTCGTTCAGCATGGAGGCAGTAGGTCCCAACGGAACTCTGCTTGATGAATCGAAACAGAAAGCACGTGAAATAGTATCCGCTTACAAATCGTCGGACCTGTTCCAGTTGCTGACCAGCGATTTTGAGGGAAGACATCAGCGCCTGATTACCCGCGACGAATTTCTTACCATGCTCGAAGAGGTTAAAATTTCGTCATCCGTTCATTCTTTTTCCGAAATAGTGCGCAGGCAGTACGATATGCTGCAAAGCGACCATTCTTCGAGCCACACCTCTTATATTGTTTCTGATTTTCAGAAATCTACCTATGCATCTCCTGATATCCGGCAGGATTCAACAATAAATACATACCTGGTTCCTCTCAAATCTTCTGTGGTAGGAAATATTTATATCGATTCATGCTGGTTTGCCCAGCCTACCCAGCAACCCGGTAAAACTTCGATACTTACGGCAAGGGTGTGGAATAAATCAGGAAATGACATGGAGAAAATTCCACTGAAACTTCTGATTAACGGTCAGCAGAAATCCGTTGCCGGCATTGATATAAAAGCAGGAATGTCAGCCATGGTTGAGTTGCCTTTCACCGTTTATAAGGCTGGTCATCAACAGGGATTGCTGCAGGTTACTGATTACCCTGTAACCTATGATGATAAATTTTATTTTTCGTTTGATGTGCAATCATCCATTAATGTGCTTGCCATCAACGGAGGCAGCGCAAATCGTTTTCTGCGTGCTTTGTATGCCCAGGATTCATCCGTAAGGCTTACGGATATGAGTGAGAAATCACTCGATTACGGACGTCTGCCACAATTCGACCTGATTATTCTTAACGAAATACTATCTGTTTCGTCGGGCCTGTCGGCAGAAATAACACGCTATGTAAACAATGGCGGAACCATTCTTGTCCTCCCGGCTTTAAATGCTGACCTGGTTTCCTATAACAGTTTCCTTTCGTCATTGCATGCACCAATATATCAGAAACTTGATACCGCTGATACCAGGGTAATGAGGTTAAGTGAGGAAAGCTATGTTTTTCGCGATGTGTTCGAAAAGCAACAGGGAAAGCAGGTTATAGCCACAAATACTGATCTGCCACAGGTGAGTAAACATTTTCCCATCACATTTTCTGCAGCTATGCTGACTATCCCACTGATTGGGATGCTCAATGGCAGGGAATTTCTTACGCTTACCAACAGCGGTATGGGGCAGGTGTTGCAACTTGCGGTTCCACTTGATCCCACATTCAGCAATTTTCCGCAACAGGCATTGTTTGTCCCGGTGCTATACAATATTGCGCTGATCAGCCATCCGTCGCACAGCCTTTACAATATTATTGGAGACAATAAAGTTATTCGTATAGGAACCACAGTTCCGGGAGGTGATAAGGTTTTTAAAATAAGGTTGGAGGGCAGTGATTTTGAAATGATTCCCCAAATCAGTACTGCTGGCAATATGGTTAATGTATTTGTTGGCAACCAGGTGCCTGAAGCGGGTAATTACGAATTGGTGAATGATAAAAATGTTGTTTCTTCCCTGGGCTTTAACTATAACCGTGGCGAGAGTGATCTTTCGGCTTTTACCCCAAAAGAGTTGGAATCCATGCTGGGGAAAGCACACCTAGATTTCTTTAAAGTGTTGAAAACAGGGCAAAAGCCTTTAAATGAGGTGATTGCAGAAATTAACAGCGGAACTCAGCTCTGGCGTTATTTCATCTGGCTTGCTTTGCTCATGTTGCTTGCTGAAATATTGTTGATAAGATTTTTTAAAAAATAAACGGATAGATTTTATAAATTACTTTCTAGGAGTAAATTTGCAGGGAATTTAAAATTTGGTTGAAATAGAATGAAAGAATAATTGCTAATGATTAAGTTTTTAGTGTTTCCGGGATTTCAGGACACTAAAGAATAAATTTGTTACTAATCTATATTGTTCTTGCAGCTATTCAGATCAGTTTATAAGAAACACACTAAATGTCTTTCAAATAATCAGTACATTCAATGGACGAGAACGACGAATTGGCAGAAGGAACTTTCGAAGAGGATCTCCCCGGTGAAGATTTACCCGCTGAAAGTACTGAAATAGTATTGCCCGGCACCGAAGAATTAGCCAGCGATGATGATCTGCACCATACAACCTATTTGCCCGGGATGTATCAGAACTGGTTCCTCGATTATGCCTCGTATGTAATTCTTGAGCGTGCCGTTCCCGAAGTGCTCGACGGGCTTAAACCGGTACAGCGCCGCATCCTGCACAGTATGTGGGAACTCGAAGACGGCCGTTATAACAAAGTTGCCAATGTGATCGGCAACACCATGAAATACCATCCGCACGGGGATGCTTCCATCGGCGATGCCATGGTTCAGATCGGGCAAAAAGAATTGCTCATTGATACCCAGGGAAACTGGGGAAATATCCTTACAGGCGATAGTTCTGCAGCCCCGCGATATATCGAAGCCCGTCTTTCGAAATTTGCCCTGGATGTAGCTTTCAACCCGAAAACCACCAAGTGGAAGCTCTCTTACGACGGACGGAACAAGGAACCCGTCAATCTGCCTATGAAATTCCCTGTGCTGTTGCAAATGGGAGTCGAAGGAATTGCTGTCGGACTGGCTTCGAAACTGCTTCCGCATAATTTTGTTGAACTGATTGATGCCTCGGTTAACGTGCTGAGAGGCATGGATTTTACCCTTGTTCCGGATTTTCCCACAGGAGGTTTGGCTGATGTTACACGATATAACGACGGACTCCGCGGAGGAAAAATACGCATCCGTGCCCGCATCAGCCAGCTGGATAAAAAAACACTTGTCATTACCGAAATTCCCTGGGGAACCACAACAGGTGATCTCATTGATACCATTATTGCCGCCAGCGAAAAAGGGAAAATTAAAATCCGCAAAATTGACGACAATACTGCCCAGAATGTCGAGATACTGATACATCTGCAACCCGGTGTTTCGCCTGATCAATCCATTGATGCACTTTATGCGTTCACTGATTGTG
This sequence comes from Bacteroidales bacterium, assembly GCA_038213495.1. Classification (GTDB taxonomy): domain Bacteria; phylum Bacteroidota; class Bacteroidia; order Bacteroidales; family UBA4417; genus UBA4417. Next base: position 13,478 of record JBBQSY010000035.1, read on the forward strand.
AGCGGTCCGAATCGCCCAATTCCTGCGTTATCCATAAAGGAAAACCATACTTTGTAGGTGTTAAGGAAATTCTGCGTATTTCGGTTGACCGCACTGTCGAAATGATCAAAATGGAGTTACTGATCAGGCAGGACGAACTGCTGGAATCACTCCTGTTTGCATCACTCGAAAGGATATTTATCGAAAATCGCATATACCGCGATATTGAAGAGTGTAAAACCTGGGAAGCCGTAATCAAGGCAATCGATAAAGGCCTGGAGCCTTTTAAACCGGATTTTTACCGCGTGATCACCGAGGAAGATATTGTAAGACTGACTGAAATCCGCATCAAACGTATTTCAAGGTTCGATGCCTTTAAAGCGGATGAGCGCATCAAAAATCTGAACGAAGAATTACTTGAAGTACGGCATAATCTGGCGAATCTCACTGAATTCGTGATTGCTTTTTACGAAACCATTCGTAAAAAATATGCTGCCGGCCGCGAACGCAAAACGGAACTCCGCAACTTCGAAAGCATTGAAGCCGCTGCTGTTGCTGCTGCCACTCAAAAACTTTATGTCAACCGTGCTGAAGGATTCGCCGGTTCAGGTCTTAAAAAAGATGAGTTTGTCTGCGATTGCTCCGATATCGACGATATTATCGTTTTCCGCGAGGACGGCATCTTTTCAGTTACTAAAGTTGCCGAGAAAGCCTTTTTAGGCAAAAACATTATTCATATCGATGTCTTTAAAAAGAACGATAACCGCACGGTATATAATTTAGTGTACCAGGATGGCAGGATGGGAGCGGCCTACATCAAACGATTCGCTGTTACCGGTGTGGTGCGCGACAAAGAATATGTATTGACTAAAGGGTCGCCCGGTTCGAAAATACTTTATTTCACGGCAAATCCCAACGGCGAGTCCGAAATAATAAAAGTCAGCCTTAAGCCTAAGCCACGTCTTAAAAAACTCAATTTAGATTTTAACTTTTCCGATCTGGCCATCAAAGGGCGAAGCTCGCAGGGAAATGTGCTGAGCAAAAACCCGGTGAAAAAGATTGTTCAGGCCGAAAAAGGATTTTCTACACTCGGCGCCCGACAAATCTGGTACGACGATACCGTGATGCGTCTCAATACAGATCAGCGTGGTAAATACCTGGGGGCTTTTAAGGAAGATGATAAAATTCTTACCCTTACGCGATCAGGTTTTTACCGGCTTATGAGTTTCGATTTGTCGAATCATTTCGAGGAAGATATGAATCTCATCGAAAAATTCAATCCAGCCAAAGCGCTTACGGTTTTGTATTACAGCGAGCTCAAAAAGGCTTATTTCGTCAAACGGTTTGTGCCTGAAGCTGCGGATAAAAAAGTAAGCGTTTTTCCTGAAGAAGATGGAAATGCCTTTGTAGCAGTTGTTGCCGACAAGCGTCCGCAATTTCGTGTCGAATATGATAATGAAAGGGCTCGTAAGCCATTGGAACCTGAAGAAATTATACTTGATGAGTTTGTTGAAGTAATGGGTGTGAAAGCCAAAGGGAAGAAACTCAGCAATCATCCCGTCAGCCTGATTACCTGGCTCGATCCTATTCCTGTGGAAGAGGTGGAAGAAGAGGTGGAAGAAGAAGTGGAAGAAGAGGCTGAAAGTGAAAGTGAAAGTGAAAGTGAAAGTGAAAGCGATAATGATAACGAAACTGAAGAAGAATTGACTGATGTAACCGATGCAGAACCTGTTGCAGCTGAAAAAACTGAAGTAAAAAAACAGAAAAAGCAATCGCCTCCGTCCATTCCGCCTGAGTTTCCCGAAGACGATGATCCGGCAAACGGAATTCAGATGTCTTTATTCTAACTAATTTGAAACCGGATTGTTAAATATTTGTTTATCAACAACAAGGATGCAATAAAGATAATCATCAGGCAGATAGAACCGGATATTTATAATAATCAACTTATTATAATATCGTTTCTAAGATTGAAACGCTGAATCCCGATAGCTATCGGGACTGAAACTCTGAAACAAATTATTATGATTGACGATAAAATTCTTGAAATAACCAAAGATGTTCACTGGGTGGGAATACTTGACCGTGAGCTGGTTACGTTCGATGTGGTAATGCATACACCCTACGGCACCACCTACAATTCATATTTTATTAACGCGGACAAAAAAACACTGGTCGAAACGGTTAAAGATAAATATTTCCCGGTGTTCCTCGAAAAACTTAAACAACTCACCGATCCTGCCGAATTGGAATACATTGTGGTTAATCACACGGAGCCCGATCACTCAGGTAGCCTGGGTAAACTGCTCGAACTGGCTCCGAACGCCACGGTTGTAGGCAGCGGAAATGCCATACGTTACCTGAAAGACATGCTCGGCCACGATTTTAAGCATCTGCAGGTTCGCGATGGCGATATGCTCGACCTGGGAAATAAAAAGATAAAAGTGATAGGTGCCGCCAACCTGCACTGGCCGGATAGCATCTATACATTCCTCCAGGACGAGAACATCCTTTTTACCTGCGATTCCTTTGGCGCACATTATTGCGATTCGCGCATGTTCGACGACAAAGTCGGGAACTGGGACGACGCTTTCCGGTATTATTTTGACGTGATACTGAAACCGTTCAGCAAATTTATGCTCAAGGCTATTGAAAAGATCCGTCCTTTGCCGATTAATATGGTATGTCCCGGCCACGGTCCCATATTGCGTACTACCTGGAAAAAATATGTTGACCTGAGCGAAAAATATGCCACCGAAGCGCTGTCGCTTGGTGAGAAACCAATGGTTTTTATTCCGTATGTTTCCGCGTACCATAATACATCCACACTGGCCGATGCTATTGCCAAAGGAGTAAGCCAGGTCCCCGGTGTTCATGTCGAGGTACACGATATCGAAAATATGTCGCTCGAGCATATGGAGTATTACCTGTCCAATTGCACTGGAGTCATGATCGGGACACCGACCATTAATCAGAACATACTGATGCCTGTATATCAATTATTTGCAGCTATTAATCCGCTGCGCGACAAGGGTAAGCTCGCAACATCCTTTGGATCATACGGATGGAGTGGCGAAGCCGCCAAAATGCTCGAATCAAACCTGGCAAATCTCAAATTGAACTATTTCGGCGATGGATTGTATATTAAGTTTACGCCACATGAAGAAGGTATAATGAAAGGAATCGCATTCGGCAAGGCTTTTGCTGAGCAGATGCTGAAAGCATTGGCCGAAAAGTAGTTGAATCTTTATAAACCTAATTTTAATAACAGATGATAAGGAACCTCGGGATAGTAAGTTTGTCAGCCATGCTGCTTTTGGCGGGTTGCAGTCCCGAACGTAAGCTTGCACATCAATATGTGAAACATCACAAGGGTAACGGGATTATGATCATTCCTTTGTACGAGCTTTTTAAAGACAATCTGACCTTAAACTACGACACAGCCGTAAAATACACTCCGGCACAGTTCGATGCCATGGCCTGGGCCCAATCCACTTTTATTCAGCATGTTTCGGATTCGGTTTTTCTTACCCAATTCACAAACAGCATGATCAACGAACTTAACGCGGAAGGATATGATGTGTATGTGGATGGAAGTTCGGATATATTCTTTTCATTACCCGATCCCAAATGGGTTGTACAGGTTGCACAATTACAGCTAAATGAAGAACATAGGTATGATTTTTATGAAATGTATTCCGTTCAAACCGGTGAACCTTATTACGACAGTCTGAAAATCAACAACGTAAACCTAGCCAGCTGGCTTGAAGTGAGCAGGGCAAACACGGATAAAAAACAGGTTTTATATCTCGAAGGATATATTGAAGATGCCGTTAAACGCGCAGTTGACCTGAACTTTCTCGAAGGAAGCGTTGGCTTGCAGCAGTTCCGTGATTCAATCGGACTCAATGATATTTACAAAATAGCAGATGAATTGGGCCGAAAGCATGCAGAACTGCTGTTCGATTATTTTATGAATGATTATATTACCGAACACCTGCCTACCGGGCTAACAAACAGGAAGTATTTCCATTTCGACCGTAATTCCAATTCATTAAAAAGTGGTTTGAAAGAACGGTTTGATGTTCTCGAATAAATTGGTTGAGGCCGTGTAATCACGATTAGCAGAATATCAAAAAAATAGTCAAGACGCAAAATATCATGTCTCTTAAACCTTATTAATCTCAATTTCATGTTTAAAACCAACGAATACTTCGACGGAGACGTAGCATCCATTGCCTTTGAAATGCCTGAGGGCCCTGCTACTGTGGGCGTTATGAAAGCAGGTGAGTATAATTTCAAAACCTCATCAATTGAATATATGACGGTTACCTCAGGTGAACTGCTGGTGTTGCAGCCGGGCGAAAACGACTGGAAATCGTATAAGCCATTCGAGACTTTTATCGTTACTAAAGGAGTTACATTTAGAGTGAAAGCGGAAACAGATTCCAGTTATCTGTGTCTTTACCGTTAAATACCACCTCTTGAGTAAGGGGTAACGTCCTGTTTTGCAAAACTGCCTTCAAGAAATTTGTAATATCCTGTCACGGCTATCATAGCAGCGTTATCGGTAGTAAACTGAAATTCAGGTATATGTACTATCCAGCCATCGGAATGCTGCATATCCGAAATGGCGGTCCGCAATCCCGAATTTGCCGATACGCCCCCGGCAATAGCTATCTCTGTTATACCTGTTTGTTTGCTTGCCAGTTTCAGTTTCACCATCAGTGTTCTGATTATAGCAGCTTGTATGGATGCACATAAATCAGGCAGATTGTTCTGTATGAACGTAGAATCCTCTTTCAGCCTGTCGCGGAGGAAATAAAGAATGGATGTCTTTAGCCCGCTGAAACTGAAATCCAGTCCCGGAACATTGGTTTTTGCGAAAGCAAATGCATCCGGGTTTCCTTCCTTCGCATATTTGTCAATCAGCGGTCCACCGGGATATTCGAGTCCGAGAATTTTCGCTGATTTGTCAAAAGCTTCTCCGGCAGCATCATCTATTGTTTGACCGATGATCTGCATTTCATTGTAACCTTTAACAACAACTATCTGCGTATGTCCGCCTGAAACGGTGAGGCATAAAAAAGGAAATTCAGGCAGTTTTTTCTCTTTGCCGGGTTGCACTATGAAATGGGCCAGAATATGAGCTTTCAGGTGATTTACTTCAATCAGCGGAATGTTTAATCCCAGCGAAAAGGCCTTTGCAAAAGAAGTGCCTACAAGCAGCGAACCAAGCAATCCGGGACCACGTGTGAAAGCTATCGCACTTAGATCGGTTTTACTTATATTTGCACTCTTAAGTGCCTTGTCTATTACAGGAATTATATTCTGTTGATGCGCTCTTGATGCCAGTTCGGGAACTACTCCTCCGAAGTCCTTGTGAACCTGCTGGTTCGCAATAATATTGGAGAGCAGATTATTGTCACTAAGAACGGCAGCCGAAGTATCGTCGCAGGATGATTCGATTCCAAGTATGTAAACGGGCATAAAGTAAACGAAATTATCAGGTTGTTCAAAGCAGTTTCAGATTTGCTTAAACAACCGGGTTGTAAGTATCAGTATTAAGTTGCAAAAGTATCAAAAAACCGGTTAGCATATTATTAATTATACTTCTCACCCTGCTGCTTTCGCCGCTGGCTGCTTTTATAATGCTTCGCACTGCCCCTGTTCAGACTTACCTGGCTCATCGTGCGGCTTCGTATCTTTCCTCACAACTCAATACTGAAGTTGTAATCGGAGGATTCAGATTCAATTGGTTTCTCGAAGCCGTTATTACGGATATTAAAATATCGGACAAGCACAAAAACATCCTGCTACAGGCGGATAAAATAAGGGCTGATGTAAAATCGGTTGATATTCGTAACCACAAGCTGATTTTAAATGAAATATCCCTCAGTAATGCTGATGTTAACCTGATTTATTATAAGGCTGACAGTAGCCTGAATCTGCAGTTCATCATCGATTATTTTTCATCTTCGGTTGTGGATACCACATATACAGAACCCTGGATTGTGGGTATCGAAAATGCAAAATTTCTGGAGTCACATTTTGCCTACCGCGATGAGCGATATATGAGCCCGGGAAAAGGTATCGACTTTTCAGATATGGATTTATCAAAACTGAACCTTGAGGTTAAAAATATCCTGCTAAAGGGCGACAGTATTACAGCCGATATCAGGCAATTTAAATTTCAGGAGAAAAGCGGGTTCCGACTGCTGGATTTTTCAACCCGGGCTATACTCTGCCCCAGGGGATTAGATGCCAAAATCCTGCAGTTGACTACTGAAAACAGCAGGTTAACAATGGACCTGAAGCTGGAATATAATAACTGGGATGCGTATAATTATTTCCTCGACAGCATAAATATTACAGCCAAAATTGAGCCGTCACAACTCGATATGCGCGATATTGTTTCCTTTGCACCCGATATTTATGGAATGGATGAATCTTTTAATTTCTCAGGAAATCTTAAAGGATCGGTATCTTCTTTCTCGATAAAGGAATTTCAGTTTGATTATGGCAGGTACACCTCTTTTAAGGGAAATATCAATCTGAACGGACTGCCTGATATTGAAGAAACTTTTGTAAACCTTAAAATTGATGAATTATACACCAATGTTGCAGATATACAGTCGTTTACGCTTCCTTCTGCAGATAGTGTGAGCCATATTGTTTTGCCAAAAGAGGTTGTTCGATTGGGGAATGTTAGTGTAAGTGGCAGATTTACTGGATTTTACAACGATTTTGTATCGAAAGCAACGTTTATTACCGATGTCGGACAGGTTACTACCGATTTACTTCTTACCAATAATAAGGCAAAGCATGATTATGAGTACAGCGGGAAAATACTGGCAGATTCATTTAATGTGGGCAAGGTTTTCGATGTGAAACAATTTGGAACTCTCAGCCTGTATGCTGTTATCAACGGGAAAAACTTTTCTCTTGCCAAAGCTGATCTTACCATGAAAGGAGAAATCAGGAGCCTGCAATATGAAGGCAATACCATCGGACTGATTAATGTGGACGGTGAATTTAAAAATAAGCGTTTTACCGGAGGTGTTAATGTGAACGACAAACTCTTAAGTCTCAATTTTTTAGGCTCGGCCGATTTTTCCGAGGCTCTGCCTGCATTCGATTTCCAGGCTGATCTGCATCATGCCGACCTGGCGAAGCTCAACCTGGTAACCGCTGACTCCATAGTATTACTGTCAACAAGTACTGAGTTTAATTTCCAGGGCAACACAATCGATAACCTTGTAGGCGCACTAAGTTTCAGCAATACGAGCTTCACACTTGGCCGGAAGACGCTTAAAATGAACGACTTGTCGGTAATTACCACTTCCCTTGCAAACGGGGGAAAACGTATGCAGGTCAATAGTGATTTTGTAAATGCGGTATTTTCAGGTCAATATACTTTTGACGATATGGCCGAATACATAACCCTTGTGCTTACCGAGTTTCTCCCATCTTTGTCATCCGGCGAAAAGGCTCCTTTGCGGTTGGAAAGAGGCAGTTTCGATTATTCAATTCAACTGTATCATACACATCCTTTGACAGAAATGTTTTTGCCCTGGCTTAAAATAAATACCAGTACAGTTATTTCAGGTACTTTCGACCCGGCAATGGGGCTTGTAAATTTAAACGGACGATCGCCATTGCTGGTAGTGGGTGGATTTGCCCTTCACGATTGGACAATAAAAGGTGCATCAACTGATAAACGACTTATCGTACAGATGGAAAGCGATGAGATTGATATGAATGATACAACCTTGAAGGATACCGAAGCCAGGAGCATTGCGCAATTCAAGCTACATGCCGTTGCCGCTGACGATAGTGTGAAATTTGGTATATCGTGGGATGATAAGGTGACACCAGATCATTTTAAAGGAGATATTTCAGGAGCAGTTTCGTTCAGGCAGAATCCGCGTCTTTCGGTAAGCATCGATCAGGCTGTAATTATGATAAATGACACGGTATGGAAATCGGTTCCCGGCAACATGTTAACAATCGATAACAGGTATCTCGAAGCCAGGGATTTTGGAATAACCAACATGGAGAAGCATATAATACTCAACGGAACCGTTTCGGACGATCCTCTAAGCAAGATGGTGCTTGATGTGAAAGGGTTTAATATTTCATATACCGATATGTTAACACAGCCCATGGGTATTGACTTTGATGGTTATGTGGATGGAAAAATCAATATTTCCGAATTGTTTACCATTCCTCATGTTTCCGCTGACATCACAGTTAATAAGTTCGGTTTTAATCATGAAAGCCTGGGCGATGCTGCCATAAAAAGTTATTGGGATACTGAAAAAAAACTTCTTGGTGTCGATATGCAGATCATTTATGTTGGGAATGCAGGAACACATTATCCTGTTAAAATTCTTGGAAATATTTATCCTGAAAAATTACACGACAACTTCGATCTGAATATTGATATTGATAACCTGAAAGTACGTACTATTGAGCCTTTTCTTTCAGGCATCTTCAGCCGCATGAGAGGGTATACCTCCGGTGCCCTGACACTTACCGGTGATTTTTCGGATCCGGTTCTTAAAGGAAAACTTAAACTGATGCGCACCGAGTTTTTGGTTGATTATCTCCGGACATCCTATTCTTTTGCCGGTGATTTTAATTTCGACAAGGACAAAATGTGGTTCAAGGATATTGTGCTAACGGATTCAACCTTTGGCAAAGGTACTGTATCGGGCATAATCAGTCATAAGGCTTTCTCGGATTGGGGTCTCGACATAAATCTCACAGCAGATAACCTTTCGGCAATAAATACACCTTATAACCCGAACGAAATTTATTACGGAAGGGCAAAGGCATCCGGAACAATGACACTGAAAGGTCCGATTGACTACCTTGTGCTTAAAGCCAATGTTAAATCGGAGCGGGGTACCGATATAGTTATTCCGATCAGTTTTTCCCGCAGTATATCGGAGAATAGTTTTATTTATTACCGTAACCATGGTGATGGTTCGGAAAATAACTACAGCATTAACCCTGATGAGACCTCCGTGCTTTCATTGCAACTCGGACTGAATGTGACCCGGAATGCGGAAATCGGAATTATTCTGCCATACCAGATGGGCACCATTGATGTGCATGGTGATGGTTTGGTTAACATGGGTATCGACACCCGCGGCGATTATTCAATGTTCGGAAATTATATTATGGATAACGGGATTTTCATGTTTAACTTCCAGAATATACTGAAGAAAAATTTTCAGATACAGAAAGGAGGCTCTATAATTTTTAACGGCAGCCCATACGATGCCGATATAAGGCTTCAGGCCATATACAAAGTTAAACCATCACTGGCAGGTCTTCCGGGGATTCAGGCAGAATATAAGGGAACACGTGTAAATGTTAACTGTATCATTAATTTGTCGGGTAATTTGTACAATCCTGATATTAAGTTCAGTTTATCACTTCCTGACGCTACTGAAGAGCTTAAAAGAACTGTCTTTAGTGTGATTGATACGTCTAATATCATCGAAATGAATCAGCAGATGATCTCACTGCTGGTGCTCAATACGTTTAGTTCGTCTTCGGGACTTACCACCTCTGGTGCTTCGCTGGGAATTTCATCCTACGAAATTGCCAGTGCCCAGTTAACCCGGATGCTTTCACAAATCTCGAAAGATATTGATATAGGGGTAAATTACCGTCCAGGGGATCAGCTTACTCCAACCGAACTGGAGGTTATGTTATCCAAGCAATTATTCGACAACAGGGTAACTATCGACGGGGCGTTTGGTACCAACACATACAGCAATACAAGCCAGACAACTCAGATAATCGGTGATGTGCTGGTTGAGGTAAAAATAACCGAGGACGGAAGGTTTAGGTTTAAAGCATTTAATCGTACCAATTCGGCTGGCGATGTATTATTTTCGGGGTATTCACCTTATACACAGGGTGTTGGAATTATTTTCAGAAAAGAGTTCAATAGTTTGAACGAACTTTTCAAGAGAACCAAAAAAGAGAAGTTACCCGCTAAAAAAGCATCTAAAAAATAATACGGATACATATACCTGGCCCGGGTTACAGAATGGGTTACCGGAACCGGAATTACAAAATCCGTCTTTCAACAAATTGCTTACCTTAGCAAGGTGAATACAAATCAGAATTTTTCGGTATATAAATCATCGGCAGGGTCGGGTAAAACCTATACCCTGGTGCGCGAATACATCAGTCTGGCATTGCAGTCGCCTGCCTATTTCAGGCATATTCTCGCTATTACCTTTACCAACAAGGCCGCCAACGAAATGAAACAGCGTATCGTGCAGGGCCTGGTACAACTTTCAGATGCTGTTAAATATGCTGATGGCGCTGTCGTGAAGTTTATGCTTCCCGACCTGGTAAAAGCAACAGGCTACTCAAACGAGGAAGTGACAAAACGGGCACAGTTGGTGCTCACCCGGATTTTGCACGAATACGACGACTTTTCGGTACGTACAATCGATAGTTTTGTGTCGCGCATTATACGCACATTCGCCCACGACCTGCATCTTCCCGTTGATTTTGAAATTGAAATGGATCGCGACCTTATGCTCGACGAAGCCGTGGATCAGCTGATCAGCAAGGTCGGAATCGATAAAGATCTAACAAATATCCTCGTCGATTTTACCGAGGCCAAGGCCGATGACGAAAAAAGCTGGCAGATTGAAGCCGACATAAAAAAAACGGCAGGCTTTCTTTTTTCGGAAGGCAGCCAGCATTTTATCAGCAAATTACATGAAATCCCCCCGGCACGCTTAACTGAAATAGCATCCGAAATAAGGAAAGCCAGGAAAAACTTTGAAGACAGTATTGTCGTGCTGGCACAATCCGCGAAGAAACTTATTGTTGATAATCATATTGATAATGCATCATTTTCGAGGGGAACAAGCGGAATAGGAGGCTATTTCTTTAAACTGGCGAATGGAATCATCGATGGGCCTAACAGTTATGTGCTGGCTACCATTAATGAAAATAAATGGTTGTCAGCCAAAGCTGATATCATTCAAAGTTCAGCAATCAATTCCATCAAAGATCAGTTGACATCGTTTTATTTCCAGATCGATGCCTTGATGGAAAAAGGTTCTTCGCACTATGCGCTGCTTGGGATGATCGAAAAAAATATCTTCCAGATGGGCGTACTGAGCGCCATGGAACTTGAAATTGAGACTATACGGCGCGAGAAACGGGTGATCCATATTTCGGAATTCAACAAACGGATCACCGATATCATCCTGAAAGAACCCGTTCCGTTTATTTATGAGCGAATAGGCGAAAAGTATTACAATTACCTGATCGATGAATTTCAGGATACCTCGGAGCTGCAATGGAAAAACCTGTTGCCTTTGATTGGCGATTCCCTTGCTTACGGGCGTTATAACCTGGTGGTCGGTGATGGGAAACAAGCCATATACCGCTTCCGCAACGGGCAGGTGGAGCAGTTTATGATGTTGCCCGCCTTACCCGAAAATTATGAAAAAGAAGTTTTTGGCGAAACGGAGAAAGCCTTGCTAACGAATTACAATCCCAAAGTGCTGAAAAGCAATTTCCGGTCGCTGCCTGAAATTATTAATTTTAATAATGACTTTTTCGGATTCCTGGCAAAACAGCTGAGTGAAGGATTCCAATCCATCTATACAGATCACGCGCAGGAAGTGTCGGCAGGCAAATCCGGCGGACTTGTATCGGTTGAATTTCTGCCATACAACTCCAGGGCTGATTTTGATGAACTCAATATCATTCGTGTTTACGACCTTGTTAACGAACTGATCGACAAAGGCTTTACAAAAGCGGATATTGCTATCCTTACCCGCTCCAACCGCGAAGGCAGTATTATTGCCCGTTACCTGATGTCGAACGGGATCAGCGTGGTTTCGGCCGAAGCCTTGCTTTTGGCCGCTTCGCCCGAAGTAAATTTCGTGATTACCATTCTGCAGCATATCAGCAATCCGCAAAACCTGGTGGCTATTGCCGGTATTTTAAATGAGCTTATACGGAAAGGTCAGCTGGATACTTCGCTGATACAGAATTTTCCGGTCCGGAAAGGGGAGTGGCTTTCGCTCGAAAAAGTCTTGTTGCAAGGAGATATTGAATTTAATATCAAATCATTACGTGGATTGCCTTTGTATGATCTTTGCGAAGAGATCATCAGGATTTTCGGATTAAATGCCGGGAAATATGATATTTATCTTCAGTTTTTCCTGGATTTTGTAAATAAGGTTTCATCCCGGCAGGGAACGCACCTGGCCGACCTGCTCGAAGCCTGGGACGAGAAAAAGGGGAAACTTTCGGTTGTGGTGCCCGAAGGAATTGACGCCATCCGCATCATGACCATCCATAAGGCAAAAGGTCTGGAGTTCCCGGTTGTAATATGGCCCATGGCTACGGAAAGGCTTAAAACTACTTTCGACCAGTTATGGGTTGACCTTGCCGGGGATGTTGTTCCCGGGCTTCCTGTTGCGCTGCTGCAGACCGGCATCGCGATGGAAGAAGTTGGTTATACAGAACAATACCAGAAAGAACGGAACAGTTCCCTGCTGGATATGATCAACCTGGTTTACGTGGCTTTCACGCGTCCTGCTGAGCGATTGTATATACTTACCCGTGAACCCGGCAAAGGGGATTCCAATAACCTGCCAAATTTATTGACTCAATATATTGAAAGTAAGAGTGATGAATGGGCGCAAACCGGTAACATATTTTCAAAAGGAACTGATGAGCCGGTAACGAAAACTCAATATTCCCTGCCCGAAGCCGGCATGCTTTCCGGAATGATTTCATCTCCCTGGCAAGGCCGTATTAAAATTGCACGGCGTGCTCCGGTTTACTGGAGTACCGATCAATCCAAAAACAAGCAGGCATGGGGAACGCTTATCCACGATACGCTGGCGTCAATAAAAACAAGGGAAGATGTACTTGCTGAGGTAAGTGCACAGGCTGCCGTAAACTTTTTGTCGGAGGAAGAAACGCAATTGTTACAGGAAAGAGTAACTTCAACTGTAGATCATGAATCTTTGAAAGAATATTTCAATGAAAATGTACAGCTTAAGCCGGAAGCCGGAATCCTGACACCCGAAGGCGATGTTTTTCGTCCCGACCGTGTAATCTTTCGTGAGAAAGAAACTGTAATTATGGAATTTAAAACAGGATTACCAAAACCTGAACATGAAAAACAATTAAATAATTATGGCTTAATTCTTCAACAAATGGGCTACCCAAGTATAAGGAAATTGCTGGTTTATTTGGATGATACTGTTATGGTGAAGGAAATCTAGATTAAAAATTAACCAATCTTTAAGTTTCGAGACTTCAATTCGAAGCACACAGGTCAACCCCCAGGTTTTAAATCACAACTCACAAATCCAGCATCCGAAATCCGCAATCCGAAATAACTTTGGCTCCCGAAATCCTTACTCCCGAACAATTTCTTCTCCTGGCGCTCCGCCTTCCTGTTATTGATGTGCGCTCACCCGGCGAGTTTCTCCAGGGTCATGTCCCCGGGGCACATAATATTCCGTTGTTCGATAACGACGAACGTGCCAGGGTTGGAACTACCTATGTGAAAATCGGGAAAGAACCGGCTATTGAATTGGGTCAGACTATTGCCGGCGAAAAGACGGATTATTACCTCAATGCGATAAGAGATGTGGTCCCCGAAAAGCAAATGCTGCTGCATTGCTGGCGCGGTGGCATGCGAAGTGCCAAGATTGCGGCATTTTTTGCTGAAGCAGGATACACGGTTTTTGTGCTCGGAGGCGGATACAAGGCCTACCGTGGTTATATCAGGAAACAGTTTTCATCCGGAAGGCCTTTATTCCTTATCGGTGGGTATACCGGGTCAGGAAAGACCGCTATTCTGAAAGAAATCGGGAAGTTGGGTCACCAGGTTATCGACCTGGAGGCTCTTGCCTGTCATAAAGGTTCAAATTTCGGACACCTGGGCCAGGATGCCCAGCCTACCACAGAGCAATTCGAAAATGATTTGTACTCCCAATGGGCTGAACTTGAACCCTTGAAACCACTCTGGCTGGAGCACGAAAGTATGAGCATCGGGAGTGTCTATCTGCCGGATACATTCAGGGCTGCGATGCTGAACGGGCTGCTATTCTTTATTGATGTGCCCAAAGCAGACCGTATACAAAGGCTTGTTGACGAATATGCCTGTTTTGCGAAATCAGAACTTCAATCCGTGCTTGAACATCTGGGGCAATTCATGGGTTCCTATCAATCGCGCGAAGCATTGCTGGCACTGCAAAATGATGATTTCGAAAAGGTTGCGGATCTAACCCTGGCCTATTACGATAAACTTTACGAAAATTCCCTTTCCCGCCGCCCCGTTCGTAAAATGGTAAAGGTATCTTTGTCATCAGGCAGCGTGGCCGGGCATGCGGAGGTTATTTTGAAGTCTGCTTTGACCCTGGAGAGTAAAGTTAATAGTTAAAAGATAAATAGTTAATGGTTTGAAGTCCCGATAGCTATCGGGATTGAACTGTTTGAAGAGTTTGAAGAGTTTGAAGGGTTTGAATGGTTTGAAATGTTTGAAGAGTTAACACTTTAACGTAGTACCATTTTGACTACAACTTGTCCCGATTTTTCGGGATAGTCACAAAGAGCAAATAATTAAGCCCATAGAGCTTTAAATAAAATAATAAATCTACCTAATGCTCATGAACCAAAACTTCCCAAGTCCTCTCTAGTAATCAAAAAGTCCTTTTTCCTTCTCCTTTGGAGAAGGTGCCCAAAGGGCGGATGAGGTTTGGGAGGATTTAGGAGGGGTTTGAAACCCTGAAACATTGCAACCCTGAAACGCGCGCAGCGCATTGAACCTTGAACGCACAGCATTGAACGCCGCAGGCAATTAAACCCTACAATAAAAAAAATGGAAGATCTCATATACCTCGATTATAACGCAACAACTCCCATTGATCCTGAAGTTGAAGCAGCCATGCGCCCTTACCTGAACACCTATTTCGGGAATCCTTCGAGCAGGTATAAGTATGGAATTGATGCCCGCAAAGCCGTTGAAAAGGCCCGTTCGCAGGTAGCTGAATTAATCGGTGCCTCACCCGAAGAAATTATTTTCACCAGCGGAGGCTCCGAGTCCGACAACCATGCATTGAAAGGAGTTGCCTTCGGGTTGAAAAATAAAGGAAACCATATTATTGTTTCAACCATTGAGCACCCGGCCATTCTCGAAACCTGTTACTGGCTGCAGAAACAAGGTTTTGAAATTTCATACCTCCCGGTTAATGATAAAGGGATGACGGACGCTTCAAAACTTGAATTGTTAATAACTCCCCGCACCATTCTTATTTCCGTTATGCATGCCAATAATGAAGTCGGAACCATACAACCTGTTGCTGAATTATCTGCCGTTGCCCGTCGTCATGGAATACTCTTTCATACGGATGCTGCCCAGTCGGCAGGGAAAATTGAGATTGATGTGAATGAACTTGGGGTGGATTTACTAACCTTAGCAGGTCATAAATTTTATGCGCCAAAAGGCATAGGTGCGCTGTATATCCGAAAAGGTGTTGTACTCGAAAACCTGATACATGGTGGAGGTCAGGAGAATAACCTTCGCGCCGGGACCGAGAATCTCCTCGAAATTGCCGGTTTTGGGAAAGCTGCTGAAATTGCAGCCCGTGACCTGGAGAAAAATAGTAGTCATCTAAAAACAATGCGTGATCTGCTCTGTGATGAATTGCTCAGTCTCATTCCTGAAATGCATATTCATACTGATCTTCAAAACAGTTTACCCAACACCCTCAGCATTGCATTCAGGGGAATTCCTGCCGATACTTTATTGTCAACCTTACCTCTTCTGGCTGCTTCGGCAGGAGCGGCCTGTCATGCAGCAGGTGTTACCAGTTCGCATGTGCTAGTGGCTATGGGGATTTCTAATGAATATGCCATGGGAACCATCCGGCTCTCGACCGGCAAATATTCGGTTCCGGGGGAAATGAAGTTAGCTGCGAAAATGATTGCAGGAGCATACCATTCCATTGCCCGGCCTTCGAAGGAAATCATAAAAAGTGAACCCGGCGATTCCGTTAAACTTACACAGTTTACACATGGGTTAGGATGCGCTTGCAAAATGCAGCCCGCCGACCTCGAAAGTGTTCTCAGGAAACTTCCGTTAACAACAGATCCCAATGTACTGGTAGGCAACGCTTCGGGCGATGATGCGGCTGTATACCTGATAAACCAGGAACAGGCTGTAGTTCAGACACTTGATTTCTTCACGCCTATAGTTGATGATCCCTACGATTTCGGCGCCATTGCCGCTGCCAATGCTTTGAGTGATATTTACGCCATGGGGGCCACCCCATTGTTTGCATTGAATATTGTTGCTTTCCCGGTGAACCGCCTGCCGCTTACGGTGCTTGAAAATATATTGCTGGGTGCGGCAGATAAAGCCACCGAAGCGGGTATCAGCATTATCGGCGGCCATAGCATCGATGATACGGAACCCAAATTCGGAATGTGTGTCACCGGCCTGGTTCATCCTGCAAAAGCCTGGAAAAATATGGGTGCCCGTCCGGGCGATATCCTGATACTTACAAAGCCTTTGGGAACAGGGATCATCGCTACAGCTATAAAAAGCGGCCTGGCAGATGAATCTGTTGCCGCAGAAGCCTGTGCCTGGATGAAACAGCTAAACCGTAAAGCCGCAAATGTATTTTCAAAATTCCAGGTAAATGCCTGTACCGATATTACCGGTTTCGGACTGGCAGGGCATCTGAGTGAAATGACACGTGGAAGTGGAGTTGATGCGGAAATAGTTTTTAGTTCGCTGCCTTTTATGAACCAAGTGAAACAATTGGCGCTGGCTGGTGCCATTCCCGGCGGCACACATAGCAACCTGCAATTTTATAAGGAATGGATCAATTGGAATGCAATTCTTTCCGAAACGGAGAAGCTTATGTTCTGCGATGCCCAGACATCGGGCGGATTGCTGGTGGCTATTCCCGCAGAATTTAAGGAGCAGGTATTTAAGGAGCTATCGGAGCAAGGTATTGATAATGCGGTTGTTATCGGCAGGATAACCGGAGCCGGAGAAGGAATAATCAATGTCGTTTAATTATTTAAATCTTCTGGTAATTCGATCGAGGTGTTTGCTTGGAAAAGTAATTCAGATAATCTGCAACCATTTGGTTTCCTGGTTCTCCCCTTTTTAAGGGGAGATGTCCGAAGGACAGAGGGGTACATTTAAAATTAAGAGCAAAAAACACTTGATTTATTGAACAGCAAATAAGAATGATA
>JBBQSY010000036.1:0-30364 GCA_038213495.1 Bacteroidales bacterium
ATTTACAGAAGATTTTAGGCATAAAAAAAACGTGATTCTTTTTCACGTTTTTAAAAAGTTAAACCATAAAGCCTCAAAACTTTGAAGCCTTATGGTTGTATAAATTATCCATTAATTAAATGACCATCGAACTAATCCGATTTCACCTACCTGCAGTTCAATTTCGAGTTTAGAAATACTATTTTCAATTACCTTATAAGCAGTAGCATCGTCCACTGTCAGGGTTTTCCCATCGTCTGCCAGTTTCCAGGTTCCTGTTTGTGTATTGTCACAATTATCCTTGATAACATATGTTCCATCAGATTTAAAATTCCATTTTGAATCCTTTTCGCAATCTGTTGCAACATTTACACCCAATACAGTCTTCGACACTAAATTCCAATTCCTTACAATCATGTTAACTTCCGTTTTTTCTTTTTCACAAGATGTAAAAAGAAATGCGGATAGTACGCAAAAAGCTACCGTTAGCAAACCAAATTTTGTTTTCATTTTTCCTGTTTTAAGTGTTATTAATATGAATGCAAATTAAAGCCTATATTATATTACATATGTTACACAATTCAATTTAAGAGTTACAACATTCACAGGTTTTCAGAGTGGCTCGAATTCTTATATTCCCGAAAATAGCTTATATTTATAGGGCAAAAATATACTATGAAAAGTACAATCCTGAACGGGGTATTGATGAAAGTGATCTTATGGGTTTATCAGATTTTCTAAAATTATATATCGTCTTCGAAACCGCCCAAGGCTACCGGTGGAGCATTTGCCAGGTTGGTCTTGTAAAGTTTGAAAACGGAATAATTACAAACGAGCTAACTTATTTGGTTATGCCACCCGGCAATTACTATTGGAATAGATTTATCGAAATATACGGTATAACTCCCCGTGAAACAATGGATAAAAAATCCATTTAAAATCTTAGGAAGAACATCTTTTTAGTTCTGTAAGGAATTATGCAGGTTAAGAGGCTCCTATTGATGTGATTTTAGTAACAATAATATAATAAATGAGAGCTTGAGGCACTCGGATTGCAAATCCGAGCGAGCCGGATAATGAATAACAAAAAATGGCTGCCATTTCCGGCAACCACTTTATCCAAAACAAACGACACTATTTTCACGATAGCCCTATTGGCTCTCCATCAGAACTCGACCATTCGTAATTATACAATCCGTCGAGCAGTCTTTTTTGCTTTTCTTCGGGCGACAGGACATTGTATTTAGACTTCTCTTCTTCTAATTTTTTAAGTTTTTCATCTTCAACGCGGTGAATTTCCTCCAAATAGGTGGCCTCCATTCTGTTTTGCAGGTATTCGCGGGCAATGGCAGGGAAAAGTTCGAGCAACAACTCTTCCTTTTCATTTAATGCTAATTTCACACCACCATATTCTTCATTAACCGGGTTTTCCTGCTTTTTATAAAATTTGGTGTCGTAGGGAATCTCCTCTTTCACGCCTGCAAGTTTAAAACGGAATTCCGGATCAACGGGAACAGGTGTATGACCGTATATTCCTTTTACCAGGTTTACGAATTGAATCGATTTCGTAGTATACAAAGGCTTACCATTCTCTTCATCCACAGCACAATTCACTGCCTGCACACCAACAACCTGGCTAGCCGGAGTTACCAGGGGAGGGCAACCGGATGCCAGCCTTACAAGGGGAACAAGTTCAAGAGCGCGGGGAAGAAGTTTTTCCAGCTTCAGTTGTTTCAGTTGTGCCAGCATATTGGGATACATTCCCCCGGGAATTTTCGCTTCAGCGATTTTAAAATCGGGTTCAGGGAATCCAAACCAGCTTTCGATGCGGTGGCATACTTCAAGCAAGTCGTCTCCTTTATCAGCTTTGGCATATGCGATTGCCATTTCCATCATCTGGTCGATATCGCGGGGCAACACATCGGTAAGAATATTAAACACCCTGGGCAGCTCATAACTATCAAATTCTTTCAGTTCGTGCCTGATAGCGCGCAATTCCTGGTCGAGTTTAATTACTTCCTTAATATTAACACCCGTTTTTATATGCATACGGTTGCAAAACAACTGCACCAACTCAAACGCTGGTGCGGAAGTACCTCCGGCAAAGCTCATTAGCGCCGTATCAACAATATCAGCACCATTTACAATTGCCATTAAGGTAGAGGCCAGTCCGTAGCCCGCTGTGCAATGGGTATGAAAATCAACAGGGACCGAAATTTTCTGCTTCAACATGCGGACCAGTGTTCCGGCTCTGAACGGAGTTATAAGCCCTGCCATATCTTTAATGGTAATGATATCGGCGCCCATTTCCTGCAGTTCAATGGCTTTTTGCAGGAAGTGCTCTTTTGTAAACAGCTTAGTCGGCAATACCCTGGCATGCAACAATGCCTTTACTTTTTCGCGGGTCGAATATTTCGGATCAACGGAATACACCACAGCGCAATCGGCAATGCCCCCGTTTTCCTTTATAAATTTGATGGATGTGCGAATATTTTCAAGGTCGTTAAGAGCGTCAGCAACACGCATAATGGTAATTCCTGACTGAATGGCATGACTGGTAAAACCATTGATAACATTTTCAGGATATGGATTGTAACCGAAGAGGTTACGTCCGCGCGACATAGCAGCCAGCAGGGTTGAATCACCTATTGCTTCTTTGATTACGTCTAACCTTTCCCAGGGATTTTCGTCCAGATTCCGCAGCATTGCTTCGGGAACAGAGCCACCCCATATTTCCATGGCATAAAACCCGGCATTTTTAAATCCCGGCAAAGTTCGTTCAACCTGCTTTTGTGTCATACGGCTGTCAAAAAGTGATTGCTGGCCGTCGCGGAGCGTAACATCACGTATCAGAAGTTGTTTTTTCATGCTTGCAGGTTTCATTTTTCAAACACCTATTTAACAAAATAAATAAATGTATTCAATTAATAAACAGTGCGTTATTTAGTATAGTGTTAATTAATTAACAATGCAAAATTAAAAATTAAGACAATTGATACAACAAAATGTGAAAATAAATATTGGGCGGGGAGTCAGAAGAAGGATGTCGGATTTCGGATGTCCGATGTTGGATGCCCGAGGACAGGAGTCGGATCCCGATTGCTATCGGGACGGGAGATGGGAGATCGAAGACAAAGTAACCATAACATCGCTTAATTCTTCACTTTTCACTTTTCGTTTTTCACTACATACACCTTATACCTTACACCTTATTCCTTATACCTTATACCTCTTTTCCTCTTCATAAAAACAAAACTAAAAAACATTCATATTTTTCATCCTGCTAATTGATTTTAAGTAATTTCGCCTATTGATTTTAACCATTAAACCCAAAAACCATGTTAAAACGCATCATCCCATTTATGCTATCGCTGGCCTTACTTACCGCTTTTACAAGCAGTTGCAAGCAGAAGTCAGGAGATAAAAATTCAGCTAATGATACTACCGCTATGAGCGAAATGCAGAAAAAAGTAAACGAATATGCCGTGGTTAAACTTACCACCGACCTAAGCAAGCTTACCGAAAAAGAAAAACAGATGATTCCTGTTTTGATTGAAGTGGCACAGGTGATGGATGATATTTTCTGGGAGCAAACCTGGGGCGATAAAAATGCATTGATGGACACCATTAAAGATCCGTATGCTAAACAATTTGTTGCTATAAATTATGGTCCTTGGGACAGGCTCGACGAAAACAAGCCGTTTATCGCCGGTATTGGCGCGAAGACAAAAGGTGCAAATTTCTATCCTGCTGATATGACGAAGGAAGAATTTGAAAAATGGAACGATGCAAATAAAACAAGTCAATACACATTGGTAAGGCGCAACGAAGATAAAAGCCTGAAAACTGTCTGGTTTCATGAAGCCTATGCCGAAAAGGTTAAAAAAGCTTCCGATTTATTACTCAAAGCGGCTGATCTTGCCGAAGAAGCCGGTTTAAAGAAATACCTCACCCTGCGATCCAAAGCACTGCTTACCGACAATTATTTCGAAAGTGATATGGCCTGGATGGATATGAAAAACAATACACTGGATATTGTTGCAGGACCTATCGAAAATTATGAGGATGAGTTGTTTGGCTACAAAGCGGCACACGAAGCATCAGTACTTGTTAAAGATAAGGAGTGGAGCGCCAGGCTGGCTAAATATGCTGCCATGCTTCCACAGCTTCAGAAAGAGCTGCCATGCGATCCTAAATACAAGAAAGAAGTTCCTGGCACCGATTCGGATCTGAATGCTTATGATATCCTTTACTATTCCGGAAACTCGAACAGCGGTGGCAAAACCATTGCCATTAACCTGCCCAACGACGAAAAAGTTCAGCTTGCTAAAGGCAGCCGCCGTTTACAGCTAAAAAATGCGATGCAGGCTAAATTCGACAAGATATTGGTTCCCATAGCAGATGTTCTGATTGAACCGGCTCAAAGAAAGAACATTAAATTCGATGCTTTCTTTGCGAATGTAATGTTTCACGAAGTATCGCACGGCCTGGGAATAAAAAATACGGTTACCGGGAAAGGTGTAATCCGCAAAGCCCTCAAAGAACAATACTCGGGATGGGAAGAAGCAAAAGCCGATGTAGTTGGCTTATGGATGGTGAGCTGGCTGATTGAAAAAGGCGAGCTTACCGGTATTACGGTTGAAGATGCCTATGTAACCTATATGGCAGGCTTGATCCGTTCGGTGCGGTTCGGAGCAGGCGAAGCGCACGGCAAGGCAAATATGATGTGCTTCAATTTCTTCGAGGATAACAAAGCGTTTTCCCGGAATTCCGATGGAACCTTTAAGGTGGATATTGAGAAAACACGCCAGGCCATTAAGGATTGGAGCGCATTTATATTAAGCGTTGAAGGCGAAGGGGATTACGATAAGGCGGTAAATTATATGAAAGAGAATGGCAATGTCCGCCCAGACCTTCAGGCTGGCCTTGACCTGCTGAAAACTGCCAATATCCCGAAAGATGTGGTATTCGACCAGGGGAGAGAAGCGTTGGGATTGTAGATGATTGAGGTGACGAGGAGAAACGGGGGAGATGGGGAGACACGGGGATGGGGTGAATTTGAGAAAAGGAGAAAGAAAAAATATTTTAATTCGCTACTAACCGACTAAAAATATTAAGTCATTCTGAAATACTTGAATGACGGGCGATGTAGCCCCTCTCCCTCGGAGAGGGGTTGGGGTGAGGTCCAATAATCAGCAACTTATGTCATTAAGTCGGTTAATAGTGATTCTAATTATAAGGATAAAACTCAGCAGGCTGATTCGACCAGCTGAGTTTTGTTTTTTCACAGAGTTTATTTGGCAGTTCACAGAATAATCGGGGCATTTTATATAGTGGCAGGAAGATTCAGCTTTGTAAAACGGAAGGCATAAAATTAAAAATCTAACTTTGCTTCATATAAAAACCTTTTTAATTATAATAAAATGAAAAAAATTGTACTTGCTTTATTGATGCTTACAGCGGTTTTCGCCAAAGCAGCCAATACTCCCGACGAAGGCATGTGGCTTCCCATGTTTTTTGAACGGTTGAATTATGTGGATATGCAGAAAATGGGACTTCACCTGACGGCAGAAGAACTATACAGCATCAATCACTCAAGCATGAAAGATGCAATCGTCAGTCTGGGCGGATTCTGCACAGCCGAAGTAGTATCACCCGAAGGATTACTTTTCACCAATCACCATTGTGGTTATGAAGCAATACAACAGCACAGCTCGGTAGATCATGATTATCTGACCGATGGGTTCTGGGCCATGAGCAGAGCCGAAGAGCTTCCAAACGAAGGGCTTTTTGTTTCCTTCCTTGTCCGCATGGAAGATAAAACAAGTGATGTACTTGGCACAGTAACCGCTGATATGGACGAAGCCGCCCGCGGTGCTGCCATCAACAAAAAAGTTGAAGAGCTGAGAAAAGAAGCAACGGAAAATGGAAAATATTCCGTTGAACTTAAAAGCTTTTTTAACGGAAACGAATACTATATGTTTGTTTACCAGAAATTTAATGATATCCGCCTGGTAGGAGCTCCTCCTTCGTCCATAGGCAAATTCGGGGGTGATACCGATAACTGGATGTGGCCACGTCATACCGGCGACTTCAGTATTTTCCGTATATATACAGCACCTGATGGTTCCCCTGCAACCTATTCGAAAGATAATGTCCCGATGGCGTCGAAACAATTTCTGCCCGTTTCGGTAAAAGGATACAAAAAAAATGATTTTGCCATGATATGGGGATATCCCGGAAGAACGGACCGTTATGCAAATTCATGGTCGGTTGAAGCAACACTCAACGACATTGACCCTGTTGTAGTAAAAGGTCTGGCAATAGTACTCGAAAAGCAGAAAGAAGGAATGGATAAAGACAATGCCGTTCGTATAGCTTATGCAAGCACCTATGCAGGTCTGGCTAATTTCTGGAAAAACAAACTTGGTGAAGCACGCGACCTGAAACGACTGGATGTTATTGCTAAAAAACAGGAGGTAGAAGCAAAACTACAGCAATGGATTAACGCCGACGAGCAGCGCAAAGCCATGTATGGAGATGTATTGAACACCTTTGCAGATTTGCACAAGCAAGCCAAAGACCAGAATCTGAACCAGCAATTGTGGTATTCGCAACTGTTTTTCTTCGGAAGCAAGGCATTCAGGTTTCCCGGGCAGGCAACCGCTATTGAAACTGCCTTGAAAACCGGTGCCAAAGGCGACGAACTGAAAAAGCAAATGGAAAAATACAAGGAAACCTCGAAAGAGCAATTTAAAGAATACAACAACGAAATTGAGCAGAACGTTTATGCAGCCTTACTTACCTGGTTCCGTGCCAATGTTCCTGCTGATCAGCAACCGGCGATTTTCCAGGTAATCGATAAAAAATACAAAGGCGATATCGATAAATACGTTGCCGAAATGTTCAAAAATTCGATATTCTGTACCGAAGCGAATTTCAATGCTTTTCTCGAAAAACCTAACCTGAAGAAACTTCAGAAAGATCCGGCTTTTGCGACTTACACCTCATTTATGGATAACTTTAAGAAACTACAAGGAGGACTTCAGCAGCAGGGAGCCAAAAACAGGCAGGCTCAGCGCCTTTTTGTTGCTGCCTTGCGTGAAATGGAGCCAAATAAAAGTTTCTATCCCGATGCCAACAGCACCATGCGTATGACTTATGGTAAGGTGATTGACTATTATCCTGCCGATGCGGTTCATTACAACTATTTCACCACGCTCGATGGTGCGATGATGAAAGAAGATCCGAACAACGAGGAATTTATTGTTCCTGCCAAACTAAAGGAACTGTACGCTAAAAAAGACTTCGGGATTTAT
Organism: Bacteroidales bacterium; assembly: GCA_038213495.1. Taxonomy (GTDB): domain Bacteria; phylum Bacteroidota; class Bacteroidia; order Bacteroidales; family UBA4417; genus UBA4417. The sequence continues at coordinate 7,299 of JBBQSY010000036.1, forward strand.
GGCGAAAACGGTAAACTTCATACTTGTTTTCTGACAGATAATGATATCACGGGCGGCAACTCCGGCAGTCCGGTTATTAACGGCGACGGGGAACTTATCGGACTTGCTTTCGATGGCAACTGGGAAGCCATGAGCGGAAATATTCTCTTTGAGCCCGAACTCCAGCGCACCATCAGTGTGGATGTAAGGTATGTGCTTTTTATCATTGATAAATATGCCGGTGCCACCAACCTGATCAAGGAGCTTAAAATAGTTCAATAGTAAGACATTCAATCATTTATCTTAAAAGGACTCTTTTTCAGGGTCCTTTTTTTTTCAATCAGAAATGCAAAGAATAAAGTTTTAGCAGAATTGTTCAATCATCTCTTATCTTTGTCGGATAAAAACAACACGGTATTAAATTTATTCATGACAGAACAAAAAAATAATCCGCTCCATGGCATAAGCCTTGAGACCGTATTAAACCGGTTGGTCGATCATTTCGGGTGGGAAATACTCGGAAAACTAATCCATATCAACTGTTTTACCGAAAATCCCAGCATTCAGTCGAGCCTTAAGTTCCTGCGAAAAACACCATGGGCACGAAAAAAGGTTGAAGACCTGTATCTTGAAATCCATGATCCTGGCAAATATCCGCAGAATGAAAATAAACTATAAAAAAATCCCCTCAACGGAATAACGATGAGGGGATTTCTGTTATAAAAGACGGAGCTGTCTACATCTGTGTAAGCAATTTCGAATTTTCAACAATAACATCATAAAAATATCCTGCGCCGAAATCTTTTTTCAGCGAAACTGTTCCTTCGAAAGTTACAACATCGCCTACCTTGGTTACATCCTTGGTAGTGAAGGTGAGGTCGAATGAATCGCCGCTTCTTGTGCCGTCCTGAATATGAACCCAGTTCCGGTCCATAATATCGGTGGCATATTTCACCACTTCGCCACGGATTTTAACTGTTTTTCCCTCGTATTTGTCCCTGTTGGCGTAAAGCTCAGCAATGGTAATGCCTCCTGTGGCAGGATCAACTTTTATTCCATCTTTGGGGGTAGGCGCTTGTTTGCCTTTTAAGGAATCGGCCATGGCAATTTTAGCAAGTATGGGCTGATCGCTGAATTTATCAACAAAAGTGATAGCAGGAAATGTGCGGTTTAACTCTTTGCTGGTGAAACCAGTCATTTCCATGCCGGCTTCATAATAATAACTTTTGCCCTTTTCCACTTCTGCCCTGGTGATGGCAATCCAGTTTTCCTGGTTTTTTTCGGAAACACGCAGATACGTATAATTGCTGGTTTGAATTACTTCCTCAACTTTAACTTTACGTACATTCGGAGCAAGATTTTCGTCGGCGGTGTTTTTGTTTTTGCATGATGCAACAAGAACGATGATGCCGGCCAGCAAAATAAACAGGTTTAATTTCATTTTCATAATTTGGGACTTTCTTTGGTTTTATAAAATATGATATGACTTCATTGTGATGCAAAAGTATTCATAATTGTGCATACAAACATGGTTCTGTGCAAAACATATTTGGCTAATGATCAGAAAATGGCAGGGAATAGCATTTGCAGGTCCAGCAAAAGATTTATCATAAGCAGCATTCCGATATTTCCGGATTTCAGTTTGAAAAAACCGGATGCACTATTTACTCTCTTTGATTCCAGCCAGACTTTTGAAAATGGATATGTATTATATCCGAGTGATCACGAAAAGAAGTTTAACCCGGTTGAAACAAATTTTGACTTTAAGAAGAATACAATTAATAATACAAAAAGGAATATTTATTCTTTGGTTAATTTTACCAATATCCTGTTACAGAATAGTGATCAGTAAAACTAATTTGTTTCAATATCTTTTTCCGTGAATTCCTTCACCAGGTCATCCACCGACACCTTCCTGCTGATGTGCCCAATGAGGTTTTCAATTTCTTCGGCACGCAAAATATCCCGCACATCCGAATGTGCCTCGGCAATCTGAAGCAAAATGCCTCTGGCTTTAAGATCCAGGTACAGTTTTTTAATAAGCAAGGCTCCGGCAGTGTCCACATACGGGGAAGTACTGAGATCCCAAATCACAGTCTTAAGTGACTCTGCTTTCATTTCAATTGCTGCCCACACTTTTTTCCGGATATTTTCGGTGTTAAAATACAACACTGCTGCTTCGACTCTGAATATCAGAATACCGGGAATAGTTTCATTATCATGATGGCGGCTTATGTCCGTATATCGTATAGTTCCATGGATTCGTCCCAGGAAAGCAACATGGGCAGCCGAAACTGCCCTAATAAGCAATGCGATAGATGCGACTGCAGCGATAATTACACCATTGAGGATCCCAAACAGTATAACCGAAATTAGCGCTGTGATAGCCACTGCAAATTCGAGCCGACTCAACCGCCATAATCGCTGCAGGCCTTTAATATCAACCAATCCACTGATTGCTACCAGTAATATGGAAGCCAGTATAACATTTGGTAAATCTTTAAGCAGCCCGGTGAAAAAAATAAGACAAACGGCAATAGCAGCTGAAGCAAATACCAACGCTAAAGGCGTTTTAGCCCCGGCTTTATCATTAACTACCGATTGCGATAAACCACCCGTTACCGGGTATCCATGCCCAAAAGCCGTTGCCGCATTGGCAGCAGCGAGGGCCAGTAATTCCTGCCTGAGGTTAATTTCGTAACCTTTCTCTATGGCAATTGCTTTTGCTGCAGATACACTTTCGATGTATGCAAGCAAAAGACAGGCAAACGAAAGAGGAAGGATGCTCTCAATATCGCCTATACTGAGCGAAGGCACATGAAAGACAGGCAGACCCGCCGGCAAAACACCCACTACACTTATTCCTTTGTAAATCAGCGTTGTGCCCGACATTACAAGTATTGACGCAATTACAATCACTATTCCTACCGGCCGGCCCGGGAATATTCTGTTACCGGATATCAGCGCTGCAAGTGCTGTTATTCCAAAAATTAATACCACCAGGTTGGTGCCTGATAACTGACTGATGAGAATTCTTGTTTGCTCATAAAAATGCACACCTCCGCCTTTTACGCCGAAAAGTTTGGGCAGTTGTGTCATAGTAATAATAATGGCAGCCCCTGCTTTAAATCCAAGAAGTATCGATTCGCTGATAAAATTGATTATGCTGTTCAACCGGAGCAGGTATGCGACGAAACTCATTGCCGCCATCACAAGTGCAGTCAGCGATGCCAGGTCAATCCAGCGCTGTGGGTCTCCATGTGCCATAGAGGCTATGGACGTTCCGATAATAAGGGAAATTGCGGAGGTAGGACCTATGGACAGTTGCATACCCGTTCCAAAAAAGGCATAAAACAGCCCTCCGATCAGGTATCCGTATATACCGTACTGCGGTGGCAACCCGGCAAGTGTGGCATAGGCAAGTGAAACAGGAATTGCATATGTTGCCAGGGTTAGCCCTGCTATAGCATCCTTGCCTAAAAAGAGAACGGAGTACCCTTTAATCCATTGTAAGGGAGGGAAAATGGTTTTCCACATGGATCTGTTGTTAGGGATTGTCGATGTAGGATTATCGAAATATAATCGGAGGATATTATCTTTAAACTAAAAAAGCTCTGGGATCTGATTCACCCGGAATCCCGGATTACTTCTCCGCAAGCAATTCTCCTTTTAACCGCAGCAATTCGGCCACCTGCTCTTCACTTATTTTTGGATAAGCCAGTTTCATCGAATCCATGGCATTAATTATCGCCGATGCTACCACAACGCGGGCAAAACCCTTATTATCAGCAGGCACTACATACCATGGAGAATTTTCGGACGCTGTTTTTTTAATCATTTCTTCGTAAGCCGACATATATTGTTTCCAGCTTTTGCGCTCCCCGATGTCGGCAGCGCTGAATTTCCAGTTTTTCTCAGGCGTATCGATACGTTCGATAAAGCGTTTCTTTTGTTCTTTCTTCGAAAGATTAAGGAAAAACTTCACAACCAGTATTCCGTTGTTGTTGAGGTATTTCTCAAAATTGCGCATATCTTCGAGCCGATCGTCCCATATTGAATCGGTAACCAGTTTTTCAGGTAATTTCTGTCCTTTAAGGATACCTTGGTGTACACGGACTACCAGCACTTCTTCGTAATAAGAACGGTTAAAAATGCCAATCCTTCCACGTTCGGGCAGGTGTTTCATGCACCTCCAGAGGTAATCGTGATCCAATTCCTCCGAAGATGGTGCTTTAAATGATTTTACCTCACAACCTTGCGGATTTATTCCCGACATCACATGTTTTATTGCACCGTCTTTACCGGCAGCATCCATGGCCTGGAAAATGAGCAACAACGACCATTTGTCCTGGGCATACAACTTATCCTGCATGGCCGAAAGCAAATCAACGCCCAGTTGTAAGGTAGCCCTGGCTTCGGGTTTATCCATTTTGGCAAACTCACCCTTTTCGCGTGTCGGGAAATCCTTGAGTTTACACTTCTTGTCGCTGGTGACCCTGTACTTCTTAGCAAGTTTTTTTGCCCGTGCAATAAACTCCTTGCTGCTGAGTTCGGTAATTGCTGTTATTTTACTGTTTGCAGGAACAGAGGCTGGCGCATTTTCACTTTTTAATGTCATGATCTGAATTTTGTAATGAGAACAATAACAAAGATAGGTTGGTTTTGAATAATACAAATAAAGGTTTGTTGATTTACTACGCAAAAAAGTAAACCAAAATATATTGCAAACCACATTTTTGACTCAGAATAAAGAACAATCCTTTCTCAGGAATCAACAGCAAGTTCATCAATAGCTTTTCGCAGAATGGCTGCAGAATTGGAAAGCGATGCAAGCTCACCTGGTGGAAACGGACTTTTTATAATTGATTTTATACCGCCTTCGGATACAACGCACGGCACGCTCAGGCATACATCATTTAATCCGAATTCACCGTTTACAAGTGTCGAAACGCTGAGCACACTATTCTGTCCGCGAAGGATTGCCGCTGCGATCCTTACAAGTGCCAACCCTACAGCGTAATGCGTTGATCCTTTGTAGTTAATGATGTGATATGCCGAGTCGCGTACTTCCTGCTCGATAACGCGGCGCTGTTCTTTCCAGTCGGAGCACTTGCCGCATATTTCGCAATGCTCATCAATATGGATGCCGGCCACATGGGTCATCGACCAGGCGGCAAATTCGCTGTCGCCATGTTCGCCAAGCATATAGGCATGAATATTATGAACATCGATGCCACAATTTTTACTCAGCAGATAACGCAGGCGGGCACTGTCGAGAACGGTTCCCGACCCGATAACCCGGCTACGGTCCCATCCCGAACGCTTTAAAGCGACATAAGTGAGAACATCCACGGGATTGCTTACTATCAGCATTATTCCCTGGCACCCATGGGCGGCAATTTCTCCAGCAATGCCGCCAACAATAGCAGCATTCTTTTTCAAAAGCTGCAAACGGGTTTCGCCCGGTTTCTGGGCTGCCCCGGCTGTAACCACCACCAGGCGGGCATCCGTATAATCATCCGGAGTTCCGACTTTGATTGAAACGGTAGGGAAGAATGGCTGCCCGTGAACCAGGTCGAGAACCTGCCCGCGGGCCTGGTCCTCATTTTTATCAATAAGTACAATGTCATCGGCCAAACCGCTCTGTGCGAGGGCATAACAGAAAGTTGCACCTACCGAACCGGCTCCTACCACAACAACTTTACGTCGTTGCTTTGTTTGTTGATTTTTCTCCATGTTTATCCTTTTGCTATACTGTTTTGCGGTAACAGTCAGTTTCATGAACCTTACATTCAGAAAGCTACAGTCCGAAAGTTCCGGAAACGTACATTAATCAATGTTGTAGCAAAAGAACAGTGTGAACATGATAAAGTTTATAAACTCTGAAATATAATTCATGGATAATAGAATCAAATCCCAACGACGATTTTTCTCAGGTCAGGAATAAATTAACACAAACGATCCGGAAATGCACTTGATTTACCAAGGGTTTTTGATAGTCCGTTATTGTTCTGCATGAAACGATGCAGCCCATTCACAGATTCTTTTTACTTCTTCGGGACTGAGGGCTGTTTCAGGGTTTTTTACGACGAATTTAGGCGGCGGCATCTTACCTTTTGTAACTTCTTCGCACATGGTATCGGCCTTTGCAGCCTTCTTATCGGGTGAATAGCCGTCCCATTTCGAAAAATTAAGTTTTAGCATAGCCATTTTATTGCCAGGTTCCGAATGGCAACCTATGCATGATTTCTTAAAAATTGCTGCTACATCGGCTGGAACCGGTTTAAGTGTATCGGCAGTCAGGTTGCCGGTTTGAGCCTGTATAGTGAGAGATACAAAGGCAGTAAAGAAGAGAACACTTGCGACTGCAAATAAAATCAGGATATTTTTTTTCATAACGACAATTTTACAGGAAATGTAAATAATTTCAGGTTGCTTGTAAAGATACGATGAAATACAAAATAATGTCGCAGAGAAAATCAAACGTATCCGGAAATGATACTATAAAATTATGTAGGGACTAAATTTCCCTTTTGAGGAAAAAGCCTTGTGGTCAAAAGGGATTTACGATTTACGAATGAACCTATGATGATTTGTGATTTACGAATTACGCACACTAAATTTATGACAACATGTTGGTGAGTTTTGTCCTTAAAGCGTCTAAACGCATTTAAAGCATGCACCAGACCTGGTTTATACTGCCAGTTGCGAGTCCGGGATTATGGAAAAAATAAGATCATTATCACGCGGTGACATCAATCCCTTCAATCCCTTCAATCTCATCAATCCCATCAATCCCATCAATCCCATCAATCTCATCAATCTCATCAATCCCTTCAATCCCTTCAATCTCATCAATCTCATCAATCCCATCAATCTCATCAATCCCATCAATCTCATCAATCGCATCAATCTCATCAATCCCATCAATCCCTACTTCGAATACATATCAATCACCTCCGAAATAGCCTTGGTACATGCCGGGCAAAACTCCTGTTTGTCGCGGGTAAACATGATGCAATCCAACGCCGAGCGGTAAATGCCGAACTGCATATAATTACCTCCTTCGAATGCGCCTGTGGCGTTTGCAAACTTATTCTTAGCAAACATTTCGAGTGTTGCTTTTTTCTCCCGCTCAAACAAAGCTTCCATTTCAGTTTCCGGGACATTGGCTGCTCGCAAAGCACGTCGCTCTTTTTGAATACCAAAACTAAAATTGTCGTACTCAGTTTTGCTCCATGGTGTAGGAATGGGTGTTCCGGGTTTCACCAGTTCTTTCCATTTCAGATTTGCGGGATCCATAAGTGCAGTAACATTGGGTTCCCAGGGCTCAACAGTTATTGCAGGAGTCTGGTACGAAACATCCGAAGTGTAATATTCGTCAGCCAGGGCGGCAAAACAATGGCCGAATTCGTGAACGAAAATATAGCGCGAAAATTTATTATCTGCAGCCACGGTTGAATAAAGATTAAAAATACCTCCGCCACCATAGGTACGTTCGTTGATAAGGATAAACATATAATCGTAAGGCACACTGGCAGCCACATCGCGTAGGATGCGGTTGTCGTACGAAAGCGCGTATCGCTCCGAATCGAATGCACCGTACGACATCGAAAGCGGCGTACGGTTAAAAACTTCGGGATGCGGTTTGTTAACACCGCTGGTTGCCGATGGTGTTTCAACAGCCCGGACATTGAAATCCGCTTTCCTTGATTTAAAAGGCTCAACTGTAAACAATTCATCGGTCAGCGTTTTTACATCTTTATGGAATTTATCCATTTCGGCAGCCGTGTACCCGTCGCCCAGGATAACAATATCAACATGGTTTGCAGCTTTGCCATTTTCGACGTAAGTAAATGTTTTATAGACACTTTTTAGTAATGCCGGGTTCACATTCCTGGCTTTCGGATCGATAATAATACTCCATATGGCGACAAAATTATTTTTTGCATCCCGTTTTTCGATGGTGAGTTTTACCGGAAGCTTTGGCCAGGGAAACCTCGCCGACTCGCTGAACGTTGCCCAGTTTGGATCGCCAATACTCTGCCATTCGCCGAAAACACTGGCATATCCGCGGCTGTAGAGCAAAGTATTTGTTAATGTGTCGGTAATTTTGAAAAAGTATAAGCCACGGTTTAATCCATCTGTGAGAACGGTTTCACTACCGGCCCAGGCTCCGTCGTTCAGGATACGGTCCAGGGAGAAATGCTCCTCGGTGGCAGTGCCTGTATGGAAGTAATCCACCCGCATGGTTTCGCCGGTGAAATAACGGCTATACACTGTATTGACATTTGGCTGTGCAAATCCCAGGGAACTGAGCCCTAGTATCATGAGCAAAACTGTAAATTTTTTCATGCCTCTTTTGAAATTAATATGATGTAAATGTACCAATTCTGCGAAGCTAGGGAAGCAGATCGGATTAAAATTACAAAATATATTCCACTTACGTCTGCTTTTATCAATTTATCAGAAAGGGCATTCAGCATACTTCAGAAATAATGGTAATTCTTTAATTAGATCAAACAATTGTAGCTATGCAGCCCTTAAATAATCTGTTTTGCCATAGATTTCGCAGATTTGCACAGATTCAGAGCTGCTTTCAGCAGTTTTCATAACAAAAAAAAGACCACAGGCATTTATACTTATCTGTGTAATCTGCGTAATCTGTGGCTATTAATCCGAATCAAGGGTTGAAATTGTAATTTGTTAGTTGCCAGGCGAACCCTTCAAGGGTTTAAAACCCTTATAGGGCTTAACTCCCTCAACCACAATTGTTGTATTCAACCCTTGATTCGCATAATTATTAATTCTTCATCGTATTGAACAGGCTGTATAGCTACAAATAATTTAATATTTCTTTCTTTTTGTCAGGTTCGCGAAAAACTGCGACTATATGCTTGTAAATCAATTTTTCTAACCTTAAAAATGAAAAACATGAAAAAATTATTTTTTGTAATCGCGATCATCTTCGGGCTTTCAGCAGCAGCAAATGCTCAAAAGTCAACAAAAACGGAGAAAATGAAAACTCAAACCGTTGAGCTGAAAGATCATGTTTGTACCGACGCTTGTCATACAAGTGGCCATTGTGTTTACGCTCACGGCGAAAAAGGACATGTTTGCACCGACGAATGTAAAACTATGTCCACAACCAAAACGGCCTCCATGGATATGAAAGATCATGTTTGCACAGCCGCCTGTAAAGAGGGTAACCATGCATATGCCCATGGCGAAAAGGGACATGTTTGCACCGCTGAATGCATGAAGAACAAGTAGCTAATAATTGCCTGCAGGTATACTAATAAATCCTGCAAAGATTTTATTTTTACAAAACAAATCAGTCTTCCGGGGGCTGATTCAACAGCTCCCGGATTTTTTTAACAATTTAAAAACAAAATCAATGTCAAAACAAGATCACACAATCACTCCTGGGTGGTATAGTTGCTACCGGAGTTATGACAGCCGTAATGATGATTGCCCCTATGATGGGTATGCCTAAAATGAGCCCTCCTGCTTTGCTTGCAATGATGATGGGCGTTCCGATCGGGATCGGCTGGCTTATGCACTTTATGATCGGAATAATTTTCGCATTGTCCTATGCATTCTTTTTCATCAACGTGGTGAAAAAAGTAAACGGTAATATTCTAAAAGGAGCTATTTTCGGGATTGCCGCTTTTGTCTTCGCACAGATAGCCATGGCCGTTATGGGCGCAATGTTTGGCGGAATGCCGCCAATGGAAGGTAGTGTGGCCCTTGTGATGATTGGCAGCCTGATGGGACATATCATTTTCGGAATTGTAGTAGCTCTTTTTGTAAAAGAACAAACCGAGAGCCATTCATATGCATAAAAACAGTGAAATGAAGCGAAATCTCGTTACCACATTTAATTTGCGTTGTTGGTTGGTACTACGTTGAATTTTATCAAGCAGTACCGGCCAATTATTTCGGTCAACCTGGCAAATATTGTTTACTGGAAATCTGCACTCAATTATTTTGTTCCTTTTTCAGTTTCTCTCTATCCTTCAATGTCCATCGCCAATGCCGGTAACTCAGTTTAACGTTCGGCATAATGCCGGCCATTACCTCCGCTCCGATTATTAATAGTCTATACTTCAATCTCAGGATGAAATTGAAACCTGATAGAAAACATCACGTTATTATAAAGTTTATATTTGTCTTAAAGCTTATAAGCTGAACTACACAGTTTACTATGAAAAAGGAACAACTTTCGGAATGGGTCGAAACCTATGTAACTGAACTCTTCAACTGGGCATACTTTAAGGTTTCAGATACTGATCTGGCTAAAGACCTGGTGCAGGACACTTTTTTAGCTGCTGCAGAAAAATTTGAGTCATTTAAATCTGAAAGTTCTCCCAAAACATGGCTGTTCTCCATCCTCAATCATAAGATTATTGATTATTACCGTAAAAAGGTCCATCAACCTTTAAGTATCGAAAAGAGTAACTTTTTAAATTTCTTTGATACGGATGGTGGCTGGAGTTCCGATAAAAAACCAGGCAGTTGGCCAAATGATGACGAACATTTGTTGGATGATACAGGTTTTCAGGAAGTTCTGAAAAAATGTCTTGATGCCTTACCTGATAAATGGAGCACCTGTGTGAAATTAAAATACCTTATGGATAAAAACGGAGAAGAGATTTGTCAGGAACTGGATATCGCTCCGACAAATATGTGGCAAATAATACATAGGGCAAAACTACAGTTAAGGGATTGTGTCGAAAATAACTGGTTTAAAAATTAAGATCATGGTAAAACAAATAATGCATTTCCTGTTCCTTTCATGCCTCAAAGCAACTGAACTTATTGAGAAGAAGATTCATTTCAGGCTGTCAGTTTTCGAAAAGCTTCAGCTGAAAATGCATAAATCCATGTGTGATGCCTGCACCAGCTATGAAAAACAAAGCTATTTCCTTGAAAAGGGTATAGAAACTATTCATAAACCACACAACCTGGAACCGGATCTTGATTTGTTAAAGAAAAGAATAACGGAAAAATTAGAGAGTGCTTCAAAATAAGCGGAACCTCAATTTAGCCTGAGATCAACACATAATCCTACAACATTTTTCCTGCATTATTCAGGCGACAAGAAAGAAGTTCCTGATTAATTTCCCTTGTTAATAGTACATCCGGCTTTCACCGGCACAGGCAATCCAATTGCTTCTGCCGGTGTTTTGTTATTCAGTGTGTTGTGTAAAAAAGTTTAAATCGGCTGTCAGGAATCAGACTTTTTACGACTATTAGGAAACAGGTTCCCGGCAGTTTTGTCGGTTCATCAATAAACTAATCACAAACTTAAATGTTATATTATTCTATAAACAGAAGCTTATGAACATTCTATATCAGGAAAGTAACCGTTTAAGAAGTGGCAAAACAGCCAGACTAATTTCAGTCTTCATACTGGCTTTACTCACCGGAACGGGATTGTTTGCGCAGGAAGCCACCATCCTCGATAATTTTACGGTCGTCGAAAACAAAGGAAAAATATTCCTTAGATGGGTTATTGCATCCGGAAGTACCTGTGATGGAACAAAAATATTCCGGTCGACTGATAATTTGTCGTTCACCCAGGTTGGTGAAATACCAGGTATTTGCGGAAGCGCATCCTTTGCAAAACCTTATGACTATATTGATGAAAGCCCTGTCAATAATATAAAAAACTATTACCGTCTCGAATTGGGCAACAACGGCTATTCCAAAGTAGTTTCACTCGAAATCACGGACTTTCAGAATGATGGTTACCAGGTTCGCCCTAACCCGGTGCAGTACCAGGCCAGGATCTATTTTGAAAATAAAAAATTTGAGAATCATGAATTGAGGCTCTTTAATCTAAGCGGCAAATTAGTTTCTTCTGTTTTTACAGATACTGCCCTTTTTGATCTGGATGCATCTGAGCTTCGTTCCGGAATTTATGTTTTTACTATTTCCAAAGCCGGGAAACCTGCAAAAATCAAAGGCAAAATAATAGTTCAGCATTAAAATTGTGGAAACTAATCAGCATGGTTAATATAATGAGGGATGAAAATAGCCACAGATTATGCAGATTACATAAAAAAGTTTAAATGCTGAGATCTGTTTATAGTTATTAAAACTGCTAAAATCAATTTTAAATCTGTGAAATCTGTGGCAAAATAGATTAATTTAGGGCTGAATAGTTCCAAATTATGAATGATATTAAATTTTTGTCAGGTTTTACATTTTCTACCACTAAACCGAATAAATAAACAATTATGAAAGCAATATGGAACGGCAAAATCATAGCCGAAAGCAACGACACCGTAAATGTGGAGGGAAATCAATATTTCCCGGTTGAATCAGTCAACAAATCCTATCTTAAAAACAGCGACACACACACTGTTTGCCACTGGAAAGGTACTGCATCGTATTACCATCTGGAAGTCGACGGACAGGAAAACAAGGATGCAGTGTGGTATTATCCCGAACCCAGCTATATGGCCAAAGGAATTAAGGACCGCGTAGCTTTCTGGAAAGGCGTTGAGGTCGTCAAAGATTAGTATTTACTAATTATACATACGAGTCAAGGGTGGAAATAATAATTTGTCAATTACCAGGCGAACCTTTCAAGGGTTTAAGTGTGTCAACCACAATAGTTGAATTCAACCCTTGATTCACATTTTACATTTTAAACCTATTTAAATTGAAAACCACTATCCAATCAATTTCTACCTCCGAATTAGAAGCTTTGCTGGCAGAATCCACGGTTCAAATCGTTGATATCCGTCCTGTTGAAGCATACAATGGCTGGCCTCTGCAGCATGAAATACGCGGAGGGCATATTAAAAACGCCCGCAGCCTTCCGGCAAAATGGACCAATTATATCGACTGGATAGAAATTGTCAGGCAGAAAAAACTCGTACCCGAACATAAAATAGTTGTTTACGGATACCTGCAAGAGAAAACGGATAAAGTCGCATCGAGGTTTATCGCTTCGGGATACAACAAGGTTTTCAGTTACCATCATTTCAGCGCTGAATGGACCACTAATCCGGATTTACCCATGCAAAAACTGGAAAGGTTTCAACATCTTGTTTCTGCTGAATGGGTAAGTTCGTTGATTAAAGGTGGATATCCCAAATATTACAGCAATAATAAATTCATAGTTGTACATTCCCATTACCGCAACCGCGATGCATACCTGAGCGGGCATATTCCAGGGGCTATCGACATGGATACACTTGCCCTGGAAGCACCCGAAACCTGGAACCGGAGAGATCCGGAAGAACTCAGGAAAGCCCTGGAAGATCATGGCATTACTGCTGACACTACCGTTGTGCTGTATGGCAAATTTATGCATCCTGATAATGCCGATGAATTTCCGGGAAGTGCCGCCGGTGATATCGGAGCTATTCGCAATGCATTTATTATGATGTATGCCGGGGTGAAAGATGTACGGATTCTGAACGGCGGGTTTCAATCGTGGCTGGATGCAGGATTTGAGACGGATTATGCGGATGAACCAAAGATACCTGTGGAAAATTTTGGCAGTGTTATCCCTGCCCATCCTGAGCTTGCTGTCGACACGCCCGAAGCCAAAGAAATGCTGAAAGCCGGCAATTCCGAGCTGGTTTGTGTGCGAAGCTGGCCCGAATACATTGGCGAAGTAAGCGGGTACAATTATATCAAAGCAAAAGGACGAATTCCTGGTGCTGTATTTGCCGATTGCGGCAGCGACGCCTATCACATGGAAAACTACCGCAACGTGGATCACACCACACGCGAGTTTCACGAGATAGCGGATACCTGGATAAAAAACGGTATCACACCCGACAAACACCTGGCTTTTTATTGCGGAACAGGCTGGCGTGGAAGCGAAGCCTGGTTCAATGCCTGGCTGATGGGCTGGCCTCAGGTTTCTGTTTACGACGGCGGCTGGTTCGAATGGAGCAACGATCCGGATAATCCTTACGAAACAGGCATTCCGGAGCTTTACAAAGCAGAAAATTAAGACCATGGAACAATTAACAATTCTTTCCGAACTGGCTACCGATACGTTGCTCGGTCTCTCGGCAAAGCCAAAATTTTTGTTGTCGAAATATTTTTACGACGATATCGGCAGCAGCATTTTTCAGGACATTATGCAAATGCCTGAATATTATCTCACCAATTGTGAAATAGAAATTTTTTCTACTCATAAAAGTGCAATCCTGGATGCACTCGAAATAGGCAATAAGCAGGTTGAGATCATTGAACTTGGTGCAGGCGACGGATTGAAAACAAAAATTTTATTGTCATATTTATTAGAAAATGATCTGGATTTCAGATATATCCCCATCGATATTTCTGAAAAAGCAGTTGTTAACCTTGTTCATGATTTAAAAAATCAAATTCCCAATTTAACAGTTGAAGGCCTTATCGGCGATTATTTTGAACTGATAGAAAAATTGAACGGAAAAAAAAGAAAAATCATTCTTTTTCTTGGTTCAAACCTTGGAAATTACAATTACGAAGAATCCCTGCAATTTCTGAAACATCTCAGGTCTGTTATGCATAATGACGACCTGATTTTACTAGGGCTCGACCTAAAAAAAGACCCTGAATTGATTCTCAGGGCATATAACGACCCGCACGGACATACTTCGGCATTTAATCTAAACCTTTTGCAGAGGATAAATAATGAACTTGATGCGGATTTTAATCTTCGCAAATTTTCGCATGAAGAAGTGTATAATGAGCAAACGGGTAAAGCAAAAAGCTATCTCGTTAGCCAGGTGGAACAGGTTGTAAATATTAAAGCTTTGAACAGGAATTTTGAATTTAAAGCAGGTGAGCGGATATTTATGGAGATGTCACAAAAATATGATTCGTCCATGATTGAAAAATTAGCTGCTAACTCAGGGTTTGAAATTCGCATGAACTTCAATGATCAGAAGCATTTCTTTGTAAATTCATTGTGGAGACTAAAACAATAGGATATGAAAGTAATCGGGAATGAGACCACTATAGAAAAATAAAATTATATGATTATGAAACAAACCCATTCAGACTGGCAACTCCAATCGTTGGATTTTAACAAACGAATTCACGAAGTATTAACCAGCCAGCACCTTGCAGCACAATATATTGCCCTTGCCGGTAAATATCTGGCAGAGCAGAAACCTGACGACAGCAATACCAATATGAGATTTATTGCCGGAGAGAATCTATTACTTGGGAACCCGATTTCCAAAGGATTGCAACCGGCACTTCAATTAGCTGGTTTCAAATTGGTATTGCTTGATTCAGATCGAAATGCATTAAATGAAATTCAACTTACCGGGAAATCGCAGGAAGAAGTTTTTGATGCTTTAAAAGAAATATTGGCAGGTGAAGGAGTGGATGTTTCAAATTTCAGTAACAAACTCCATTATGATTTACCTTATGATAAGACTGGTTTTTCTATGATTTCAGGTGCTGATTCAGAAGCCGGCATCGCCGAAAATATCAAATACCGGCATAATGCTGAGATAGTACTGAATCTTATTGCAAAGCAATTCCCGGATGCTGAACCGGTGAGAATCTGGCCCCATCATTTTGATACAGGTAGCTATATTCCATTGGAATTTAATGATAAAAAAGAAGTTATTAAATCCCTCGGGATTGGCTGGGCCATACCCGATAGCATGGTGGATGAGCCCTATTATTACCTTAGTTTCTGGTCTGTCGATGACAACAATGCTTTTCCTGATCTTCATACATTGAGCGAAGGAAACTGGATGATGCCGGCATGGAATGGCGCCGTATTAAAGAATTCTGATATCAGTAAGAAAAATACAGCCGAAAGCCAGTTCAAACTGGTGAACGGTTTCTTTACCGAAGCTATTCATATGCTGTTGAAAAAATAATTCAGAGTATTGATCTATAAAAATCGCCTTAACTAATCAGCTTGATCAATGTCTGAAGGATGAATATTGACAAAGATTACGCAGATTAAACAGATACGTTTAAAGCCTGATATCTGTTTTTGTTATTAAAACTGCTGAAATCAGTTCTGAATCTGTGAAAATCCGTAAAATCTATGGCAAAATAGATTAATTAAGGGCTGAATAGTTACAAATCTCCTTCAATCATCAATTAATAACGAAAATTATGAGCTATAAACCCATCTTTAATTACTCAGAGCTTGAGAAAAAGAAACCTGCGTACGTCACAATTGAAAATGTTGATTTGGTTTTAATCCGGTACGATGATAAAGTTTCGGTTTTATACGGCCGATGTTTGCATCGCGGAGCGCTCCCGGCAGATGGTTATGTTGAAGGCAATAATCTGATTTGTGGTGTGCACTTTTGGGATTATAGAATTGATACGGGAGTTTCGGAATACAATAACAAGGAAGTTCTTGAAAAATTCTCATCTAAAATTGAAGATGGTCAGGTATGGGTAGATGCAGATGAAGTGATGGCTTTTGCCAAAAAACATCCGCAACCATTTAAAAGAGATGATTACCAGGGTCAATTTGCTGATACCCATCCCGAAAACACAGAACCATATACAGCTTACATAAAGGAATTGGCGAAAAACGGCTTAAAAAACGTCGGACATCATGGCTTTACTGAATCTATGGGAGTTGACAGAAACACTTTGCCCAAATGGGAAGACATTCAGTTTTTACCGGCTCAACTTGCCAGGAGGCCATTACTTGATAAGGATGAGGTAAATACAAAGGTAACTATAGGGAAAAATGCTAAAAAACCACTTGTATTGCAACTGCCTGTTTTTGTTTCCGATATGAGTTTCGGAGCATTGTCGCGCGAAGCTAAAATTGCACTTGCAAAAGGAGCTGAGCTGGCCGGAACCGGCATTGCCAGTGGAGAAGGTGGAATGCTGCCTGAAGAACAGGCCGGTAATTCCCGCTATTTTTATGAATATGCTTCCGGCAAGTTTGGCTTTTCATGGGAGAAAGTAATGAAAGCCCAGGCTTTCCATTTTAAGGGAGGACAGGGAGCTAAAACGGGAACAGGTGGTCATTTGCCCGGCAACAAAGTCTCCCGGGAGATAGCCGCAGTCAGAGGTTTGAAAGAAGGCGAGGCAGCTATTAGCCCTGCTGCATTTGAGGACTTAATTACCGTGGAAGATTTTGCCGCTTTTGCTGATGAAGTACGAAAAAAAACAGGAGGTATCCTTGTCGGATTCAAAATTGCAGCCTCACATATCGAAAACGACATTGATTTTGCTGTTAAAGCCGGGGCTGACTATATTATCCTCGATGGCAGAGGTGGCGGAACAGGAGCTGCCCCTTCGATTTTAAGAAACAACATCAATGTCCCTACCATTCCGGCCCTGGCTAGGGCCCGAAAACACCTGGACAAAAATAATGCAAATCATGTTTCACTCATAATAACCGGCGGGCTTCGTATCGCCGACGATTTTGCTAAAGCACTCATGTTGGGTGCCGATGCCATTGCTGTTTCCAATCCGGCATTACAAGCCATAGGTTGCCTGGGAATGCGCGCCTGCCATACAAACAATTGTCCTGTTGGAATTGCTACGCAGAAAGAATCCTTACGGCAACGAATTATCATTGATAATTCAGCAAAGCAACTGGCTAGTTTTTTACTGGCTTCGAATGACCTGATAAAAGTTGTCGCCCGGGCTTGCGGTTACGATGATGTGAATAAATTCAACTCCGGTGATCTGACAACCTTCAACAGGGACATATACCATCTGACAGGCATTAAATACGGAGGGATTCTGTAAAAATCAATAATTATGTATTAATATTTACTCAGAGTTACCGGTATATGGTCATTTTTACTCCAGCAAAAAGGGTATTTGTATGAGTTGTTTCTTCTTCAAATAATTGTCATTCTGAGTTTTTTTAATCAAATCTTGAGTCCACTCCGAAAAGTCACAATTTATTAATTTTCAACTTTTTTACCCCTGACCCCTAAATGGGAATGCGTTGAAAACCAATAAATTGGACTAAGTCCCCTTTAGGGGATTTAGGGGCAAAAGACTTTTCGGAGCAGACTCAATCTTCACACTTAAACCTTTCTAACTTATTAAAACAGCAAAATCCTATATGAAAACAAAACTGTCAATAATTGTAATAACAGGCCTTTTTTTTCTAAGCCACTCAAGTTTGCAGGCACAAGTCCCGCCTGTGTCAGATCCTTCTGATAAACTTGTCGTACTCTGGACAAGTGATGACCCATATGTTGCCGAACGGGTAGCACTTATGTACACACATGCGGCAAAAACGCAGGGATGGTTTAAAGAGGTGACCCTGATAATCTGGGGGCCTTCCGCAAAACTGACTTCTGAAAACATAAAAATCCAGGAAAAATTGAAAGCCATGCAAAATGATGGTGTGGTTATTGAAGCCTGCGTTGCATGCGCCAATGCATATGGAATTGCTGATGATCTCCGAAAACTGGGCTATGATGTGAAAGGAATGGGTAAACCATTGACGGATTACCTGAAAAGCGGGGCAAAAGTACTGACGTTCTAGTGCCGGTATTGAACTCTGCCAGGGATGTTTGTAAGCCAGAGCCAGGTAATAAGCGGCCGTAACCCTGTGCCGGATAAAAATGCTGCCGGACCATTCGATTCTGAATTATAATTAACTAACTTTGATGTGATTTATACCTGGCAAAATAATTCAGCAATCCGGATTTGCATGTGTCCTGAATGTTCAGATTCAGCAATTCCGTAAACATCAACCCTGCGTATGACCCGGATTTACCTGAAAATACTTATCCCTTCGGTTGTTACTATACTTTTATTTATTCTTTCTATTTTCCTCATTATAATCCCCCGCTTCCAGCAGAACATTATGAATGGCAAGCGCGAAATGATCAAAGAGCTTACAAATTCGGCCTGGAGCATTTTATCGAAATACGAATCCGACGAACGCAACGGCCTGCTTAGCCGCGAAGAGGCCCAACAAACTGCCGTGTCGCGCATACAATACCTGCGTTACGGCGACGAAAACAAGGATTATTTCTGGATTACCGATATGGTTCCGACCATGATCATGCACCCTTACCGTACCGATTTAAACGGAAAAAACTTAACCACCTTCAGCGATCCGCATGGCAAACGGCTGTTTGTCGAGTGTGTTGAAACCGTTAAAAAATCACAGCAAGGCTATGTAGATTATATGTGGCAGTGGAAGGAGGATTCGCTTCACATTGTTCCGAAACTATCCTATGTTAAGGGATTCAGTCCCTGGGGCTGGGTAATAGGAACTGGTGTGTACCTCGAAGATGTTAAAAAGGAAATCAAAGCGCTGACCGCAAAACTAATATGGATTTCATCAGGCATTTCCGTTTTAATAGCCTTATTGCTTCTTTTTATTTCGCAGCAAAGCCTTAAAACAGAACGAAAACGCATTGCAGCCGAAAACGAATTACATGAGTCGAAGGAAAAATACCGCACGCTGGTTGAAGCTGCAACTGAAGGTTTAATCATGATTATTGAAGGGAAAATCAGCTTTGCAAACAAGGTGTTCTGTACTATGACCGGGTTCGAAAACACTGAACTTATCAATCTGACTTTACCCGAAATAATCAGCGAAAACAATAATGGAGATATTGCGGCCGTGTTTTCGGGAAATAACATCCGTGAAGGACAATATGAAATTAACCTGAAAAAGAAAAGCGGCGGATTTATCGAAGTGATCGGCACTTCGTCAACTGCGGTTCTGAATGGAAAACCGGTAAACATACTTATTGTTAAAGATATAACAGTCGACAGGGGGTCGCATCAGTCGGTGCCCGATTACCGGAAATTAATCAGTACGCTGGATGTCGGGTTTTTCAGAACTACCATCGATGCCAGGGGGAAATTTATGTTTGCCAGCGAAACTGCGCTACGCATATTAGGATATAGTCATTTCAACGATTTATCCGAAACCAATATCCTGAAGCTCCTGGCTGATAAGGAAGACCGGAAAACGCTGAAAAAAAATCTGCTCGAAAACGGTTACCTGAAAAACAAGGTTCTCAAAATTCAGCGAAAAAATTCGGAAACTGCATTTGTTTCGGTCACACTCGTTGTTTATAACGACGAAAATACCAGCCTCCAGCTTTGCGATGGCATTATCGAGGATATTACCCTTAGTGAAAAAGAAAAAACTGCAACTGCGGCTTTAATCACCGGGTTAAAATCCGCTTCATTTTTAATTGAACAGCCGGTAAAGGCATATGTATCGCCTGCAAATACACTCGATGCCGATTCGAACATCGCCGCTGTGGTAAAAGCCATGTCGAAAAGTGATAATGATTATGTGCTGCTTACCCGTAATGATAGCGGTTTCCTGGGAATTATAACAGGCAGCGATATCCGCAGACGGGTGCTTCCGCTGAAGCTTCATATGGAAAACCCGGCTTATTTAATTATGAGTTCACCCGTCATTTATATTTCCGAAAATTCAACGGTGAGCCAGGCACTGAATATATTCGACCAAAAAAATATCAGCTACCTGCCCGTGCGAAACGAAGCCGGCGAAATTACCGGTGTATTAAATGCAAATGACCTCTATGTTGAATTAAAAAAATCACTTTCGTTCTACGTCGCCAGCATCAACAATGCTGAAACCGACGAAGAACTGAGACTTTGTTACAACTCCCTTCAGTTACTTGTAAAACCACTGATTCTTAGCGATATTTCGGTAAAGCACATCACAAATATAACTTCAGGATTTTCCGATTCGGTAATACAAAGGGTTATACAACTAACCATCCGGGAAATCGGGCCTCCGCCGGTTGGTTTTTCGTTTATCTGCCTCGGCAGCGAAGGACGACAGGAAGAAACCTTGTTCACCGACCAGGATAACGCCATCATATACGATGATGTTCCGGCTGATAAGGAAAAAGCAGTAAATGCGTATTTTTTACGCCTGGGCGAAAAAGTATGCCATTCGCTGAATCATATTGGTTACTCTTTTTGTAAAGGAAATATAATGGCCTCCAACCCGCAATGGTGTAAACCCATCAGTGCCTGGGAGAACTATTTCACAAGCTGGATGCTCACCCCTGAACCTCAGAATCTGCTGGACGCCACAATTTTCTTCGACTTCCGCCCGGTTTACGGTGATGAGGCATATACTGAAAGGTTGCGTAAAATCATCAGCAACCAAATCGAAAACCGTTCGTTGCTTTTATACCACCTTGCCAATCATGCTGTGAACGCAAAAGTCCCGCATTTGGGTTCCGGTACTATTATTACCGATAAAAATACAGAGTTGTTCGATCTGAAAATGGCCGTGAACCTGGTAGTGATGATAGCACGGACTTACGCGCTGAAAGTGAACATCCGGAGCACCAATACCGTGGATCGGTTATCAGCATTAAATACACTTAACAGTTTAAACGAAACCGCCGCGAAGGAGCTCTTGTTTGCCTATAATTTCCTGATGAAACTGCGGCTCAAAAACCAGGTGTACCTCAGTGACCAAAAATTGCCCTTGTCGAACAATATGAATTCCAAAGAACTTCTGGATGTTGAGCTTACAATTCTGAAAAAAGTGCTTTCGCTGATACAGGTGTATCAAAACAGTATGAGTGCTGATTTCAGGATAACGGCATAACCCCGGCGGGATTACACGGCAAAATAAGCATCCTGCTTAAAACTACCGTGTTCGTTGCGCTGCACATATCCCAGCTGGTTGGTAAGCATAATGGTTTCTCCGATATAAACAGGAGCCTGGTTAAAATGACTGTGGCCGTAAATCCAGAAATTAGCCTGGGTGTCGGCAACAAAATTGGTTAAATCAACACAAAATGCTTCGTTAATCGGGCTGTTCTGGTGCGCAGGCGAATTGCATAAGCCCGAAGGCAGATGATGTGTAACAACTACTGTTTTCGGTTTTTTCTCTTGCAGCGATTGTGTAATAAACTGTAAGCTCTCGTTATGAAGCTTATTAAAATCATTGGCGGTAAATTTTCTTTTACCCCTGGTAATACACTCGAAATCAGCTACGCTCTTTTCAATAACCCATTGGTTCAGAGGACTTATCTTCGACCATAACGTGCTGAATACAAATCGAACCCCTTCGTACTCCAGTTCGATGTTATTTACAATTTCGATGTTGCCTTTAAGTACAATGCGATACGATGATTTGAGTTCGCTGCTGTCCCTGTAATACAGTTCGTGGTTACCCGGCACCCAGAACACCTTGCGGTAGTTCGCCGAAATAAAAGTAAAAAAAGGATGGTTGAAATTTTCGTCATGCAGGGGCACTATATCTCCGGCCAGTATCAGTATATCACCCTTAACCTGTAAAGGATGCTGCAATATAAATTTACTGTTGAGTTCAAATTCCAGGTGCAGATCGGAGCAATATTGAATTTTCATCTGTTATTATTTATAATTCTGTTTCAGAATAATACAGGTCAGGAAAATACAAAAAAGTAGTGTATATGGCCTGCGCATGACGACTGATGATCCGCAATCCGTGTTTAGCATAAGCATGTATTTCAAATCTCTGCACTATGCACCAAGCACTAAGCACCAAGCACTAAGCATTAATCCCTACCCCACTTCGCTTATTTTTTTTAACAAGGGCATATCTACTATTTCTATTTCCCTTCCCTGGAGCGATATAATATTCTCTTTCGAAAACTCGGTAAGCAGCCTTACCGTATTTTCTTCCGAAATAGCAGCCATCTCGCCTATTTCTTTGCGCGAAAGACCCAGATGAAACTTATGACTGTTATTTAACTCCGACAAATAAATTAAATTTTCAGCAATCCGGCCCCTGATTTGTTTCTGGTTGAGCGAAATAATTTTACGCATAATATTCGAAACCGATTTGCCAAATGCCTTATTAAGTTTCAGAAGCAGGTCGTGATTTTCGACATACAGCTTTTTGATAAAGTCCAGCTCAATAAAACATACCTCCGTTTCTTCGAGTGCCGTTACCGTATAGGAATAATTCGTGCTTTCGAAAAACGACAACAAACCTATATAGGACGGTGGTTTGAGTATATACAAAATGATATTCCGCGTGTTTAACCCTTCGATATAAAGCTTGGCCGACCCTTTTACCAGGAACAGGGCATGGGTAACTTCAGTACCCTGTTTACAGATTATATCGTGTTTTTTAAACCCGGCATGCAATGGCTTAATAT
>JBBQSY010000037.1:0-30288 GCA_038213495.1 Bacteroidales bacterium
CATCTAACAAGAATGCTGTTAACTGAAATACAGCAACATATGAGTTCTATTATTTCAATTTATTTCAATTTATTTCAATGTATTTCGAATCCTAAAGTTGGTTCCCATTTGTGCCATTGTTAAATGGTGGTTGTCTATTCATTATTCACTCTTCACTATCCCCCTATCGCCGCTTTCACCCTCTCGTTTACAATTTCTTTCCCGTGTGTTACTGCAGTGCCTTTAACAATATCATCCTCCCAGTTCAGGTTCATGTCGCCTTCTTTAGTGATGATAAGTTTGAGGAAATTGATCATATTTTTGCCGTACATGCGGCTGGCATCGGTGGGCATATCGGTAGGCAGTTGCGAGTTGCCGATAATTTTTACGCCGCTGTGAACCACAGTCTGGTTATCCTTGGTTAGTTCACAGTTGCCTCCTGTTGAAGCGGCTAGGTCAATAATTACCGATCCGGGTTTCATGCCTTCAACCGTTTCCTTTTTAATCAGAAGCGGGGCAGTGCGTCCCGGGATCTGTGCCGTGCAGATGATAACATCTGATTTTACGGCCTGGTCGTGTATGGCTTTTGCCTGCCGTGCTTTGAATTCATCAGTTTGTTCAACGGCATAACCGCCGGCCGCTTTATCGTCGGTAGCGCCTTCCACTTCAATAAATTTCCCGCCAATTCCGCTTACTTCTTCTTTTACTGCAGCCCTCACATCAAATACATACACTACTGCCCCAAGTTTTCGGGCAGTGGCAATGGACTGAAGTCCGGCAACACCGGCACCCAGGATCAGCATGTTTGCCGGCTTAATGGTTCCGGCAGCAGTCATAAACATCGGGAAAAACTTCGGCAAAGTATTAGCCGCAGTCAGAACTGCTTTGTACCCGGCCACCGTTGCCATCGAGGAAAGAATGTCCATCGCCTGTGCGCGGGAAGTGCGGGGCACAACATCCATGCTGAAACCAGTGATGTTTTTGGCAGCAAGTTGCTTCACCAGGTCGGTGTTGAAATAAGGATTTAATACCGCCATGATCACTTGTCCGTCTTTCATAAGGGCAATTTCGTCGGCAGTCGGTGGCTGAATTTTAATAAGCAGGTCAGCTCCTGCAATAACGGCGGCTTTGTTTACAATACCGGCGCCTGCATCCTCGTATTCCTTGTCCGAAGCAAAGGCCGTAAGCCCGGCGCCCGCTTCAACAAGCATAGAGACATTCATCTTCACCAGTGTGGCAACACTTTCGGGAAGCATAGCAACCCGGTTTTCACCGGCAGTTTCTTTAAGTATTCCTATTGTCATAACAGTAGGTTTTTTTATGGATTTGTTCGAGGCAAATGTAAATGAATTTTATTCAAACGTCGGTCGCTTTTCGTATACTTTTTTAAAATTTTCAGTAAAAAAAGGATTACAGCAGATTTTTGTCGCAAAAATGAAGATTTTAATTCCCAAAAACACTGCTTTCTGAAACTAATAAGGTGCATTCACATTTTGTCAAATCAGTTTAAAAAGAGCTGTCGTTTAATTTTATCCTGTTTCCTGTTCCATTTTTTCAATCTATACCGTAACTTTGATTTACTAAGTCGACAGGTTAATTCTAAAATTCTCATTTCATGAAAAAATCAGCGATCATTTTACCGATAATCTTACTTTTTCATTGTATTCAGCTCTCAGGTCAGAATCCCGTTATTTCCGGGAAACAGGAAACCCAGGGGCAAAAGATCACCCTTCCCCAAAATCCGACCGAATACAGCATTGCGAGTTACAAGAATGTCGATTATCTGAAGACGAACCCGCTACAGCTGGAAAAAGCGGGACTTCATCCCGAGATTTATATTTCAAATACCCACCGGGGTGTTATTATAATTTATACTGATGAGTCAAACAAGGCACTGAAAGATTTCAACAAATCTCTGGAACTCAATCCGACTTATTACGAAACAATAACGCGCCAGGATACACTGGTTTTTTCACCTGGAGAGGCTAAAAGCCCGGCATTGGATTTCACTAAAGCTTCTTCGATAAGGCATGATTATACTAATGCTTTTAACTACCAGGTTGACCCCGGAACCGGTATTAACTGGAGTAAAGGCAGCCATAAAGACTTTTTGCAGAATGATGCGCACGGTAAAGTTGTATATGACCTGATTATTGTAATTTCAAAGACACCGATAAAGTAACCGCTTTATAATCTGAATTGATTGTTTGACATGATGTTTAATCTATATCTGATATTTTAAATGGCTCACCACACCCTTAAAACCTCCTATTCCGAACTGGTGAACCGGCTAAACCGTTTTCCACAGGGAGCTCCTCCATCGGAATTGCTCAATAAAATACTGAAAGTGCTGTTCAGCGAAAAGGAAGTTCAATTGGTATCCCTTTTGCCTATAAAGCCATTTACTGCCGAAAAGGCAAGCCGTATATGGAAAATGGACCTGAACACAACCCGGAAAATCCTGGATACGCTGGCCGACCGTGCCTTGCTTGTGGATATTGAGCAAAACGGGGAGATGGAATATTCGTTGCCGCCGCCTATGGCAGGGTTCTTTGAGTTTTCGATGATACGGGTGCGTAATGATATAGATCAGAAAGCGTTGGGCGAACTCTTTTACCAATACCTTAACGTGGAAGAAGATTTTGTGCGCGAACTTTTTACGAGCGGCGAAACACAACTCGGAAGGGTATTTGTGAACGAACCTGTTTTGTCCGATGCTAATGCCCTGCATGTGCTGGATTACGAACGTGCCACCGAAATTATTAAGACTGCCACCCATATTGGCGTCGGCATGTGCTATTGCAGGCATAAAATGGAACACCTGGGCAAAGCCTGTGATGCGCCCATGGATATTTGCATGACATTTAATACTACGGCTGCTTCCCTCACAAAGCATGGACATGCACGACAAATTGATTCTGTTGAATGCCTCGATCTGCTTCAGCAGGCGTATGATCATAACCTGGTGCAGTTTGGCGAAAATGTGCGCGAAGAGGTGAATTTTATCTGCAACTGCTGCGGATGCTGTTGCGAAGCCATGCTTGCCGCAAAACGCTTTGCAATTTTTAACCCGGTGCATACCACCAATTTTATCCCGCTTATAAACGACCAGCTTTGCAATGGATGCAGCAAATGTGTAAAGGTTTGCCCGGTTGAAGCCATGTCGCTTGTTTCGGCCAACGACCCGCAACACCCGAATAAGAAAAAGGCATTTCTGATAGAAGACCGATGCCTGGGATGCGGAGTATGCGTTAAAAATTGCAATACAAAAAGCATCCTCCTGAAATCCAGGCCTAAAAGAGTTTTAACGCCGCTAAACGGAGTGCATAAAGCCGTTGTAATGGCGATTGAGCGGGGTAAACTGCAGCACCTGATTTTTGATAACCGGGTTTTATTCAGTCACAGGGCAATGGCTGCCGTGCTGGGAGTATTGCTAAAAATGCCGCCGGTAAAACAAGCCATGGCCAGCCGGCAGATTAAATCACGGTATTTTGAGCAGTTGGTTCAAAGAATGAAAAAAGTTTAAATGTTCACTTCAGGTTAACAGAATCCGACAATTCTTATTCATCCAATTAAACTGACAGCACCGAAATATGCAGGATTCTGATTACATTTCCTTCAATACCTTCTCCACCTTATCCATCATCTCATCTGTAATATCGAGGTGGGTTACAAAGCGGACTTCCTGCGGGGCCAGTGCCAGGGCATGTATATCGTTTTCAAGAAGCTGATGAAGGAAGCTTTTTACAGGCATTTCGGGCTTCAGGCTGAAAAACACCAGGTTGGTTTGAACCGGCATTACTGCTTCCACGTAAGGAAGTGACAGAAGCAGGTTTTCCAGTTGTTTTGCACGGCGATGGTCATCGCGCAGGCGTTCCACATGATTATCGAGGGCATAAATGCAGGCTGCAGCCAGGTAACCGGCTTGCCGCATGCCACCGCCAAAAACTTTCCGTATGCGGCGCGCTTTAGCGATAAACTCTTTATTCCCGATAAGTACTGAACCAACCGGGGCACCCAGTCCCTTGGAGATGCAGATGGAAATACTGTCGAAAAGTTTTCCGTAGTCAGCCGGAGTTTCATCCGTTTCGACCAATGCATTAAAAAGTCGTGCCCCGTCAAGATGATACTTTAAGCCGTTCTTGCGGCAAACTTTGCCAATCTCAGTCAATTCGTTAAAATCGTAAATAGAGCCGCCGCCTTTGTTCATCGTATTTTCAACGGATACCAGGCGTGTAAGCGGACGGTGCGGATCAATGGGCGGATTGATATGTGCGGAAACATCTTTAGCCGTAATCCTTCCTTGGTCCCCTTCGAGCAGGCAGACGGATGCACCGGAATTCATGGCGATGCCGCCGCCTTCGTAGTAATATACATGCGAAAGTTTGTGGCAAATCACTTCATCGCCCGGTTGTGTATGCGCTTTTATCGCCATCTGGTTGGCCATGGTTCCCGAAGCACAGAAAAGGGCTGCTTCCATGCCGAACATATCCGCAGCTTTTGCCTCCAGAGCATTAATGGTAGGATCATCGCCAAAAACATCATCGCCAACTTCAGCGGCAAACATGGCTTTCGACATTTCGGGTGTCGGGCGGGTAACGGTATCACTTCTGAAATCAATCATTTTTTTGAGGGGTTGGGGTTTAGGGGTTGGGGGTCAGGGTTTGAAGTCCCGATAGCTATCGGGATTGAAGAGTTTGAAGAGTTCAAACTGTCTGCACACCTATGAGGTGTCTGACACTTTGATGATTCATGTTGTCGCAGTTCAAAAAACTCAATTGTTCATTTATTCATTTATTCAATTGTTCGTTTGATCGAATACTCATTTATTCCGATAGATTCATTTGGATTTTACCCCTTCAATCTTCTCCGTTTTCCCTAACTCCCTTTCATTTATTTGTTAACAAACGCATCCTTTATCTGATCAAGTGCCTTACGCAAAGTAGCGGCGGGGCATCCGATATTCATCCTCATATACCCTTCACCACCCGGACCGAACATGGCTCCCGGGTTTAATCCGACTTTGGCTTTATGAAGGAAAAACTGATTCATATCTTCGTCATTCATGCCCATTTCATGGCAATCGAGCCATACCAGGAAAGTGGATTCCGGACGAATCACTTTTATCTTGGGCAGATGATCAACAACATATTTTTCGAGTATCTCAACATTTTTCGCCAGGTAATCCATCAGTTCATCCACATAGGTATCGCCATGCAGATATGCCTGCTCAGAGGCAATATTTCCAAACAGATTTCCCCACCCTATATGCAGATGATCCACTTGGGTGATGAATTTGCTGCGGAGACTTTCATCTTCAATAATAACCGATGAAGTGGAGAGTCCCGAAACATTGAATGTTTTACTGGGAGCCACGGTGGTAATGGTTTGCAAGCTGATTTCCTTCGAAATACTGGCAAGCGGGGTATGTTTGTAGGGTTTAAAAACCAGGTCGCAATGAATCTCGTCCGAAATGATCAGCACATTGTATTTTAGGCAGATTTCCGCCATCTGCGTCAGCTCTTCGCGGGTCCACACGCTGCCACCGGGATTATGCGGGTTGGAAATGATCAGCATTTTGGCTCCTTCTTTTGCCAGTGCTTCGAGGTTGTCGAAGTCCATGCAAAGTCTGCCTTCGCGCATCACGAGTTTATTGTGAACCAGGGTGCGTTTGTGGTCGGTTACCGCTGTGAAAAACGGGAAATACACCGGGGGCTGCACAATAATTTTATCTCCGGTCAAAGTATAGGCCAGCACAGCCATGTTAACAGCCGGAACTATACCCGGACTAAAAGTTATCCAGTCGCGTTCCACTTTCCATTGATGACGTCGGTTGAGCCAATCCATAAGGGATGTAAAATAGCCTTCTTCGCGCAATGGATATCCCAGAATTCCATGGTTTGCTTTTTTTATTATCGCTTCGGTAATAAATCCGGGAGTAAGGAAATCCATGTCCGCCACCCACATAGGCAAAGCATCTCCGGTACCCAGAAACTTTTCCATTCCGTCGTATTTGATGCTCGAACTGCCTTTTCGTTCAATTATTTCGTTAAAATCAAAGTCCATATCCTGCTTAATCTGTTTAAGATCGGCAAAGGTATCACTTTTTAAGCAGTGACCGGGGGTAGAATAATCCATAAATGAGCACAAATTGATCACGAATTTTCACAAAGGGTTAAAAAGGAACAGATACTTCGAATACAATGGAAATACAATAGAAATAAAGTTGAAATAAAATTGAAATAAAATTGAATGACTTCTAACAAAAAATCATAATAAAGTATGCAAAGCAGAGAATCTGGAAATTATGTAACCCTTTAACCCTTTAACTCTGAAACCTGAAACCCTGAAACCCTGAAACCTGAAACTTTTTTATCCTAAATCCCAAACTCCAATCCCTCCTTGCACATCTCCATTTTTATCTCACACTTGCCCGTCCAACCAAATATAGCTATTTTTGTTTTCTTTTACACCGATCCATGACTGACTCCCTGATATCGAAAGTTTCGCGTAAATATTATTTCGACGACACACCGTTTGTTAAGCTGATGCGAAAGCGCATACACAAGGTACTGCTTATTGCAAGTAATTACGATTCATTTATCCTGGAAAGTGATGGCCGCATCGATGAACATATATTTAATGAGTATACTTCCCTCAACCTCAGTAATCCGCCTGAAATTATCCAGGTTCCATCGGAGGAACAGGCTTTCGAAATACTCGAATCGGATAATATCGACCTGGTAATCTGCATGCTGACGCTGGAGGATATCGATTCCTTCGACCTGGCTAAACATGTAAAACACAACTACCCGACCATCCCGATTGTTGTACTGACCCCGTTTTCGCGGGAAGTCACCCTCAGGCTTTCCAACGAAGACCTGAGTATCATCGATTATGTGTTCAGCTGGCTTGGGAATCCTGATTTGCTTTTGGCCATTATTAAATTGCTGGAGGATAAAATGAATGTGGAATCCGACGCGCTCGAAGTAGGCGTGCAGGTGGTTTTGCTGGTTGAGGATTCCATCCGTTTCTATTCGAGTTACCTGCCAAATATCTATAAAATCATCTTTCAGCAAACCAATTCCTTCATGACCGAAGGCCTGAACGAACACCAGCGCATGATGCGCAAACGTGGCCGGGCAAAGCTTGTGATGGCTACCACCTACGATGAAGCGGTGAGGTTATTTGATAAATACGAGAAAAACCTGCTTGGCATTATTTCGGATATCAGCTACAAAAGAGGCGGGCACGAAGACCCGGAAGCCGGTTTCAGACTGCTGAATCATGTCAGGTCAAAAACCGATTTTATACCTTTTGTTCTGCAATCGTCAGATAATAAATACCAGGCCGTTGCTCACAACCTGGGTGTTGGATTTATTGATAAATTCTCCAAAACGATGGCAAATGAGCTCCGTACTTTTATGATGGAGTATTTCGCTTTTGGTGATTTTGTATTTATCGATCCGGACACACAACGGGAACTCATGCGGGCTGCCGATCTGAAAGCATTGCAGAAACGCATCTTCCAGGTTCCTGATGCCTCGCTTGAATATCATATCTACAGGAACCATCTATCCAGATGGTTATTTGCCCGCGCCCTTTTCCCGCTGGCTGAATTTTTCAGGGATGTGCGACCGGGTGATTTTACCGATCTCGATGATGTCCGTAGGTTTATTTTCGAATCCATTGCCGGTTACCGGCTTAACAAAGCCAAAGGAATTATTGCACAGTTCGACCGTGAAACTTTTGATGAATACATCAGTTTTACTCGTATAGGTGAAGGATCAATCGGCGGAAAAGCGCGGGGACTGGCTTTCCTTGATGCAATCGTGAACCGTAACAGGATGTCGGATTCGTTTGCCGGTGTAACCATCAATATCCCCCAGACCGTGGTACTCTGTACCGATATTTTTGATGAGTTTATGGAGGATAATGACCTGTACAAGGTTGGTCTTTCTGATCTCAGCGATTCGGAGATTCTGATCAACTTTGTAAATGCCCGCCTGCCTTTGCGCCTGCACGATGATTTACTTAAATTTATACACCTGGGCAAAAAACCAATTGCAGTCCGCTCATCAAGTTTGCTCGAAGACTCACATTATCAGCCATTTGCGGGGGTTTACTCCACCTATATGGTTCCGATAATGGTCGAAGACGACCGCTTTACGCTGGAGTTGGTGAGTAATGCAATTAAAAGTGTTTATGCTTCGGTTTTTTATCACGACAGTAAGGCGTATATGTCGGCCACCAGCAATGTAATAGACCAGGAAAAAATGGCTGTTGTATTGCAACACGTTGCCGGTACACAATACGGAGACCGGTTTTATCCCTCATTTTCCGGTGTGGCACGATCAATTAACTTCTATCCTATTGCTCCCGAAAAAGCAGAAGACGGTATTGCAAGCATCGCTTTAGGACTGGGTAAATACATTGTCGAAGGGGGCGTTTCTATCCGGTTTTCGCCAAAGTATCCCCGGAAAATTATGCAGCTTTCGTCTGCCGAAATGGCGTTGCGCGAAACGCAGAAACACTTTTTTGCTCTGGATATGGATCCCTATAGTTTCAGACCCTCGGTTGATGACAGTGTGAATATGAAAAAACTAAAAGTGGATGCTGCTGCCGAAGATCCATCGTTCAGGGATATGGTTTCGACTTTCGATTTCGAAAACCATGTGATCCGCGAAGGCATTCTTTCGGAAGGGAAAAGGATTGTTACTTTCGGGAATATACTGAACCATAATACGTTCCCGTTGTCCGAAATATTGTCACTCTGCCTCGAAACGGGTGCCAGGGAGATAGGAAAGCCTGTTGAAATAGAGTTTGCTGTTGAACTAAGCAAGGTAAAAGGCCAGCCTTCGGTCTTTAACCTGTTGCAAATCAGACCTATTGTCGAGAGTAAAGAACGGGTAGATGTAAAGATTGACGAAATCAGGTACGAAGACACTATTCTTTTTTCGCATGCGGCCCTGGGCAACGGAACGGTTAATGATTTGCATGATATCGTGTATGTTAAAACATCAACATTTGATCCTTCGCGCAACCCTGAAACCGTTTTAAAAATTGCCGCCATTAATGACGAGTTCCTGGCAAATCAGAAACAATTTATCCTTGTCGGACCTGGGCGCTGGGGTTCGAGCGACCCATGGCTAGGTATTCCGGTAAAATGGCCACAGATTGCAGCTGCAAGACTTATTGTGGAGTCAGGACTCGAAAATTACAGGATCGATCCGAGCCAGGGCACTCATTTTTTCCAGAACCTTACTTCTTTCAGGGTAGGTTACTTCACCATAAATCCCTATATCAAGGATGGCTTTTTTGATGTGGACTATCTTGATGCCCTTCCGGCCAGTTACGAAGACGATCTGATCCGCCACGTTCACTTCGATGATCCGTTAAGCATGATCATAAACGGGCGAACCAACTCAGGCGTGCTTATGAAACCAAAATCCGGCGAAAAACCGAAATCTAAAAAAAAAGAAAAAAATAAGTGAGGATTTGTTTTTGATCTGAGTGAAAAGTTTTGT
This sequence comes from Bacteroidales bacterium, assembly GCA_038213495.1. Lineage (GTDB taxonomy): Bacteria > Bacteroidota > Bacteroidia > Bacteroidales > UBA4417 > UBA4417. The sequence continues at coordinate 9,507 of JBBQSY010000037.1, forward strand.
GTATCCAGGTAATTCGGTATTCACCACATTGTTTCATTCGTAAATCCGGATAGTTAATCCAAATCCCATTTGTGTCCATTTGTGGAAAATTTATTCGCTTATTGCTTATTTTTAAATGAGCTTCCCGCAAAGCGGGACAGGCTCCCATAAATACGGGACAAGTTATGAGATCGCTTAGCTAAGTTGTGCAAATTTGTAGATAAAACATCCGCAAAATCAGCTATTCATAGTTCCAATAACCTCTCCGTCCAAATCCACATATCTTCGCATAAGGTTAGCTGTGAGGCACGAATGCACTGGCAATATGGCAACCAGGTCACCGGGTTTAAGGTTGCATCCTTCCTGAGTGAGCGAGATAATGCCATGTTCCTGAGATAAAGAGCTGACTTTCCCTAACAAATGTCCGGTATTCCAGTTTTTCCCGTCCCATTTTATTGCCAGTCCGTAAACCGGTTCCTGATCGGGGAGGAGCAGAATTTTTTCTTTCGAAAGATGAACTGCGCCTCCATAAATTACAGCCTCCTTCCGGTTGAAGTGAACCGCCACTACAGGGCTAACCAAAGCCACGGCAATATCTTCCAACCGGCAAGAGCCAAGCGCAAACTGCATCACATCTAAAAACACAAAATTTCCTGGCCTCATTTCATCAATTCCTTCCTCAACCGGCAGTTGGCTGCATGTTGGCGTATCACCCACCGAAACAATAAGGTCAGGATAGAATTGTTGATACTGCTTTTTCAGCCTGAGAAGATTTTCAGAAGCAGTTTGATGTATGTGTATAAGTTCCTGCCTGTCCACTGCATGGTAAGCATTTCCGCTGTGAACCAGGAATCCCTTAAAACGGAGTTTTGATGAATTTGCAGCTTTCAAAACTTTGTCGATCAGCAATACATTCGAAGCCTCTATTCCGGTTCGGTGGTAACCGGTATCAATTTTTATAAAGAATCCGCAGTCAGTAGTTAAATACTCAGTCAGGAACCTTGCGGTTTCTTCCGATTCAAGTAAAAGATTTAGCTTTATTGAGGATGCCAGTTGATTGATTTCATTTATTTCAAGCCGGTTGGCCGGGAAAGCAATGGTGATATCCTGCCAGCCATTTTGCGCAAAATACTGTGCCATAGATACCGATGAAGCAGTTATCGCTGTTACTCCTTCTTCCCTGAACCACAATCCAACGGCCGCCGACTGATGTGTTTTGAAATGTGGCCTGAATATCACCTTCTGCTGACGGGCTTTGGCGGCCATCACACGGATATTTTCCCTGCAGATTTCACTGTTGAGCAACAGCGTGGGTCCTTTTATATTAAGCATTGTCTTATGAAGTTATATCTGCAAATTTGATACTTTTGCATACACAATCCGCAAATTATGAATAAATTCCTTTTATCCGCTTTTATCCTGATACCTGCCATGTTGGCAACCTCGTGCCGGAAAGGAGAAAATGCCGGGAAAAACCTGGTTGCGAAACGCATTCAATACGATGTAACCATTCATAATTCAGATCCGGATATGGAATGGTGGGTGCAGAATATCGAAGGCTCTAACCGCGAAAAACTGGTTAAGGATATAATCCGTCAGGTTACAGCCGGCGAAGTAAAAGCGTATGATTTCCTGACATGCAAGCCATACACTCCCGAAGAAATCAAAAACATGATGAAACGGGTTGATTCCATCAGTGTCGAACGGTCAACGCCCCCGTACGATCTGGTTGATACTGTGATGATAACCGAGATCCGGCTTAGCGATATCACAAAACTTCGCTTCCTTGAAGAATGGAGCATGAATGAGAAGACGCTTGCTTTTACAAAAAAAGTCATGGGTATTTGCCCTCTTGTCGAACGCCACACCGATTCAGGGGAATTGCGGGGTTACAGACCCTTGTTCTGGGTGTTTTTCGACGATAAATACCCTAATGAACTCGAGCAAAAATAAAAATCGGTCGACCGAGAGCCGAAGATCAGGATTTTGTCTTCGACATCCGACATCCGAAATCCGAAATTTCAATTCCAAACTACACAACCCCCAAACCCCGTATGTCATTGCAGATTCATGAATTTAATAACGGCATCCGGCTGGTTCACAGACAGCAAAAGGGAGAAGTGGCACACCTGGGTGTTATTGTGCTTGCAGGGTCCCGCGACGAATCTGTGGATCAGCTGGGAATAGCACATTTTATTGAGCATCTTATTTTTAAAGGAACTCAAAAAAGATCGAATTACCAGGTGCTGAGCCGGCTCGAGAACGTAGGTGCCGACCTCAATGCGTTTACCACCAAAGAAGATACCAGCGTTTACGCTTCAATCCATGGCCGTTATTATAGCCGGGCAGCCGAACTGCTTTCCGATATTCTTTTTCATTCTGTTTTTCCGGTTAAGGAAATTGAAAAAGAGAAAGCGGTTGTGATGGACGAAATCAATTCGTACAAGGATAATCCTGCCGAATGGATACACGATGAATTTGATGATCTTGTATTCAAAGGTCATCCGCTGGGTCGGAATATCCTGGGAAACAGGGCCCGTTTGAAGCACTTTACACGTGATGATATAGTGGGTTTCAGGGATGCAAATTATATTCCTTCGCGGATTGTGATTAGTTCAGTCGCAAATCTCTCATTTAAAAAGGCTGTAGCGGTTGCCGAAAAATATTTCGGCGGATTAACAGCAAACCATCTTCCTTTGGAAAGAGAACCTTTTTCCGGGTATACTCCCAAAACCCTTATTAAAAGATATTCGAAACACCAGGCACACGCAGTTATTGGAAATACAGCCTGTAGTGCTTATGACGAACGCAGGTATGCGATGGCTTTGCTCAACAATATACTGGGAGGTCCGGCCATGAATTCGAGGCTGAATATTACTCTCCGCGAACGAAACGGCATAGCCTATAATCTCGAATCCAACTACCAACCTTTTTCTGATACAGGCCTGTTCAGTATATACTGTGGTACCGAAGAGATTCTTATGGAAAGGGCTATTGCGCTGATTCATAAAGAATTATTGAAACTCAGGACTGTTAGTCTTACGCGAACCGGATTGCATACTGCCAAACAACAGCTAAAAGGACAACTTGCTATTTCGGTCGAATCGCATCAGAATGAGATGCTTGCCGCTGGCAAAAATCTGCTTGTGTATGGGAAAGTAGATACTGTTGAAGAAATTTACCGGAAAATTGACACTATTAGTGCTGCCAATCTGATGGACATGGCCAATGAAGTATTTGATCCTTCCATGCTGAGTATGCTGATTTTTAACAATAACAAAAACACCGGCTGATGAATGAAGATGAAAACGGTATAATGAAACCCGGCATCGAAAAATATGCAAGAGAACATTCAATGGCTGAAATGCCCGTATTAGCACGACTATCGAGGGCTACGCACTTGCGTACGCATCAGCCACAGATGCTTTCGGGGCACCTGCAGGGGGCGTTTCTGCAAATGATCAGCCATATGATACAGCCTGCTGCCATTCTCGAGATCGGAACTTTTACCGGTTATTCAGCCATATGCCTGGCGCAGGGACTTCGGCAGGGTGGGAAACTTATTACTCTGGATTGCAATCCGGAAATGGAAGATTTTGCAAAACCGTATTTTGAAGAGGCCGGTCTGAGCAATAAAATCAAAATGCTTACCGGGGATGCCTCTGATATTATTGCGAAACTTGATGGCCCTTTCGACCTTGTTTTTATTGATGCGGATAAGGAAAATTATATAAAGTACTTCGACCTGGTTTTTCCGAAAGTAGCCCCTGGCGGATATATTTTTGCGGATAACACACTCTGGTACGGCCGTGTTTTGCAGCCCGATGCCGAAAGTGACCGCGAAACCGCCGGCATTGTTCACTTTAACAAGCATATTCAGCAACATGCAGGAATTGATCATGTACTTCTTCCCGTCAGGGATGGCATCATGATGGTACGAAAAAAGCCCGAAAGTGAGTAACAATCCGGATTTTCATTCAAGGGAAGCACAGTTAATTCTTTGTTCCTCATGATTGATTTTCAATCACTTTTAGTTATTATTCAAATTCAGTTTTCCTAAACCTTATATTGATATTTTATTTTTGAAATCTCTTCATTGGCTTGAATCATCTTCTTTTTAAGATCTTCTTTAAAAGTAACCAGCCTTTCGAAAAGTTCGGTATCACCGATTGAAATCATTTGCGCAGCCAGTATCCCGGCATTTCGGGCACCGTTAACTGCAACCGTTGCAACAGGAATACCGGGAGGCATTTGCACAATAGCAAGCAGCGAATCCATTCCGTCGAAGGAGGATTTTACAGGAACCCCTATCACCGGTAAAGCCGTAAAAGCGGCAATAACACCCGGAAGATGAGCTGCCATTCCGGCACCGGCAATAATGACCTTGATTCCACGGCCATGTGCATTGCGTGCAAATTCTTCAACTTTTTCAGGAGTTCGGTGTGCCGATAACGCATTCATTTCAAAAGGAATACATAACTCGTTTAAAACTTTCGAAGCTTCTTCCATTACGGGTAAATCGCTGGTGCTTCCCATTATTATGCTAACCAAGGGTGTCATATTGCTTTTTTTATTTGCGAAATTACTGAAAATCTAAAATTTATGGATTGTAAATTTGGTCTCTCCGATCCGCGGCCTGGCGTAGTGGCGGTTCCGATAGTTATCAGAAACCGGGAACTTTCCTGTCCGCAAGTGCTGATGCGTGGTATAATCCCGATATCGGGATCAGGTTGGTTGTTAACCCGCCACCAAGCAAGGATCTGTTACCAACCGTAATTTATCTTGTCAATTGGTAGTCATGTATTAATAGTTCTGGAGAAAGGTTTAGTCGGGTTGTTAATTTTCGGATCATTTCAACAGTCAATTTTCGTTTTCGGTTTAATATTTCTGAAACCCGGTTTTTCCCGCCTATTTCATTTACCAGGTCTTTTTGCTTTAGCTGCATCTCTTCCATTCTTATTTTAATTGCTTCGATTGGATCGGGTGCTTCTATTGGATAATGTTTTTTTTCGAATTCATCAATTAAAAGCCCAAGCACGTCTGCTTCATCACTCTCTGCAGTTCCGATTTCTGCATCAAAAATGATTTCAAGTCTTTTCAAAGCCTGGCTGTAATCATTTTCAGTTTTGATTGGTTTTATATTCATGGCTGATATTTTTAAATATTGTTTGCATCAATTTTATTGTATTCAACATGAGTTCCTATAAAACGGATAAAAATCCATTGTTTTTCGAAGTTGAATTTTGCCACCAGTCTGTATGAATTTCCTTTAATGTTAAATACAATTCTGCTGTCTTTCAGAATACTTGCATTCACATAAGTCTGTTTAACTTCGGTTGGCGTTTTCCAATTTGAATTCATTGCTGTGTCATACCAGGTCTTTAAGTATTGCTCAGAGTCAGGATTTGTTATCCAGAAGTTTTTCAAAGTGCTTTTTGCAAAAATTCTATTCATACAGCACAATTGGAGATGCAAAGATAATTATTAATTCCCAATTTGGGAACTTTCTTTGAAAATATTTTCTCTTAGTATGGTTGGTAACGAATGTTTATCATTTTAAATTTAAGAAAAAACGTTTACTTATCATCTTTTTAATTGGTATTTCGCGCTTAAACCGTAAATTTGCCCGATAATAAAAAAATATTACGCTATGCCCGATATCTGGAAATTGAAAGATAAAAATTTCGAGAGATTTATTCTGAACGATGATATTCAGGCAAAAGTCTGCGAATTGTCCGATCGCTTAAATACTGAGTTAGCCGGTAAAAATCCGCTTTTCGTGGTTGTATTGAATGGTGCATTTATTTTTGCATCGGATGTACTCAAAAAAGTAACTATTGATTGCGAGATTTCTTTTGTAAAATTATCTTCCTACAAGGGAACCAGCAGTACAGGTGTGATACAGCAAATTATAGGTCTTGACCTGGACATAAAGGGCCGCACGATTGTGATAATCGAAGATATTGTTGACAGCGGGCTGACACTCGAAAGTTTCAGGAAGACTTTGAGTGAAATGGAGCCTGCGGAGGTACGTATCGCCACCTGCCTGCTTAAGCCTGATGCTTTTAAAATGAAATTTCCTGTTGATTATGTGTGTTTCAGTATTCCCAATGAATTTGTAGTTGGGTATGGTCTCGATTACGATGGACTGGGACGCAATTCCTCCGACATCTACAAAATTATTGAAGAATAAATTCAATGCATCCGAATTGGCTTCCCACCGGATTTTAAAATAACTTAATAATCAACCAGAAACAGGGATACCTACCAACCTGGTATCCTGTTAAAAATAATTCTCATATGCTTAACATAGCACTCTTCGGACCTCCCGGAGCCGGTAAAGGTACTCAATCGCAAATGCTGATTGAAAAGTATGATCTTGCCTATATTTCGACCGGTGATTTGTTGCGGCAGGAAATAGCCGAAGAAACCGAACTTGGACTGCAGGTTAAAGATCTTATCGCTCACGGAGGGCTCGTTTCCGACGAAATAATGGTGGACCTGATTGAGAAAAAAATTATTACCAGTTCCGACAAAAAAGGAATATTGTTTGACGGTTTCCCCCGTACTCTTGTTCAGTCCTACATCCTCGACGGGTTGTTGCTGAAACTGAATACTTCACTTTCGTGTATGCTTAGCCTCGAGGTTCCCGATGAAGAACTTACCCGAAGGTTGATAGAACGTGGAAAAATTTCGGGACGTGCCGATGATACCGAAGACGTTATTAAGTTCAGGCTCAAAGAGTATAAAAACAAAACATCACCCGTAATTGGCTACTACCAGGAGCGCAAACTGTATGTACCGATACAGGGTGTTGGTCCCATACCCGAAATATTTGATACACTCAGCAATTCCATAGAGCTTATGCTCGAAAAGGAATGGTTCAACCTCGTGTTGTCCGGACCCCCGGGAGCCGGAAAAGGTACCCAGGGGCGTTTGCTGGCCGATAAATTTAATTTCTATTACATCTCTACCGGATCGTTGTTGCGTAAAGAAATAAAAGCCCAGACAGAACTGGGCGTGAAAGTACAGCAATCCCTCGAAAAGGGAGAACTTGTTTCGGACGAAATTGTTATCCAGCTCATTGAGCGTGAAATGAAAATTCAAAACAATGTTAATGGTTTTGTTTTCAAAGGTTTTCCGCGTACTATCCTACAGTCATATATCCTGGATGGACTTCTGCGACGACTGAACATGCGTGTATCGTATGCAGTTGAGCTTACGGCTCCTACCATCGAACTTATTAAGCGCCTCGATAAACGCGGCCGCTCGGAAAAAGCCCGCACCTACGACCAAAGTCTTGACCTTATCATTCACCGGCTCGAAGAATACAGCACCAAAACAGCACCGGTAATGGAACTCTACAAAAAACAAAACAAACATGTTGTTGTAAATGCAATAGGCTCCAACGAGGAAATATTCGATCTTCTGTCGGAAACCGTGCAGGCAGCAATGAAAACATCAAGATAAGATCAAAATCATAAACTAAAACGGATACGGATTGTTCTTTATAGCGGGGCAATTTTTATTTGACCCTTCACGGGTAGAATACCGTCTGAAAGATCAGGTTCTTTATTTCTGCTTTCAGTTCAATAATTTAAAAAATAATGGCCAGTTCAAGTTTCGTCGATTATGTCAAGATCTATTTGCGTTCAGGTAAGGGAGGCGCAGGCTCTCATCATTACCACCGGAGCAAAATGACTGCCAGGGGCGGTCCCGACGGAGGAGATGGAGGACGTGGAGGTCATATTATTATTAAAGGCGACAAACAGTTGTGGACTATGCTCCATCTGCGTTATACCAAGCATATTATGGCCAGCGATGGCGAAGGTGGCTCAAAGGCTTTGTCGACCGGTGCTGAGGGCGAAGATAAAATCATTAAGGTTCCGTTAGGAACAGTCGTACGTGATTCCGAAACCGGCGAAGTGGAATTTGAAGTCACTAGCCACGACGAAACCCACATCATTGTGCCAGGCGGCAGGGGCGGCCTGGGTAACGATCATTTTAAAACATCTACAAACCAGGCTCCAAAATTTGCCCAGCCCGGGGAACCAGGTATTGAGTGCTGGAAGATATTTGAACTCAAAATTCTTGCTGATGTCGGCCTGGTTGGTTTTCCGAATGCGGGTAAATCCACCCTTCTCTCGGTGCTTTCAGCCGCCAAACCTGAAATAGCAGATTATCCCTTTACCACACTCCGCCCTAACCTTGGCATTGTACCTTACTACGACGACAGGTCTTTCGTTATGGCTGATATTCCGGGTATTATCGAAGGCGCGTCGGAAGGAAAAGGACTGGGCGTCAGATTCCTGAGGCATATCGAAAGAAATTCTGTACTGCTCTTTATGATCCCTGCCGACAGCAAGGATATTAAAAAAGAATATAAAATACTTCTCAACGAACTTAAGCAATTCAACCCTGAATTGCTGAATAAAGGCCGTGTGCTTGCAATTACCAAATGTGATATGCTGGATGAAGAGATGATAAAACTCATGAAAAAGGAATTACCACGGATACCTGCGGTTTTTATATCTTCCCATTCAAAACTTGGGCTGACACAGCTTAAAGACATGCTCTGGACACAACTTAATGCCTGATATCACTCATGATCCGGTTATGACTTGCATTTGTTGAACAGGAAACACTAAAATCGTTTCTTTCTTATTAATTTTGTTCATGCATTTTTATACCTGGTCGAAGAAATCAAATGCTATGAATAAATTCGAAAACATGGAGCCGAGTTATAAAATCTGGTTCTCCTCACCTCAGGGTACCGGCATTTTAGGTGATGGCAAATGGAAAATACTGAAGCAGATAGATGAATGCGGTTCCCTGGTAGGAGCCTGCGAAAAACTCGGAATTACCTATCGCCGGACATGGAACGATTTGCGTAAAATTGAAAAAATGCTTGGTTTCCCTCTACTCGAAACTATTCGCGGAGGCCAGGACGGCGGAAGTACAACACTTTCACCGGAAGGCCGCAAACTCGTTATATCCTTTGATGTTTTTCATCAGCGTATGGATAAAATCATGACAAAAGAATTTAAACGGTTACTAGATGACCTAAATTCATAAACAAGGTTACTATTCAATCTGTGATATGTTGAACATTCCGAATATGGTTATTATCGGCGGCAATTCGCGCAATTCCGGTAAAACCACCATGGCTTGCGATATGATTGATAGGCTCTCCGCAACGCATGAAGTTATTGGATTAAAAGTAACCAGCATCCGCCCCGGCGAAGCTGATATGCACGGCAATCATGCTAATGAAGAAACATCCGATTATACAATAACTGCGGAATCGGATCCCAATTCCGGGAAAGATACCTCTAAAATGCTGATGGCAGGTGCAAGTCAGGTATTTTATATACGTGCTTCCGAAAATTTTATTGAAAAAGCCATATTACATTTTCTGTCGAGGGATATTAATAAACAGATAATAGTATGCGAAAGCAGAAGTTTACGCGGAATCATTGATCCGGGTTTGTTTCTGATGATGATGAGGTTACCGGTTGAGGGGAAAATTAAAGAGGTTACAGATTACCTTTCGTTGGCGGATAGGGTTTTTTATTTCGGTCCCGATAGCTATCGGGATCGGACTGAAAAGCAGAAATTTATTGATAATCTGCAATTTACAAATGGCAGATTTGATTTGAAGAATTAAGAGAGGGAAAATACTGTAGATGGTTTATGCTAAAGTTTTTATAAATTCAGTGTAAACATTTTAATCTGAATACGGTTTAATTACTGCACTACTCCATCGCTGAAAACGGAATGAATTATTAACATGAATGTAAAAAATTGTATTTTATGATTTTACCTTCTGTTTAAGAGACTGAACCTGAAAAAATTACATATCATGAAAAAACATTTTCTGAGTCTGATAGTCATTGCAATGCTGATGCATTCATTTGATGTCATGGGGCAGAGGAGGAGAACCTATTGGGTGGATGCAGAAGCCGGATATAGCAGCAACTGGATATTTAATCAGAATGCATACGGGAATCCTGAAATGGAATATGCCACCACTTTCGGATATACCGGCGGAATAGGCGTGAGCTATTTTCAAGACCGGGACTGGGGTTTTAAAGGTTCCTTGTTTTTAAGCAAAATGGGACAAAATTATTCCGGAGTTCAATCGGTTGGTGAAGCTGTTCGCAAAGTCAACCTGACCTACCTGGGAGTGCCGCTGCTTATAATGAAGAATATCCCTTATATGAATTATCCAACATGGATTTCTTTTGGTCCTGAAGTTATGATCCTTTTAAATGCAAAGCAGGAATACAGCCGTGTTGGAGGAAATCCCCTGCCCAACCCGATTGGCATGGCCTCTGCCAATGTTAAAGACAGGTTCCGGAGTACAGATGTAGCATTGAGCTTTGCACTGAGCAGGATGGTAGATATAAACAGGTCGAAGAAAGCAATGTATATTTTCTCTGTTAACTCAAGTTTTGGCCTTACGGATATTAATAAGTCTGCGTGGCAGATTCCCAATACACACGGAATTTACGGGAGATCCCACAACTTTTATATCGGGTTTAAAGCCGGTATTATGTTTAGAGTGAAGAAATTTGGCGGTCTGAGGTGGTAACCAGTTCATCTGGTCCGGATACGTTTTTTTTAGTATTGAACAATCTATCCTATGGTTACCACAGGCCACGGTTTCGCTGTTTCCCAGGCACCACGCGTAAAATCAGGCACATCAACTGAATTCCCCCTGTTTAGCACACTTTTCTCGCTTAATGGAGCCAAACTGCACCATGCTGCAGCATCATACACGTCCTGATCCAGAGGCAGCCCGTTCCGCAGACAGTGCACAAGCCTGTAATCCATTATAAAATCCATGCCACCATGTCCGCCAACTTTTTTGGCTTTTTCACCAATCTGGGCAGCTAAGGGGTGTTCATATTTTTTCATCAGTGCATCGAAATCTTCTTTTTTCAGAAATTCATGAGCCTGAGGTACAAGCGCGATTTGTGGCTCCGGATATTTTACTGCCATGCCTTTGGTTCCGCTTATCAGGTGTATACGGCTGTATGGACGCGGACTGGTCGTATCATGTTGTATCATAATCGTCTTCCCATTTATTGTGCGAACAACAGTTGTATTCATATCCCCGAGTTTGTAGCTTTGCTTTGCATCAGCCGAATTTTCGCCATACTTTTCCTTTGCATATTCCGACATTCCGACCTGGTTTGTTGATGCTGATGTAAGGTAATCGAACCGATCGCCGCGGTTAATTCCCATGATCTGGGCAATAGGTCCGAGACCATGTGTCGGGTAAGGATCTCCTGTGTGAAGTTTGCTGTATTCGAGACGCCACCTGTTATAGTACCCGCCTTCTTTCATAAATTTGAGCCAGCGCAGATCGTGAATATAGGCTCCTTCAGCATGCATAATTTCTCCGAAAACATCATTACGGGCCATATTCAGCGTATTCAGTTCAAAAAAATCATAACAACAATTTTCAAGCATCATGCAGTGTCGCTGAGTTTCTTCGGCAGTATCAACCAATGCCCAGCATTCTTCCATTGTAGTGGCAGCAGGTACTTCTATTGCAGCATGCTTTCCATGCTTCATGGCAAAAACGGCAACGGGTGTGTGCATATACCACGGAGTACACTGATAAATCAAATCTATATCATCGCGTTCGCAGATTTTTTTCCAGTCTTCTTCGCCGGTATATTCAACAGCCGCTTTAAATCCCGCATCAGTAATTTTTTTATTCGATTCTTTTACATTTTTTACAACTAAATCGGCTATAGCCCTTATTTCTGTGCCATCCACCTGAAGCAAACGGTCTAACGAAGTGCTTCCCCTCATTCCAAGACCAATTAAGCCGATGCGGACCGTTTTTAAGGGTTCGCAGCTGAGTCCCATTACTGATTTTCCTTTCCGTGCCGGAAAATTATTTTCGGGTTTCAATAAATTAGCATCAGACGTGCTACCTGATCCAAATACATTGTTTAATGGAGTTATTCCTAATGCAGCAGATCCCAGAGTTGCCAGTTTGATAAATTTTCTGCGGCTGTTGTTTTCGTCGTTATTCATGAGTTTGTTTTTTTTCAAAAATAGCGAATTAATTAGTTAAATGAAAAACAGTTTATAAAAAAAATTAAAATGTTTTTACTTTCAACGAAAGACTTTATTAAAAAAAAAGATAATTCGCATATTCGCAGGGGGCTAAGGCTGGTCAGAACTGAAACACTTTTCTGCAAAATCAGAATTAAAGTTCAACTCTTATTGCTCCCTGTGGCCGTATAAAAAGGCTGAAACACGATCCTTTTCCAAAAACATGTTCGAGGGTACTGATGTACGTTTCCTTCAGATCGCGGGGGACAAAAGCCTGTATAGTTCCTGCAAAGCCACCGCCGTGAACCCGCCAGGCACCCCGGCTGCTTAGCACATGATCGCTCAGGGCAAGGGCCAGAGACACTCCCTGTTCTTTAACGTTATTTACCGCATAAATATTCTGGTTATACATAAACGAACTCTGTCCCGATGCAATAACCATATTCAGAAATGAACTGAAATCATCATTTTCAAGTGCTTTCACCTGCTCAGCCACACGCTGGTTATCGCCCTGGAAATGAATTGCGCGCAATAAAGCCCTGTCACCGGTTTTTTTTCGTATCTCTGGGATATGGCTTATAATGTCCTCCATATTTACTTCGCGTAATACTTTTGCACCCAGTTGTTTTGCCACAGCTTTCATTTCGGCAGGAAGTGAGGCATATTCTTCGTTCAGATCGGCATGATTTCCTCCTGTATCTGTTATAATCAGCGAATAGCCGGTTGCCAAAAAATCGAAGTTTACTTTTTTCACATTAGGGTTCGAAGGATCCTTAAAATCAATTGTAACAAGCCCTCCAACGGAACATGCCGTCTGATCCATCAGGCCGCAGGGTTTTCCGAAGAAATGGTTTTCCGCATATTGCCCGATTATAGCGTTTTGAATCGGATCCAGCTTTCCGTCGTTAAACAGATGACTTAGGATAACACCTATCAGAACTTCAAAGGAAGCGGAAGAACTAAGTCCGGATCCTTTGGGGACGGCACCGTCAATACACGCATCAAAACCACCGATATTGTATGCTAAATCATTCAAACGGGCACTAATTCCACGGATTAACGCCGCTGAAGTATAAAACTCATTTGGATCAGGAGTTAAATTATTTAAATCGACTTCAAATGAAGGATAACCAAGCGAAACAATACGGATTATATTGGAATTGTTTGGTGCAGCAAGAGCAATGTTATCCATATTTACTGCGCCGGCAAGCACCCTTCCGTGATTATGGTCGGTGTGATTGCCGCCAATTTCCGTACGACCAGGTGAACTGAAAACATCAGCCTTAGTGGCGGGAAACTCGGATTTGAACCTTTCCGCAAGGTTTAGGTATCGGAGTGATTGATATTTTTGTACATCAGGGTCATTTCCATATAAACCGGCTATGGCAGTAACCGGTCCGGATTTTAGTTTTGCGATCAGATTATCAAGAGTATGCATGATGGTACTTGTATTAAATATTAGCGTTATCCTTACCCAATTGGAATTGAATGAAAAATGGTCAGTTATAAGCTACCAAAGTAGTGAAAAAAGTATTTAGTCGAACTGATCCTGGGCTATTTTTATAATCTCATGGTTTATATTCCCCGAACCCTGGGCGAATTTGAATGCAATTCCGCTTTGATATATCGTCAATTTGCTGCAATGAGTTTTATTCCACCGTGTCAGATAGTAAAAATCTCACAAAGGCATAAAAATCGGCTGATCAACTAAAGGCTTTTCAATATCTTTGCTCAGATGTATTTTGTTTACAAACTTCAGATTTATGGCGGTTACTACGGTGTAAGCATTGAATATCAGACTTTTGCAGCTTACTTGAGATAATATATGAAAATTGTAATCGACGATAGAATCCCATATATAAAAGGAGCCCTTGAACCTTTCGGGGAAGTCGTATACATTCCCGGCTCAAAAATTACAAATGAAATTGTGAAAGATGCCGATGCAATCATAACCCGGACCAGGACCATTTGTAACGAAGCATTACTCGCAGGGTCATCAGTTAAATTTATTGCAACGGCCACCATTGGCTACGACCATATTGATACGGATTACTGCAGCAAAGCCGGAATCAGCTGGTCCAATGCCCCGGGTTGCAACAGCAAATCGGTTGAGCAATACATCGCATCAGCGCTAGTGGCCATATGCGAAATTAAAAACAGGCAACTCAATGAACTGTGTATCGGAATTGTTGGTGTCGGCAACGTGGGCAGCAAAGTGGCCCGCATATGCAGGTTGTTTGGAATGAAAGTCATGCTGAATGATCCCCCGCGCGAACGTGCGGAAGGCCATGCGGATTTTGTAAGTCTTAACCGGATAAAGGAAGAAGCTGATATTATTAGTCTTCATGTTCCTCTGAATATGCAGGGAATAGATTCCACTTTTCATCTTGCAAACAATGAATTCTTTTCGGAAGTAAGAAAGCATCCCATCCTGATAAACTCCTGCCGCGGAGAGGTGGTTGATACACCGGCTATAAAAACCGCCCTGAACAATGGTCGGATTTCTTCATATATCTGTGATTGCTGGGAAAACGAACCCGACATTGACCTGGAATTGCTAGGTCTTACTGACATTGCCACCCCGCATATTGCAGGATATTCGAAAGACGGTAAGGCAAAGGGAACTCAATTGAGTGTTCAGTCAATTAGCAAATTCTTCGGACTTGGTCTGGACGACTGGCAGCCTTCAGGAGTTGAACCTCCTTCGGTACCGGTTATAGCGCTTGATGGTTTTGGGTTGAGCGAACAGGAAATTGTCGCAAAAGCGATCCTGGCTACCTATGATATCCGAGTTGACGATAAGGCTTTGAGAGATAATCCGGCGCGATTTGAAAATTTGCGGAATGAATACCCTGTGCGCAGGGAGTTTCCTTCTTATACTGTTTTAGCTTCTAACATAGACAAGAAGACTTTGGATGTACTGAAAGAAATTGGTTTCAACATCAAATAGAATGGCCTTGCCGTGAAAGGCGTACCTGGAATTATTTATTCTACAACAGGTCACGAAATTATTCGCATTTTAGCATAAAAAAAGCTCCCCGATAAACCGGGAAACTTTAAGTATCCTACACCGTAACCGAACAGGTACGGCTACAATGGTCAAAGGTTTTCAAGCCGTGCAAAGGATCTTTCAGGAACCTGACTCTACAGAAGGGATTCAGCCTTACTCGCGGCGGACTCAGCATCTTTTATTAAATCTTCCACAATCCTGGTAACGCTTCTGAAATCGATCTTTCCGGTGGCCATCATGGGTAATTCCTTGATAACAATAAAATGTTTTGGAAGTGCAATATTAGGTAATTCGTTACCCATTTGCTTGATCATTTCGGTCTTGTTAACCTCAATACTAACGGTTGCAATAATTGAAGATCCTTTTTTCTCATCCGACACTGCCACAACGCAACAGGATACTCCCATTGGAAGATACTTCTCAAGTGTATTCTCAACCTTGACCAGGGAAACCATTTCTCCCCCGATCTTTGCAAATCTTTTAAACCGGCCTGCATGCCAGAGAAAGTCATCTTCATCAAAATATCCCATGTCGCCGGTATTATACCATCCGTCTTTCAGGGCATCAGCCGTAAGCTGAGGATCATTGTAATAGCCTTTCATCACAAGGTCTCCCTTTACAAGAATCTTGCCAACTTCCCTGGTTTTACATTCTTCTCCGGTCTCGAAATTCTCGATCCTTACCTGCACATTCGGAATAACTTTCCCAGTGCTTCCGGGCCTGTTAAACTCGTGTGAGTTCACTGATATCACCGGGGATGTCTCTGTTGCTCCATAGCCTTCAAGCAGTGTAACCCCATGTTTTCTCATAAAACCTTCCCTTAATGCATCCGGACATTTATCGGCACCTGCTACCATAATCCTGATGGTTTTATAATCACCGGGATCCGATTTCAAATAATAACCCCAGAAAAAGCTGGGCGTACCAACCATGATAGTCGGTTTCTCCTCCAGGGCAATTTTACTGATTTTCTGAAAATCAAGCGGATTTGAATAAGTAACCATGGTCATTCCGTAATAGAATGACACCCACAAATTTACAGTTAACCCGAAAATATGAAAGAAAACGAGATTTGCCAGGATAATATCTGTCTCATCGACTTTAACATAGTTGCCAAAATTTACAATATTCGCGGAAATATTCCGGTGCGACAACTGCACGGCTTTCGGGTCTTTTTCACTTCCGCTGGTAAAAATTATTGCAGCAGTGTCATTCTCGTTTCCTTTATGAATTGTGTTAAGGATCAGGTTAACCGGTAGCATGGTAGTCAGGGCTGCTTTAAGTTTTTCGGCAGTTGTAACACTTTCCATTATGTCCTCTAACATGATCATCCCATCAATTGCCGGACAATTGATTTTTTCGAGCAAAGCTCTGGAAGTAATAATTG
Organism: Bacteroidales bacterium; assembly: GCA_038213495.1. Taxonomy (GTDB): domain Bacteria; phylum Bacteroidota; class Bacteroidia; order Bacteroidales; family UBA4417; genus UBA4417. Next base: position 25,958 of record JBBQSY010000037.1, read on the forward strand.
TTTTGAAACTGCATTTCCGTTGGGCATACTTTGCGTTCTCCTCTGCACCGGTCGAATAATTTATCATTACCGGTATTCTCCCGCTCATTAAGGCTGCAACTATTGCCAGTGCACAACCTGCGGATGTCGGAATCATAATACCTATAAACCCTTTTTCATACTTTTTAAATTTTGAACTCATGATAAGAGCGCCGATTAAGGCTTTTGAGTAAGGAACTCTCTTCTCGGTAGTTCTGTCAATAATAGCGAGTTTACCGGCATGTTTCTTTGCCATTCGAACAAATTGCTGATGAAGTAACATATGGGGATTTATTAGTTGAAAGTGTACTTTTGGGGGTGCTAAGATATTGAATTATTTCAAAATTCAATATTTGCATATGAAAATAATCAGAACGGATAACAATAATTTAGTTAAAGGGTTCAATTTATCTGACATGGATCCCATTTAAGCAACTGATTATCAAGATTCCAGGAAACATATATGGCAATAGTTGGAATTTTTTGTGATTACTGTTTGTCGCGGTACCCGGATTCATATATATTATAAGAAAAATTCCCCACTGCAATGAGTGAGGAATCCATAGCACCTGCATAAATTTAACCAAAGTACAGCCATTATTATTTTAACAAACCGCCGTATGCCGAACGGCACGTAAGGTGGTGTGAGAGGACAGTGAGGGAAATAATCCCTCACTTCCTACTCGATTACTTCTTTCTTTTTATCGGTATCCTGAGTTTGGAAACTCAGAATAACACTTGTTTATTTTATTTTTTTGGAACACTACGGACAACTGGGAATAGCTTGCATTCCATCATATCGTATAGGATTACTTCCGTCTGGATTTAATTTTTGAGGGCCATCGGCATCTCTTGTACCAAGTTTCATCATATAATTACCCCCAGGAATGGGTGACATTCCCTGGTAATTTGAGTTTCCACTAAATACTCCATTCACTGTTACCATAGCACCTTTATTAGGGTTTCTATCTCCCCACAATTGAAGCGAGCCAGTTACAGCTCCTTCGCTATTTTTGCCTGTAACTTTGTATGTTACCAAGTAATCAAAACCCCTTTTACTTGTTACTTCTTTACCTTTAGCGTTTGTATATTTCGCTACATTACCTTCTTGCCAATGCCATGACTTTTTCTTCTCCCCTTGTGATTGATAATAAAACCAGTCACGGCCATCAGGGTCAATTCTACTAATTGGGTTGTTGCCTGTGTATGCATAGGGGCTGATTGACACATTCTTTGGTTTATGTGCGAGCGGATCCACACTATGCCACCTCCCCAGCACCGCATCATAAAACCTTGCCCCATAATCCAACCACCCCAGCCCCATTTCATCCTGCATCATCTTGCCGTTGTAAAGGTACTCGTTTGGTTTGAAATTATCAGTGCTGTTTGCGGTTAAACCTTTAATATTCATGCCAAAAGGGTAGTAGCTGTTTACCTGCCGGGTTCGGAGGGTGCCGGCCTGCAGGTAGTAGGCTACGCGTATGTTGCCCAGGTGGTCTTTCAGGTAGGCTTCATTTAGATTTGCTGTTCCGTAACTATTTAATACTACACGGCCTTCGTCGTACGTTGCCCATGCGGGTACTGAGTTTTCGTACACAAAGTTAGCTATAAAATCAGTTGTTTTTACAAGGGTGCCGTTAACATAATGCTGCTGTTGGCGCTTGGTGCCGGCAGCATCGTAAGTGTACTCCACCCGGTTGCCGCCGGTTTTGGTAATGGATGTGGGCAGGTTAAGGTAGTTGTAGGTAATATAGAGTATTCCCTTGTTCAGGTCTGTAACAAGGTTGCCGTTGGCATCGTAGGTGTATTCTGCTGTGCCGGTATATTTGCTGCCGTTGTCCCAAAAAACGTTATCTATGTCCCTCGTTATATTGTCATCAACCGCAATAAGTTGGTTGCCGTTATAAGTGTATTTTAACAGATCAACAGATCCAATGATATTGTTAGGCGATTGCAGGCCATTGCGCGCAATACCTTGTATGTTACCGTTACGATCGTATGATTTGCCGTTATCAATGTTTATAATTGTTTCGCTGTATTTCGCTGTATTACTCAAGGCGCTGCCCGACATTTCAAAGTAATCGCCGGTTAAAAGCCTGTTTAGTTTGTCGTAGCCGTATTTATAGGCTTTAAGCCCGGTGGTAACGGGTGTTGTTGTGCCGTAAGGCTGGGATGTTTGCCATATTGCCGCCGAAATATTCCCGTTGTAGCATGGCAGGTTCTGTAGGTTAGGATACAGTGTATTTTGTGTATTGTACAGCAATTCCATGCCGAACAGGTCGCCGTTTAAAGTAGCCGGTTCGTTAATTTTGGTAAGCCAGCCGCGGATGTTGTAGGTATAATCCACGGTTTGCATCAGCGTGGCATCGTCCCTTATTTGTTTTGATTTAACTTGGCCTAATGGTGTATATGCATACGTGATATTACGGACCGCAGCATTCCCCGGATATGGGTATGTGAATTTATAGGTGTATGTATAGGTCAGCGGACGGCCTGCCGGATCGTAGGTATAATCCGTCACCTCATTCAAGGTCGGATACGGGACAGACATGTAACTAAAATGCGTGTGTTCTTTTTTTTGAATATTGGATGTAAGGCCTTTGTACAGGTTGGTAAAGCGGTCGAAACCCGCGCTTCCCGTCTGGTTTCGCTCGCAGCTTTGTATTACCCGGCCGTAAATATCGTAATAGGTGGCCGAGGCCAGCAGTGTGCCGTTACATTCAACAAAGCTCACGGTGGGCTTGCCGCTTACAAAGGTTAGCTCCGGGTTATAAGCGCCGGGTGTTGTTTGAGGCGGGGTATAAGCGCAACTAGAATTGTTTACAATTTGAAACGGCGGTGATGTCGCGTTATTCCATACCCCGTATGTATCGTAATAGTTTAGCGTGTATAATGTGTAGGTTTTACCTGCCAGTACCGGGTACGCCAGGTCGGTGTAATAATTGTTGTTGGCAGCCGGAAATGTACCACTGTAGGTACTATTTTCCCAGCATTTGAAGGTGGCGGTGTTAGCGTCATTTTGAAGTGCATCTCTCAATGTGTTTTTGGCTAAAGCAACAATGCCTGTAATTATCACCCTGCCCAAGGCGTCGTATTTGGTGAACATCCAGTCATAATTTAACGGAATCCTTTCAGTGCGCATGTTCCCGTCCTGGTACAAAATCACTTTATCGGTTTTGTCATAAACGTAATATTCAGGTTCTTTCCCCGGAACCTATTTTTCGACCAGGCGTTTGCGGGCGTCGTATTTATAGCAATACACATATTTCTTTGCCATTCGAACAAATTGCTGATGAAGTAACATATGGGGGATTTATTAGTTGAAAGTGTACTTTTGGGGATGCTAAGATATTGAATTATTTCAAAATACAATATATACATATGAAAATTATCAGAAGAGATAATAATAATATGAATAAAGAACTGCTATTTACCTGGCTATAAATTCATTGAAGTGACGGAAAAACAATGGATAAGGATAACCATCCGGCACTAGTCGGGTAATTTTTTTGCTGCCTTTCCCGGATTCGGAAATTACAGGTAATAAAACAAAAATTCCCCACCGCTTTAGGTGAGGAATTCTGTCTGGTACCCGAAGCCGGAATCGAACCGGCACGGCCGCAATGGCCAAAGGATTTTAAGTCCTTCGTGTCTACCTATTTCACCATTCGGGCAGCTGAAAAAAAACCTCCGTGCTGCTAACAGGAGGTTTTAACAAGCAGAGCGAAAGACGAGACTCGAACTCGCGACCCCGACCTTGGCAAGGTCGTGCTCTACCAACTGAGCTACTTTCGCAGTATTAACCGTTTTGGGTGTGCAAAGATACACACATTTTGTTATTTCAAAAATTTCTCTAATATTTTTTAAGTAAATTTTTAATCTCGTTCAGTTTCATCAGTGCTTCTACCGGGGTTAATGTGTTAATATCCAGAGCCATAATGTCGTCGCGGATACGTTCCAGCAAGGGATCATCCAGTTGAAAGAAGCTTAATTGGATATCGTCTCCTTTTTTGACATCTCCCGTTTTTATACCGGTATTATCCTGATCATCAGTAACATGCTTCTTCTCAAGCTGTAATAGGATATTGGTTGCCCGTTGCAAAACACTTCCCGGCATACCTGCCATACGGGCAACGTGTATACCAAAACTGTGCTCGCTTCCGCCAGGGGTCAGTTTTCGCAGAAAGATCACTTTCTTGCCGATCTCTTTCACGGCAACATGGTAATTCCTTATGCGTGGCTTACTGCCTGACATTTCGTTCAGTTCGTGATAGTGTGTGGCAAATAAAACCTTAGCGCGGTAAAGCGGATGA
>JBBQSY010000038.1:0-29609 GCA_038213495.1 Bacteroidales bacterium
CCCTGCAGCTATCCTTGCTATTAACATCCTGGAAGCTTGTATCAGGGATTTTCAAGTGTACAGTTTTGGTCTTTGGGAGGGCGGATATGTTGAAAATCTTTGGACCATGTCGGGCCCCTGGAATATAATGAACGGGATTGCAGGAATACTTAATATTTTAACAATTTGCGGTTGGTTCGGTATCGTAATCTCAAAAAGCAAATCAAAAGACATGATATGGCCGGATATGATTTGGGCATGGATTATAGCTTATGATCTATGGAACTTTGCTTATACCTATAACTGCATATCCGATCACTCTTTTTACGCTGGAGTAGCATTGCTTCTTTCATGTACTATTCCTGCATTTTTTATTGTTAAAGGGGCATGGCTTCAGCACAGGGCATCGACTTTGGCACTTTGGATAATGTTTGTAATGACTGTCCCGCAGTTTGCTGACAAAATTGCCCCCGTACCGACAACTCACAATCCTAAAGCTTTCTTTGTTGTAAGTTTGATTGCACTACTGGCAAATGTTGCACTCTTTGCATACCAGATCATTAGAATTAAAAAGAATAAAATAAATCCTCTCAAGGATGAAATATATGCGGAAACGAAAACCTGCCAAAATATTCTTGCTGAGAATGTATAGGTTGCATTTTTTTAATTTGTCTTAATAAATATTGGCAGGCTTCTCTTTTATCTAGAAACCTTCTCAATATTGGGATTATTACCTTCTTGTAACAATGTATAAACGTCAATTGCAAGAAGAAAAATCCGCACTTTAAAAGATACTATTGATATCCAGATCAACTCTTCCTTAAAAGAAGGCTGTAATTAAAACTAATAAGCTATGAGCATAGGATTTGTTAAAGAAGACGATCAGGAAGAAATTCCGATTGTACCACCAAGGGCAGAATTACCCGAAGGAGTGACAAACTATGTGACCCAGGTAGGTATGGATGAGCTATTGGCCGAAAAACAGATGCTAATCAATGAAAAAGAAAATCTGAGTAGTGCCAACGAAAATGAGAAACGGATAGCGTTTAACCATATAAATGCAAAATTACAACTGTTGAACAATAGAATTGTTGACGCCAAAATAATTAATCTGAGCGAGCAACCGCAAAATGAAATAAGGTTCGGTGCATTGATAACTCTCAAAATAGAAGCAACCAAAAAAATTCGGGCTTTTCAAATCGTAGGTGTTGATGAGGCAAATATTTCCAAAGGAAAAATCTCCTTTATATCCCCTATAGCCAAGGTATTAACAAATAAAAAAATTGGGGACAAAGCAATTTTAAAACGAGGCAAGGAAGAAATTGTTTTTGAAATTATGAATGTATCCTATAGTTAAGTTTGATTAAAATACAATTTTGTAACAAAGGTGGGTAACATTGTGTATGCGGTATTAATCCTCAGGTGGTCGTCCTAAGCATACTTTAAGTGTTAAGGAACAGTTTATAAAATATACCGTACAAATCGGAGTGCCCAAACGATAATTATGATAATTCTATAATATTTTGTATAATTGAAAATTATAAGTGGAGGCCAATGACCACTGAATTAAACGGGGCGGGATCAAAAAGCCAGATGAGTAGAAAAATTTAACGAGCAATAAAATGGAAGTTCAAAATACATTTGCAGGAAATTATTTCGACAAGATTATAAGTTTTGGTTTTGAATATGGACCTAAAATACTAGGAGGGATAATTGTTCTCCTGATTGGTTTGTGGGTTACAAAAATAATTACTAAGAGTGTTGGAAAAGCATTGACAAAATCAAAAATCGATCAGTCACTAGTCCCGTTTTTAAAAAATCTGACTAGCATAATATTGAAAATTTTAGTGATCATTACTGTAATGGGGATGATTGGAATCCAAATGACATCCTTTATTGCAATTATTGGCGCCGCGGGTTTAGCATTTGGTTTGGCATTATCCGGGACGCTTCAGAATTTTGCCGGTGGCGTTATTATTCTAATTTTAAAACCCTTTAAAATCGGGGATTTTATTGAAGCTCAAGGGTTTTCAGGAACTGTTAAGGAGATCAGTATTTTTGCAACCATGCTAAACACAGTAGACAAGAAATTAGTGATAACCCCCAATGGACCATTCTCAACCGGCGCATTAACCAATTTTTCGGCCGAACCACAACGAAGAGTAGATTGGAAATTTGGAATAGCTTATGGTGATGATGTTGAAAATCTCAAAAAAGCAATTAATGATTTTATAAATGAGGATACAAGGATTTTAAAGGAACCGGCAAGCTTTATTGGTCTTTCCGAACTTGGTGACAGTTCTGTTAATTTCGTTGTCAGGGCGTGGGTTAACAGTGAAGATTACTGGGGTGTGTTTTTCGAAATGAATGAGAAAGTTTATAAACAATTCGGAAACTATAAACGCAACATTCCTTTCCCTCAAATGGATGTTCATTATCATGATAAAAAATAAAATCAGGTTCAGGGAGTTCAGCCAGATTATTTTTCAGCACAATTCTCTGCCTTTACCGTAACTAAATGAAACAGCCATGAGTTTACTAAAGATCATTTTTTGTGTATATTGCTTCCTTTTCTGTTCAATTGTCAGTGTTGGTCAGCGGCCACCAGTTAAGTATGGCAAAGTGAATGAAAAGGAAATTGCTCTCACATCATACCAGGGAGCCGATGCGGTTATTTTGTGCGATTACGGGGAGTACAAGTTCGATGGAATTAGCGGACAGGTATATTTCTATTTTATCCATCATGTGCGGATTAAAATTTTAACCGAAGCCGGTTTGCGCTATGCAACAGAACAAATACACTATTACGATTTGCGCTCAGCATCATTACACCCTTACAACGAAACCTTTCATTTACGGGCTCAAACCCTTAATGTAAATGAAAAAGGCAAAGTTGTTTCAACTAAAGTGAAACCCAAATACACCACTGTATCAGCACCAGACAAAAACTACAATGCCAGTGTTACCATATACTTTCCCGACGTAAAGCCAGGCTCCATTATTGAATATGAAATCTCCATTCCAACCATCGAAACAGTTAACCCCGATCCCTGGATGGTACAATACGACATCCCAAGCCTGTGGAACGAGTTGCGGATAATTACTCCGTTGGAATTTGATTACGCCGTGAAACCATACAACATCAATTCTGCTGAAGTTTCTGAATTCAAAAACATAACTACAAGTATAAAATATCAGGGAAAATCAGTTGTGTATAACGCTAACTTGTTTCAGTTCGTCAGGAAAGATATCCCTTCGTTGCCTTATGCAGGGAATGAATTAGATTACAACAACAGCCGCATGTTTGTAAAGTTTATGCTCGACTTTGTTTCCCGGAAATTTATGCTCCCGAAAATGAATGAGATTGTAAAGGCAATGGATCCGGAGTACAAGTTTATGGATAAAGCAGAAAAACAGCTTTCCCTCGAGAATCTGGCCTATATAATTTACAAAAGACCCGATTTGCCGAAAATAACAAAGGACCTTAATAAAAGCCCGCAATTTGGCGTACCCTTAATTCTGAATATGGGGTTTGATGATACAATAAAGAAAATAACTGCTCAGTACGATACAGATGAAGAAAAAATAGAGGCGGTTTATCAATTTGTACGAAACCTGGCAGAATGGAATAACGAGTACCGGGTTTTTGTGGATTCACCTATGCCTCAGTTTATTGTGAAGATAGCTGACAAATTTACAAAAGAACCGGTAAAAATGAATACCGGCCTTCAGAAGGTTGTGCAAAGACACGAAGGAAGCAGCAGTGAAATAAATGCTATTTTAATTAACCTGCTCAAAAAGGCAGGATTTAAAACATATCCCGTTCTTGTAAGCACACTAAATAGCGGTTATCTCGACACAGCTTTCTTTAACCCACAGCAATTCAACCATATAATTGCGGCTGTGGAATTAAACGGCCGCGAAATTTTACTTGATGCAGTGAAAAAAGGCGATGGCTCCATCCTTAGTTCGGATATAATGAACGAATATGGATTATTGATTGAAATGTGGAATGCACGATGGATACAGGTCAGCTATCCGTATGCTGTACTTCCCTATAGCCTGGAATTACCCGGTAAGGAACAAAACGAAAAATAACCCTGTACTTATTTTAATAAGACACAGTTGAATTAATGTAGACTAAATTTGACTATGATTTTTAAGGCAGACGTTAAAACAATTAAATTTTTGGTCGTGTTTAAGGATAATGTAGAATTTTTTCAAATCTTTTCATTAGTGCCTTGTGCCAATTGATCCTCACAGTAGCAGGTTTTGTGGCTGATAATTTTATATGGTTTGTATTTGACAATATGGTAGCCAGCAGAACCCGAAACTAAGATTTTCTCTTCATTCCTGACCATTCTCTTCACCACAATATTGATAAACGAAACCAAAATTAATAAACGACAATTTCATATACTCAGCAGGTATGACAAACAGGAGAGAATTTATCGCGAAAACCGGGATAGCCATGGCAGGCATTGCACTTGGCTTACCTTCATTTGGAAGCAGGATGGATAAATCTGATGATAAATCTTTCATATCAAAACGCCCTGTCCCGGGCAAACGCCGTTTTACCAGCAAAGCTGTTGAAGAAACAATCATCAACGTAAAAAAAGCTATGGCAGATGAGGAACTGGCCTGGATGTTCGAAAACTGCTTTCCAAATACGCTTGACACTACAGTTACTTATACTCAGCATAACGGCTCCCCTTCGACATACGTTATTACGGGAGATATTGATGCCATGTGGCTCAGAGACTCATCAGCACAGGTATGGCCTTACCTGCAGCTTGCCGGTAAGGATGAAAGCCTGAAAAAACTCCTGAAAGGCGTAGTGACAAAACAAGTAGAATTTGTAATGCTCGATCCGTATGCGAATGCCTTTTATGACGATCCCAAAAGGATCAGCGAATGGAAAGATGATCACACCACTATGAAACCAGGCGTTCACGAACGCAAATGGGAGATCGATTCTCTTTGCTATGTTATTCGCCTTTCGCATGGCTATTGGATCAATACAGGCGATACCTCAGCATTCAACCAGAATTGGCAGAAAGCAATGAAACTTATTGTTCAGATCTTTAAAGAACAACAGCGTAAAGAGAATAAAGGACCTTATCATTTCCAGAGAGTTGCAGCCAATCCGACCGATACCCAGTTTGGTATGGGATATGGAAATCCGACACGAAAAATCGGGCTTATCCATTCCATGTTCCGCCCATCAGACGATTCTACCATATACCCGTTCCTGGTTTCTTCAAATATGTTTGCCGTTGTTTCGTTACGACAGCTGGGCGAAATATTCGGAACAGCTTTGGGCAATAAAGAAATGGAAAAAGAATGCAACCGGTTTGCTGATGAAATAGACCAGGTATTGAAACAATATGCGATACTAAAACACCCGACCGCCGGCTCAATATACCCACTCGAAATTGATGGCTTCGGGAATGCCTTGTTTATGGATGATGCCAATGTGCCAAATTTATTATCCCTTCCCTACCTTGGCTATTGCCCATCTAACGATCATGTTTATATAAATACGCGCAAATTTTCATTAAGTAATGATAATCCCTGGTTTCATGAAGGGAAATTTGCCAGTGGTATAGGGGGGCCGCATGTGGGTGAAAATAAAATCTGGCCCATGGGACTGGTAATGCAGGCTCTCACGAGTGATGACGACAAGGAAATACTAAATTGCCTTACCATGTTAAAGAAAACGCATGCAGGCACCGGCTTTATTCACGAGTCGTTTCATGTCGATAATCCCGAAGACTATTCGCGTAGTTGGTTTGCATGGGCCAATACGCTGTTCGGGGAATTAATACTGCACCTGTATAAAAACAAACCGGAATTGCTGAAAATACAACTTGGATAATTCAGAAAGAGGATGACGTTTTGAAAGTCCTCAAACCCGGTAAAAGTATAAAAGCAAAACTGAATTAATAGCTGCCAACATAAAAAATCCGAATTATTGTTTTTGCTGAGTAATATTGTTTAATTTTATAGATGGCTTGTGTAAATAAATTGCAACAATAATATTAAAATTATTTATTAAAGCTGTATTCTGATAAAGGGTATTCATTTAACTGAGTTAAAAGATGGAAACTTCAATTCTATTTATCATAACCGGGATGGTTTTAATGGGAGTTGGCATATGGTTTTTGATGCCAAAATTAATGCTCACCATCTATAAAAGCGAAAGCGATTTTGAGAAAACCATGGATAAATTAAAGGATGCAATAGATGCAACCGGTGAATGGAAAGTGACAAAAGAATTCGATTTTCAAAAGAATATTCAGGATGCCGGTCACGGAAAAATTGAAAAGGTTGGCAGCATCGCTATTTGTAATCCTGGATATGCCGCGTTGATTCTCAAAGAGGAACCTAATCGGAAAGTAACTTCTATAATGCCGCTTACCATCGGTATTTATGAAAACAAACGTAAACAGGTATATGTTTCGGAGCTTAATATAAAATTGATGGGAATGATGTTTGGCGGGACTATAGCTAAAGTAATGAATATTGCAGGGAAAGATGTTAAAAACATTATTGCTTCAGCTATAAAAAAGCAGTAACCATTTCAAAATACATCAAATAGAATAATAAAAAACAGCCCTTAACATTTAACAAATTGCATTACCGGGCCACTGCAATGGCGTTGGGCGTATTCACGATTTTATTCATGAATCTGCTATAACCACCAAACAAAGTGTACTATTCGTTACCAAACCTGCAAATTACTTAAGTTTAGTATATGATGACGAAATTTGGTTTCAACAGAGTCCTTGTATTGAGATGCCTACCAGGGTAACCCAATAGGTTTTACAATTCTTCGCTGCGCTTCCGGCGATAATGATTAAGACGGCAAACACAAAGGACGTGATAAATATTAAAAAAATAATTTAAGACAGATAAGAGCCTGACAGAAGATGAACAAAAGAAAGAATTTTACTGATATGATTATTTTGAACCCAAGAATGGAACTTTTACCTGAATAGAAATTGATCGGTTTACGAATATCTATGTCCTTGACAAGCAACAAAACGGCTCAGCTCTGGCATAGCTTTATGACAACATGAAAAGAAATTTTGAATACTATTGGAACGGATCTATATTCGTTACAGGTATACAATTCTTCGTATTTTGAAAACTTTAATCCGGGTACGGAATTTGTAAAATGGGCAGCTATCGAAATAACTGACATTATAAGTGTGCCTTCCCAAATGGAAACGTTTATATTGACTGTAGGAATTAAACTGGATTATTTAGTTTTGGCTTAAATACTTACATCAATGCTTTATCTAATAAAGATGCAAACAATTAAAGAAAGATTATACACCATTGTTTTTGGCACTGACACTAAAGAAGGAAAACGGTTTGATCTGTATTTGTTATGGATCATTCTGTTCAGTGTTGTAATCGTAATGCTGGAAAGCGTTCCCGAAATACATGACAGCCTGTTTAAACAGTTTATCCTTATTGAATGGATATTAACAATCATTTTTACGATTGAATATTTAGTCAGAATCTGGATAAGCCCGGTTCGTTCAAAATACGTCTTCAGTGTTTGGGGGTTTATTGATTTATTGTCAATTCTTCCTACTTATTTAAGTCTGTTCTTGCCAGGGTACCATTATTTGCTGATTGTCCGGATTTTCCGGTTATTGAGGATCTTCCGCATATTAAAACTGGCTCGCTTTAACAGGGAGTCGCAGGTGTTAGTATCAGCCCTTAGATCAAGCCTCTATAAAATCAGTATTTTTTTATTGGCCGTACTGGCCATTGTAACCTTTCTGGGCACAATCATGTATGTGGTCGAAGGCGGCCAACAAGGTTTTACAAGCATCCCCCAGAGTATTTATTGGGCAATAGTTACTGTAACCACAGTTGGATACGGCGATATGGTACCTCATACAGTATTGGGTAAGGTAATATCTTCTTTTGCAATGATACTGGGCTATGCCATTATCGCTGTGCCAACAGGAATCGTAACCGTTGAAATGTCCAGATCAGGATTAACCGGATCTGATTGCCCGAAGTGTAATAAACCCATTGCGAAAATGGACCATTATTGTAAAAATTGTGGCAGTCCTGCAACACTTTAGAGGATTCGCCAATACACAATACAAGCGGCTGTTATAGCTTAAGAACGAAAATTTAAGTATTTTTGTCTGGCTTCAAAGAAGGGCTGGAATGAAAATCAAATACCTTGTTTTATTTGTTACATAACTTCAATAATATCTTTTAACAATTCCACAAACCCGGATTAAACCCAAGCGCTATGGGAACTCCTGCGAAAATCTTCCAAAATGTAAATCGAATACGATTTTAGAACCTAAAGTGGCCGCAATGAAATTTAGAGGTTTAAACCATTAATGAAACTATAAATTATCAAAACAACTCTTTGGCATAGCGGTACAAAAACCTATCAACCTCAATACAAATGAAGTACAATAAATATATAAAGAAATCCCCATTGGTGTCAGAAATTGGCCTGGGTGCCTGGCAGTTAGGCGAAAATTCCGGTTGGCAAAACATGTCTGAAAAAGAAGCTATGGATATGGTTTATAAATCAATTGATTCCGGCATCAATTTTTTTGACACCGCTCCCATTTACGGACATGGAACAAGTGAATCAAGGCTTGGAAAAGCACTGAAGGGTTTCGACAGAAGTAAGGTGGTAATTAATACAAAATTTGGCCGCTCGGTAACAGGAGAAACAAACTTTAGTGCCGATCTCATTCGTGAATCTTTAGAAAGCAGTTTAAGAAGATTACAAGTAGATTATGTTGATTCCCTGATTGTACACAATCCTCCTTTAGAATACCTTGATGGAAATAACAATCCACACTATGAAATATTGGAACGCTTAATGGATGAGGGTAAAATAAATGCATACGGAGCTTCTTTGGATACGTACAGCGAGATGAAACTTTTTATGGATACCACAAACTGCGGCGTTATTGAAGCTTTTTTCAATATTCTCCACCAAAATGCAGCAAGAGCATTTGAAACATCCAAAAAAAAAGATGTAAGTATTATCGTAAAAATCCCACTCGATTCCGGCTGGCTTTCAGGAAAATACAACGCAGAAAGCACTTTCAATGACATCAGGAACCGCTGGTCGCGAAATGACATTAAAACCAGGGCCGAATTGATTAATAAAGTCAGAAGTATAATTGATAAGGCAGATAATCTTGCGCAAACAGCCTTATCGTTTTGCCTGGCCTACGATGCTGTATCAACGGTTATTCCGGGCAACACTACAATTGCCCAGCTAAAAAGCAATATAAACAGCATTACCAGGCCCGTTTCAAGCGAACTTGTCGAAAAGTTAGAGGAATTTTATCAAAATGAGGTAAAGCAGCTCAATCTTCCATGGTAGATAGTAACTGAGGTGCATTATTTCCGGGTATCTATAAAAAATAACAGCCTTTAACAAATCAAAGGATGATGGTAACCTTGCCTTTTGCCGCAAATAATTAATGCTTCAATTTAAACCAGGTATTAAAAGTCCAGCCTGAATAAACGCTTCGCCCGGATGAAAAATCTCCGGATCCCGGGTCGCACAAATCATATGCACGCTTGTTATAGCAAATGACCAATGCCTAAATCCAGGCAAAATCGTAAATTTGAAAGAAAAACATGGTTTTACTTTTCGTTTATTTATTTATTGCGCTATTTGTTTCATTCCAATGTTCAATAATGGAAGCGGTTTTGCTTTCGACACCTCAGTCATTCCTGATAGTCAAGCAGGAAAAAGGGCATTCCTGGGCAAACGGATTTGTTAAACTCAAGAACAACATCGACAAACCTTTATCTGCAATTTTATCGCTTAATACGGTCGCACATACGGTAGGAGCCGCCGGTGTCGGGGCCCAGGCAGTTAAAGTATTCGGTGAAGCATCATTTGGTATTGTTTCGGCTATTTTAACTGTTTTAATCCTGTTGGTTACCGAAATTGTCCCAAAGACAATCGGCGCCAGGTATTGGAGAAATTTATCCGGATTTACATTTTTCTCAATAAAAGCTACTATAATTATAGCCTATCCCCTGGTTCTGTTATCAGCCATTATAACAAACATGATCTCGAAAAACAGGCAGGAACAAACTACAAGCAGGGAAGAAATTGCTGCTTTGGCCAGTATCGGTTCCGACGAAGGGGTTTTTACAGAAAAAGAACATAAAATACTGCAAAATGTACTCCGGCTTAAAAATGTTAAAGTAACTGAAATAATGACACCACGAGTTGTTGTGGCTGTTGCCGACGAACAACTCTCACTGGAAGAATTTTTAAAAAACAAGGATTATTTAAAGTTCTCGCGAATACCAATATATTCCGAAAATGATGAGAATATAACAGGATATGTGTTCAGCAAGACTGTTTTCGAAAAATTAGCTGAGGATCGGCATGAACTAAAGCTAAAAGACTTAAGGCGGGATATTATAGCAGTACCCGATTCAACTGTACTTTTCGCGTTATGGGAGAAATTGTTGGAAAAAAAAGAATTTATTGCATTAATAGTTGACGAATATGGTGGTTTAGATGGGATTGTTACCATGGAAGATATAATTGAAACAATGCTGGGGTTCGAAATAATGGATGAAAAAGATACAGAAATGGATATGCAGAAGTATGCCCGCGAGCGATGGCAGGCACGACAGGCAAAATACCATCAGTTGGATCAGATTAAAAAAGAAGATGAATAAAATATGTTATTTAACACCCCCAATGCCCAATGTCAATTAGTTAAGGAAAAAATAGCAGTAATCTTAACCACATAGTATCATAGAACATATAAAAAAAACAGAATATTGTAATACTACTATGTGAAAACCTATGTTTCTCTTGTGCCTATCCCGAAAAATCGGGACAGGTTGTGGTTCAATAAAAAAATCATCTTAACTAAACGACCTGGCCCTATCCCGATATATAGTGTACGCGCTATGTGACAGTAGTTCAGGCTTAACAAAGTGAAAATAGTTTTTACCAATTTTAGACATTATATTAGTATATGTAATCCCCTTAATTATACGGGTAATCAGAAATGAAAACTTTCAATCAAAAATGCTATGCCCCGCTTCAAGCTTTGTGAGTGTTAAACTCTCATAAGTATAATTCAAAAATTAATATAAACTATAAAATGTCGGCCCCTCTTTAATAAATGGTTTTCGAATCGTAATTTTAACGAAAATTATGTCGGTTTGAATCCTGAGCAAACGTTTCATCCAATGGTTTCGTCCTGTAAGTTTGTCAAAACCATTCAACCTGATAAAATCAAAATGTAAATTATGAAAATATTAAAATACCTGTTTTTTTTATTTATTGCCCAAAACGCTTATTCTCAAACCATTATTAATGCAGAACGTTATACAGGAGGAGGAGATTCAACCTTATTTGCTCTTGCCTTCTCCTATAACGGCACCAAAGGCAATTCGAACACGGATCAGTTTAGCATCTCGCCAAATATAAGCCTTATCAGAAAAAAGAATGACTATATGTTGTTTGGCGGATATGCCGTTCTTTCCAGATCAAACACCAAAATCCTGAATGCCGGTTATGTGCACCTACGGCATAATTATAAAATTACCGACAGGATTAAAACCTTCGAATTCTATCAGTTACAGTTTAACGAGATTTTACTGTTGAAAAAACGAGAGGTTTTCGGTGCCGGTTTAAGGTACAGTTTTTTAAAAAAGGACAGCCTTAATCTTGATATTGGCCTGGGAGTAATGAGGGAAGTAGAGATTTTAAATAAAAAAACATTGCTTCCTGATGAAATTTCAGAAACAAAATATTACAGGGCCACCTGTGTAAGTACGCTTAACTGGATGGCCGGTAAAACCGTCAGAATCAATAATGTAATGTATTATCAGCCGTATTTGAAAGATTTAAGTGATTACAGGTTGCTTAACGACTTTAATCTGCTTGTTAGCCTTACCAAACATTTTAAACTGGTAACATCCGTTACTGCACGCTACGACAGTAAACCGCCCAGTTCCTTAAAAAACCTGGATACCGCTGTCAGTTTTGGATTTGAAGTGCGATTATGATGAAATATATTGACTGTTCAATTCATTTATATCGATACCTGTTGCATTTAAACAATTTAAAAAAGCATAATAAATCTAAACTTTATTTCCTGTAACAGCTTATGCCCGACACTAATTTTGAGCGAATGATTCAGCTGGCAGAAACTGTTTTTGCCGCTAAAAATGATCCCGATCAGCTGGATGTTAACCAGGAAGTGATAGAACGCTTACAGAAAATACATCCTTCGACCGTTGCGGAATATGACGATGGGAATGGCTCGGTTGCATGGATTTTGCTTATCCCAACCACGACGGACCTGATGAACCGGTTTCTTGAAAATACGATCTCAGAGAAAGAATTGTTCGGGCTTACTCCGGTTGATGTGCCTTATGAAGCATTATACCTTTGTTCCGCCCTCGTTTTGGAAGAGTACCGGAGAAAAGGAATTGCCAGGAAACTTGCGCTCAGCGCCATCGAAGATATACGTGAAGATCATCCAATAAAAACGCTTTTCGTCTGGTCCTTTAGCCACGAGGGAGACCTGGCTGCTGGATCTTTGGCAAGTATGACTTCATTGCCACTACAAAGACGAAAGCAACAGAAATGATAAAAGTGCGGATAACACCTGAATCAGGAGCACATTAAAATAATTGCAACTAATCTCAGTCTGGTTAATGCAATGAGGGATTAATACAGGCCACAGAATACGCTGATTAAATACATATGAATGTGCCTAAGGTCTTTTATTGTTATAAAAACTACTTAAAACAGTTCTGATTCTGTGCATATCAGTGAAATCTGCGGCAAAATAGATTATTTAAAGGCTGGATAGTTACCAAATATTTAATAATAAAATAAAAGCATGATCAGGCAAATAACTTCGGAAGACAGTGAGAGGATTATTGATATCTATCAAATGGGCATTGAAACCCGGAATGCAACATTCGAAACGCAGGTACCTTCGTGGGCGGAATGGGATTCGCGTCATTTAAGCCATTCCAGGTTTGTGTATATTGAAGGTGGAGTTGTTCAGGGATGGGTTGCACTATCACCCGTTTCGTCACGATCAGCTTACAGGGGAGTTGCTGAAATCAGTATTTATATCGATACCGCTGCACAGGGAAAAGGCATCGGCTCATTGCTTATGAACAAGGTGATTGCCTCGTCGGAAGAACATGGTATCTGGACATTATTTTCAAGTGTATTTCCTGAAAATACAGCCACACTGAAACTCCATGAAAAATTTAACTTCAGAGTCATCGGAAAGAGGGAGAAAATTGCGCAACTTGATGGCAAATGGAGGGACACAATTTTACTTGAGCGGCGAAGCACCATCACAGGAAAATAAAAAGTATCAAATACGTTCAAAGCAAGCTTGCTTTAATTTTCGCTTCAACGGAAATTTGTATTATTATTTCATTTTAAGTTCAATAAGCCATTCATTTTTAATGATTTACTATACCTACCATCATCCTTGCCTTGCTACTTTGGCGGAAAATTCGTAAATTTGCAGTCCGAATCACCTGAAAATCCGGCGAAGTTATAATCCCTATCAGCCGGATTTGATATTATACCAAAACTATAAATATGACAGAAATAGAAAATGTTGAACTAACCTTTCTGAGCCTTGACGATTACCAGGAACTCAAAGAAATAATGATTGAATCTTATACCACTATGCCTCATTCATACTGGAAGGAGAACCACATAAAAACACTTATCGACCATTTTCCCGATGGTCAGGTAGTAATAAAAGTGAATAACCAACTTGCGGGATGTGCCCTGTCCATTATCGTTGATTATCAGAAATTCGGCGATAAGCATACTTACAGACAAATCACCGGTGAAAGCACCTTTAATACACATACGTCATATGGGGATATTCTATACGGAATTGATGTTTTTATTAAGCCTGAATTCCGCGGACTACGCCTTGGCCGCCGGCTGTATGACTACAGGAAAGAGCTTTGCGAGCGTTTGAACCTGAAAGGCATTGCTATGGGAGGACGGATTCCATATTACCATAAGTATGCCGACTCATTAACGCCCAAGGCATATATCGAAAAGGTTAAACAAAAAGAAATTCATGATCCTGTTCTCAACTTCCAGGTCTCCAACGATTTCTACCCTTCAAAAGTTCTGAAAAACTACCTCGAAGGCGATACTGCCTCCAATGAATATGCTGTTTTGCTGAAATGGGACAATATTTATTATGAAAAAACAAATCTAAAAGCAGCCACAACCAAAAAAGCCATCAGGCTTGGACTGATACAATGGCAAATGCGGCCGTATAAAAACCTGGATGAACTGATGCAGCAGGCCGAATATTTTGTCGATGCTGTTTCGGGGTACAGGTCCGATTTTGCCCTGTTCCCGGAGTTCTTTAATGCACCTCTGATGGCCGTATACAATAAGATGTCCGAGCCGGAAGCCATCAGGGAACTCGCCAAATATACTTCTACGATTGTTCAGAAATTCTCGGAACTGGCCATTTCGTATAATATAAATATCATTACCGGCAGCATGCCTGAAATACAAAACAACATGCTGCATAATGCCGGCTATTTATGCAGACGGGACGGAACAACCGAAAGGTATGAGAAACTGCATGTTACCCCTGACGAAGCGAAGGTATGGGGCCTGGTTGGCGGTAACCAGATTAAGGTTTACGATACCGATTGTGGTAAAATCGGGATCCTGATCTGTTATGATGTGGAATTCCCGGAATTAAGCCGGCTCCTTGCCGATGACGGAATGGATATTCTTTTCGTGCCTTTCCTTACAGATACACAAAATGGCTATTCAAGAGTCCGCAATTGCGCGATGGCACGAGCTATTGAAAATGAGTGCTTTGTGGCTATCGCCGGGAGTGTAGGGAATCTGCCGAATGTCCACAATATGGATATTCAGTATGCACAATCCATGGTTATTACACCCTGCGATTTTGCGTTTCCTGCTAACGGAATAAAAGCCGAAACTACTCCCAATACTGAGATGATACTGGTTGTGGATGTGGATACGGATTTGCTGAGAGAGCTGAACCAGCAAGGCAGTGTCCGGAATTTAAACGACCGGCGAAGAGACCTGTATGAATTAAAGAGGCGGTAACAAGGACTACCGGATATCAGTCGAAATTGATAGTAACTAATATTTATGCGAATCGAAGGCTGAAAATACAGTTTGCTTCAGGCTTTACTTGCCGCTCGGCTTAAATGTACTGACGAAATTCCCATGCTTCCCAAAAAGAGAGAACATCCAAAGATAAAGTCGCAGTTGCATCCGCGGAACAGGCACAGGGAGCGGTACGATTTCAAAACCCTCATTGCCAGTTGTTATGAATTGGCCAGGTACGTGAGGCTGAATGAATACGGGGATGAATCCATCGACTTTTTCGACCCGCAGGCGGTAAAAATGCTGAACAAATCCATCCTGATGCATTTTTATGGCATTCAATACTGGGATATTCCGCAAAATTATTTATGCCCGCCCATTCCGGGCAGAGTTGACTATATACATTATGTTGCCGATCTGCTGGCAGGTTGTAACAATGGTAAAATCCCTTCAGGATCCGGATTAACCTGTCTGGATATAGGTGTTGGCGCTAACTGCGTTTACCCGATAATCGGGAACCGTGAATACGGCTGGTCGTTTATTGGATCAGAGATCGACAAGGTTGCCATTCAATCGGCCAATACAATTATTGAATTGAATCCGCATCTGAAAAATAAGGTTGAAATCCGCGTGCAACCTGATCCGAAAAATATCTTCCGAGGGATTATTCATGAAAACGAACGTATTGATGTATCCATCTGCAACCCGCCTTTTCATTCGTCGCAGGCAGAGGCACAGGCAGGCAATCTGCGTAAAATAAGTAATTTAAAACGAAATAGTAAAACCGAACCATCCCTCAATTTCGGTGGACAGAACAACGAATTGTGGACCCAAGGCGGTGAAGAAAAATTTGTCCGCGATATGGTAACCCAAAGCAGGGAATTTGCAGTATCCTGTTTCTGGTTCACTTCACTGATCTCGAAAGAAGCCAATCTCAGAGGTGTTTACCAAGCACTCAGGCAAGCAAAAGCCCTGGAAGTGAAAACCATTCCCATGGGCCAGGGAAACAAAATATCACGCATCGTTGCATGGACTTTTCTTACCCCGGAAGAGCAGGCAATATGGGTTGCTAAGAGGTGGAATACTATGTAACGCAAGTACAAAATTCTCATGAACTATTCAATTTGAACGGAAGCAGTAAGAATTTACCCTGGTTTAAACGAATGGGAATATTTTTTTTTATAACATCTTCTTTCCTGGGCTGTTTACTATTGTTGGCAGGTTTGGTTTATGCAGTTTATGTGTTTATTGATAGCGACAGCCGGTCGCACTCGGTAAACGACACACTTATCAATTTTGTTTTCAGCCTCTTAATTATTGGTGCAGTGTATTCACTGATTGCCTATTTCACAAGCCGTACTTCCGGAAACTAATAAAGATAAACCGTTTCTGGCAAAACAAAACCTGGAAGGCATGAATCTAACAACTCTCCCACAAAGACACAAAGTTCACAAAGCTACTTAGTGTCCTTTGCGGCTTTGTGGGAAAAATAACCAGTTAAAAATCCATAAATATCAATTTTGAGGAACCGACTATCAAACCAAGCCTCAGGTCAATCTGTGGCGTTTTTGCTTACATGGCAGAAAAATCGTAAATTTGAAGTGTGCTGATATGAATGAGATAAAGAAATTCATTCATAATCCAGCTTTCAGCATTTGCGAAAGCAGCAATTATATATCACTTTACCAAATACAATTATGGAAACCTCCAAAGACCTTAAACTTGCCGTGTTAATTGATGCCGACAATGTTCCTTATGCCAATGTGAAAGAAATGTTTGAGGAAATAGCCAAATACGGCGTACCGACTTTTAAACGTATTTATGCCGACTGGACCAAACCCACCGTTTCGGGCTGGAAAAATATTCTGCTCGAAAATGCGATCACACCTGTACAGCAATACAGTTATAGCACCGGCAAAAATTCGTCGGACAGCGCACTGATTATTGATGCCATGGACATTTTGTATACCGGCAAGGTAGATGGATTTTGCATTGTTTCGAGCGACAGTGACTTTACACGCCTTGCCACAAGGCTAAGGGAAGCCGGCATGGTTGTAATCGGCATTGGCGAAAAGAAAACCCTGAATCCGTTTATAAAAGCTTGTGATAAGTTTATTTATATTGAAATCCTGAAGGCAGAAGCAGCAAGCTCTTCTGAAAGCAGCAGCCGAAGAGTTTCTAAAAAAGCTGTGAAACCGAAAAATGAGCCTTTGAACAAAATTGATCCTGAACTTATAAAGCTGTTCTCGGTAAGTATTACGGATCTGGCCGATGAAAACGGCTGGACTTTCCTGGGCGAACTCGGCAACCTGATGCTGAAGAAAAAGCCGGATTTTGATCCGCGGAATTACGGGTTTCCAAAATTACTGCCCCTGATCCGCAGTATCAATAAATTTGAAATTGACGAAAGGGATTCGGGCAAAAATAATATCAAGCATATTTACATCAGGAAGAAATAACTGCCACATATGAAAACCATCTTAATCACCGGGGCCAATTCAGGCATAGGCAAAGCAACTGCCACTGCTCTGGCAAATCTGGGATACCGGGTTATATTCGTTGCACGAAACCTACAGAAAGCAGAGGCCACAAAAAAGGAAATCTCAAATGCTTCCGGCAATACATCCGTCGACTTTATAATCGCAGACCTGATGTCGTTGAGCCAGATACGGAAGTGCGCCGAAACCTTCAACCAAAAATACAATTCGCTGGATGTATTGATCAATAATGCAGGCGTTTGCCTTCCTGAACGAAGAATCACGGAAGATGGATTTGAAGAAATGTTCCAGATCAACCACCTTTCGCATTTCCTGCTTACCAACCTGCTGCTGGATGTTTTAAAAAAGAGTGATGAGCCAAGGATCATAAATGTCAGCTCAGGCGGGTACAATAGCGGGAAATTTGATCCCGAAAATCTTCAGAGCGAAAAGAAATTCAGCACATTCGGCACCTATTGCAATACCAAACTGCTGAATATACTTTTTACATTCGAACTTGCTGACAGGCTAAAAGGAACCGGAATTACAGTAAATACATTGCATCCGGGGGTAGTCAACACGAATTTTGCCGGTGAGTTTAAAGGCATTCTGGGCATGCTGAACCGGATGTTCAAACCATTTCTGATATCTCCCGAAAAAGGAGCAGCCACTTCCGTTTATCTTGCTTCTTCCAAAGAAGTGAAAAACATTAGCGGGGAGTATTTTGAAAAGTGTAAAATTGTGAAACCATCTAATAACTTTATCAACGCTGAAAACCAGAAAATTCTGTGGGAAAAGAGTTTGGAGTTGACTGGCCTAACCCGATAAAACAGGAACAGGATTAACCGCGACAGAATTTATTTCGTAAAGTCCGAATAAGTATGGGAATCAAATCACTTCTGAGTTTACCGTTTGCCCGTATAATCTCCAACAAGGTCCGGCGCGATGCATCCCGGCCCATAGAGTGTCAGAACCGGATTTTCGCAAAACTGATTGAAACCGGGAAGTCAACCCAGTTCGGAAAATTTTATGATTTTCAAACTATCAGATCCTATGCTGATTATGTGGCAAAAGTACCCGTTACCGATTACGAAGGATTTAAACCCTGGATAAACAGGATTGCCGCCGGCGAGAAAGATGTTTTATGGCCGGGCCTGCCGCTGTATTTTGCAAAAACATCAGGAACCACATCCGGTGTTAAATACATTCCCATCACCAAGGAATCAATTCATAATCATATAGATACAGCACGCAATGCCTTGCTTATGTATATTGATGTTACCGGCAAAAGCCGGTTTACGGATCATAAAATGATTTTTTTGCAGGGAAGTCCTGTTCTTGGCAAGCATGGTAAAATAACTTCAGGCAGACTCTCGGGCATCGTGGCACATCTCGTTCCAGCTTACTTACGTAAAAACCGACTGCCATCGTGGGAAACAAATTGTATTGAGGAATGGGAACAAAAGGTGGAACGGATTGCAGATGAGACCATTACACAGAATATGTCGCTGATAAGTGGCATCCCCTCCTGGCTCCGAATGTACTTTGAAAAACTGGTCGAAAGAGCCGGGAAACCGGTTGGCGATATTTTTCCTGATCTTCAGCTACTTGTATATGGCGGTGTAAATTACGAACCTTACCGCGCTGTTTTTAACAAACTGATAGGCCGCAGCATCGATACTCTGGAACTTTTCCCGGCCTCTGAGGGTTTTTTCGCTTTCCAGGATCAGCATCCCGGCGAGGATTTATTGCTCAACATCAATAGCGGTATTTTTTATGAATTTATTCCGCTTTCGCAGATCGGGCAAGCCAACCCTGAACGGATACCCCTGGAACATGTAAAAACAGGTATCGATTATGCCCTTATAATTACAAGCAATGCCGGTTTATATGCCTATTCCATTGGCGACACTGTGAAATTTACCAGTACTCAGCCATACAGGATTAAGGTAAGCGGACGGATTTCACATTTCATTTCCGCTTTTGGCGAACATGTGATTGCTTCCGAAGTCGAAGGTGCGATGGCCGAAACACTCAAAACCAGTACTGCCAGGGTTGCTGAATTCACGGTGGCCCCTTTACTTAATCCCGCTATAGGAAAACCCTGCCATGAATGGCTGATCGAATTCGAAAAGGAACCAGATTCACCTGAACAGTTTGCATCGGACCTGGATCTGGCCATGCGTAAAAAGAATATCTATTACGACGACCTTATCAAAGGCCATGTGCTGGATCCGTTGCGCATTACACAACTTCCGCGTGGCGCTTTTGATGAATACATGAAAAGCAGGGGAATGCTTGGCGGACAGAATAAGGTTCCCAGGCTAGCCGACAACCGGGCTATTGCCGATTATTTAAAGCCGAAGAAGCAGGATCTTCTTTAAGCAGAACTGAACGTAGAAAATTTTCAAACACTTCGATCCCTTTATCTATATCCTCAAGATCAATATATTCATTGGTATTGTGAATTGATTTGATCTGATCCTGCGACATTATCCATGGATTAAAGCCATAAACCGGGCAGCTTTCAGTCCTGTAATAGTGGTTGTCGCTGGAGGCAGGGAAAAGTATGGGTATGACCTCGGCCTTGCTGAATGTATGTTTAATTGCCTTTTCCAACTGGGTAAAGAAAGGCCCGGGCCTGGTACCTGAATTTTGTTTCTGTTCCAGTATCGTATTTATCTGTAATAAAGAATCATTAAAAGTGTTACTTATAAACGCTATCATGTCCGCAGCCGATGAGCCCGGCAGGAGGCGGCAATCCAGGTAAGCAATTGCTTTTTGGCTGATCTGGTTTGGATTGAGTAAAACACTACCCAGGTTCGAAATAGAAATCGTATTGCAGAGTATGGATTCCAGTTCAGGGTTCTGTTTAATATTTCGTTTCAGGTAAGGCCTGAAAATCCGCCAGTTGATATGAGTCATTGCAAATCCTTTCAACCCTCCGGTCTTTTCACCTGTGCTCCGGAACATGAGTTTCGCCGCTTTTGATACCTGGATAGGTTGCCGGGTATCAAGCAGCCGGTTCAGTCCAATTATCAAATGCTTGTTCGCGTAATCGCCTCCGGCCATGGAAGCATGTCCTTCACCTTCCAGTTTGCAACTGACTTCTAACCACAACATGCTCTTCTCTGCAACCGAAATCCCAAAAAAGGTCGCTCCTTGCTTTAAAAAACTTACATCCTCCAATCCACATCCACCTTCTCCTATCACTACCGATGGATTAAGTTCAGGGATATGATTTCGGGAAACAAGTGCACTTCCCCTGCTACCGCCGGTTTCTTCGCCCGACACACATAATAAAGTTACATTGTATGGCAGATCCCGATTTTTGGCAATATCAACAAATCGCTCAACGGCGGATAGTTGTACAACTGCCAGTCCTTTATTGTCCGTGGATCCCCTGCTCCATAATTTTCCCTCAGCAATTTCGCCACTGTATGCAGGATATGTCCATGCGGCAGTATCACCTGCAGGTACAACATCCATATGGTTGAGGAAGATAATGTTGGGTTTGCCCGTTTGAAGCGGGTACAGCGACGCTGAAAAATTCGTACAGCCCATGCTGTCAATAAATTGATTTACTATTAAGCCTCTTTCCCTGCATTGCTGCATAAGGAACTTAGCTGCTTTGGTCTCGTTACCGGTCTCCGACGGGATACGAACATATTCCTGCAACAACAGCGCCTCAGCCGATATATCAGCCGGTGCTGAATGCACTTTACTTTGCGTTGATTGCGCCACGAGCTTGCCGTTTACTGCCAGCAATTGCAAAGCAATGAGACAATAAACAACCCACCAATTACTTGTTTTTGATGGAACCATTAATAAAAATAATTGCTTTAGACAGGTAAAAGTAACCAAAAAATATCCGAAATCAAAAAATTAAATTCTGAGGAAATGCATAGAAATGGATAAATTATCCTCCCGATACCATAAGACAACTAAACCTTGGACGGTTAAATCAGAAGAGAATCCCCCGGCCCTGAAGGTTTTTACTTCACCCTGTTCAACGCGTCCTGTTTAATTTTATCTGCTTCGGCACGTGCCTTGTTGATAATAGCATCCGATTGTTTTTGTGCTTCGGAAACCAGTTTTGTAGCTTTTTCATCACCTTCTTTTTTGATTAGGGCGGCTCCTTTTTTTGCTGCTATTTCTGCTATGTAGCCATTTTTCTTCCCTTCGGCCATCAGCCGGCTTGCTGATGAATCTGCTGCAAACCGAACTTTTTCAGCCGCTGTGTTTGCAGCGTCAACAAGCTTCTGACCTTGTTTTTCAGCTTCATCAATAATTTTGGCGGCCTGGGCATCGGCCTGAGCAATCAGGTTAGTGGCTTCGTCTTTGGCTTTTACAATAAGTTCTTCCTTTTTCTTTTCCACCTCCGCAATGGCCTGCTTTTTCATATCCTCGGCCAGTCCGGCCATGGCTGATTTTATCCCACTTGTTATTTTTGGATCGGTGGCTGTACCACCAATAAGAATAGTAACCGGAATTACATCACCTAGGGTCACATTTACTCCTTTTTTCGATGCATCTTTAACCAGCCCGTCGAGTACATTGTTGGCCTTAGCTCCAAAATCACTCCGGGGAATATCAAGAGTGAGAACAAAATTCAATACCTGATCGAGGCCGGTTGTCCCCGAAATGTTTGCTTTGTATGACCCAATTTTAAAATCCATTGGTTTAACTGTAGCTTTTCCATCTGCAATATCGAACGAAAGATTTATATTCTCGAGGGAAGGATTACGGAGTTTTTCGAGTTTTAGCAAATCAGCAATTTTACTGAAAGTGTTCAGGTTCACTAACCCAAGAACATCTGACAACACAAGCCCGTAAGCCGAAACGGAAGTGAGATCGGGCATCATATCTTTTTTAAGCGCACCCTTAAATTTCAGATTCGTGCTGATTGCTCCATTTAACTTGCCTGCAATGGGAGCGAACTTTTGTATACTATTGAAAGCAGTAAATGCTTTTCTGGCTTCCAGATTCTTAATCTGTAAATCAATATCAACCAATGGTTTAGCCGGATCGAACGTGTTATACGAACCGTTAAGTCCCATTGCGGCGCCCAGCACATTCAACTTCAGTCCGTCGAGAAGCAAAGTATGATCCTTTACATGAACAGTTCCGGTTACATTGCTTAAATTATAGGTGTCGTAAATCAACTCTTTGAACGATGTGTTCAGGGTAATGTCCATATTTCCGGGAATCTCAATAACAGTAAGAGGAGTAGTATCTTTAACCGCAGGAGTTGAAGTATTTCCGGCTATCAGGCTGTTAATATCCATAAAAGTGGAGGTAGTTGTAAGCGAACCTTTCAAAACAGCATTTTTCTTCATTACATAAGGGAGGTAGTTCTCCACTTTCCCGGCCATTGCAAGGTCGCTTTTCCCAATTGTCATAGCAAAACCGGTAAGCTGCGCATAAGCCGGCGTGAAATCAAGACGGGCCGAATTAATGTGAACAGGCTGAGGAACCTCCCCACCTTCATATACAAGTTTATCAACCGCCGCAAAACCGGAAGCTTTAAACTGGTCGTAAGCGCCTTTTTCGATTGCCGAAATTTTCCCGCTGAAAGCCATATCGGCATTAACTGTACCGGAAACCTTAGTTTTGTCACCAAGCGGGTAAACTTTTGAAATGTTTTCCAGGTTTACTTTCCCTTTAACAGTTGCATTTATATCAGGATCCGAAACCGGCGTTCGCACGGCAAGTGTAATATCAACCGGAGTTTGCATCATGCTCAGGTGCATACGCGGAACATCCACCGTAGTGTGATCCATTATGCCGTCAGGATTCGCAATGGCTGCCTGAAGGTTAACATCCGAAACATTTCCCGGCAATCCTGGATAGCTGAACATGCCATCAGCCACTTTAAGATTAACGGCAAATGAAGGTATAAGCAGATCGGTGTACATGCCCTTCACAAATCCATCGAAGGCCATGGTGCCGGATGTTTTCACATTATCGAAATCCTTCGTATATATGGCCGGGATGAGAGAAAGAAACGCTTTGAACGTATTTTCCTTAGCTGCAAATTTTATATCCATATCATAGCCTTCATCAGGCATAGCGAAAAAACCGTCAGCCTTAATATTCAAATCGTTCAGCCTCATAATCCCATTCTTGAAGGTGAAAATCCACTTATTAAGGTCAGCATTCAGCAAGGTTGTCAGTTCCCCGTTGGTTTTGCTCATATAGCGGATACCATCGTAATCGGCCGTAATATCTTTAACTAAGGCTTTAATGTCGAGTGTGGTCATATCGGCGGTCATATCGCCGCTCAGCGTTCCGGATAATCCGTCAAACGCAATCATCGTCGGTATTTCAGCATCGTCGTATACCAAATGTGCATCACTTATACTCACTTTATCAAGGTAGACCTTAAAGGCTGAAGGAGCTGAAACGGTATCCGCATCAGCGGTTTCTTTCATTATATCCCAGTTTACTTTTCCGTTTTTAAGCACTTTAAAAAGCATGCGGGGCGAAGTGAGACCAATCTGTTTTACCTTATAATTGTTTCCGCGGAAAACGCTTGCCAGATCCAGCGTAAGCGATAAAGCAGGTATCGATGTAAGCGTATCCTGTTCAAAATCACCGGTACCCTTTATGACCAGGTTCTTAACTTTAACCGTCAGATCAGGGAAATGGCGGATCAGCGACACTCCTACCCCATCGAAGGTTACTACGGCATTAAGGTTCTTGTTGATTTCGGACTGAACCGCTTTCTCGATTTTGCCTTTAAAAACAAAAGGCAAGGCAATGATTATCAGTATTAACAAGCCTAATACGATGGCTGAAATTTTCAAAGTTTTTTTCATCACACTGGAATTATAATAATAAGTTGAATGGAGAATTTTTACTGGCAGATTACATGTAATTTACAATCTCGAGGTGCGGTTCCTGAGCAAATGATCAGCTATAACCAGGGCAGCCATGGCTTCCACAATCGGAACGGCACGTGGCACAACACAAACATCATGTCTTCCTTTGGCAGCCAGAACAATATTCTCGCCTTTGCTATTCACTGAATTTTGCGACTGCTGAATGGTGGCAATGGGTTTGAATGCTACTTTGAAAACAATATCGCTACCGTTGCTTATACCGCCTTGTATGCCTCCCGAATGATTTGTTTTTGTGGTTATTTCACCATGCTCACCGGCAATAAAGATGTCGTTGTGGGTAGTGCCCCGCATAGAAGGTGCATTAAAACCTTCGCCGTATTCAAAACCTTTGGCGGTATTAATGCTCATTGCTGCTTTGGCAAGATCGGCCTGCAATTTATCAAATACCGGTTCGCCTAATCCAGGTGGAACGCCATCGATAATGCAGGTGATAACACCTCCGGTTGTATCGCCTTCTTTTTTAAGCTGAGTTATGTGCTCAATCATTTTTTCTGAAGCTTCAGGATCGGGACAACGAACGAGGCTTTTTTCTATTTCACCAAGCTGATCGATTGAAAAATCCTTGGGTGATTTTACTTCACCGATACTGCTTACGTAAGCTTTTACGCGGATGCCAAAATGCTTAAGTAGAAGTTTTGCAACGGCACCACCAGCCACGCGCGAAAGCGTTTCACGTGCTGACGAACGGCCACCTCCGCGGTAATCGCGGAAACCGTATTTGCTGTCGTAGGTATAATCGGCATGAGAAGGCCGATATGCTTCCTTTAAATGGTCGTAGTCAACACTATGGTGATCCTTATTCCTGATTTCGAATGCAATAGGCGATCCGGTGGACCGGCCTTCAAAAACGCCTGATAAAATTTCAATCGTATCGCTTTCATCACGGGGAGTCGTCATTTCCGACTGACCGGGCCTGCGGCGGTTGAGTTCCTGCTGAATAAATTCCATATCGATGGTAAGCCCGGCCGGGCATCCGTCGATAATACCGCCCAGGGCGACTCCGTGCGACTCGCCAAACGTGGTAAGCCTGAATATGGTTCCAAATGTGTTAGCTGACATAGTGCAAAGGTAAGCATAATTGAGAATCATGAAGATTACATTGAAGTATCAAAAAACTCAATCCTTATTTTGAAACAATACAACCATTTTGAAACTCGCAACCAAGCATAAAAAAAGCCCCTGTTCGGGGCTTTCTTGTTTTAATGGCATTATTTTATTGTTGTTCGTGTGCAACGCTTCGGAGACTTATGTTTCGGACTGATACAAGACTGATTTAGTCGAATAATGGGAGTTCCATTTGCGAAGGGTCAACCTTATCGTCTTTCTTTTGCGGTTCAGTTTTTACCCAACTTGCAGGTTGAGTTGAAGCGGGATTGACAATTGGCTTTCTCCTTGTGATTCGCTCATGTCCTCCCGATTTTTTAGCAAGTTGCGCTTTGAAATTTTTCTCGTGTTCCAAATAAGCTAACTTATCTTTTTCCAAATTTTCAAGAAACCTTTTAATCTTTTGATCCTCAGTTAGAATCTCAGGCCTCTCCATTCCGATTATATCATACACATTTACCCATTTGTCGTTTACCATCATTTCAATACTGCTGTTAAGCATATATTCCCCATGCCCGATCCTGAAAAACAACTTACTGTTGTATGGACTACCGCCAAACAATTCATTTTTTGACAGAACGGAGGAAACATAGCTTCTTTTCTTCCTGAATTCGGGAATAATATTTATAGGATATGTGGCAATAGCTTTTTCGAGCAGGGTTGCAGTGATACCGCGAGGTGTCCAATACCTGCTTTTGTTTTTGTCGCATAAAGCCTTCTGTAACGCGATAAAGAAATTCACCAGAAAATATTCAAACTTCTTGTTGGGCAGAACTAACAATTTCTCATTGATGTTCAGCCTTAATGAATCCAGGGCCATGGTCGAAAAGATTAGGTTTACGTTTTCCGTATTCCCTGTTCTTTGAAATTTCTGGTTTATGGCGGTGCGCAGGGCATTTCTTCCGCCGTTGTCCATCATGGCAGCATCAGCACCGCTTTTGAGCAGAAAATGTATTGATTTTGCGCTGCCCACTTGTATGGCTGCCAATAAGGGTGTCAGGTTAAACTGGTCGCGGTAGTTGATGCCATACTTCCTGATTTTTCGTTCAAGCTCATTTATATTTTCATTTTTAATCTCCGCATAATACTTTCTGAATAATGCCTTACTCTCGTTCTCAGGGTCTTCAGCCCGGCGGTATTTTAATTCAGCAAGGCTGGAAATGCTATTATAATCTTCGTAAATAAGTGCGTACGCAAACAATTTGTCCTTAGCTTTTTTGTTAAACTGTTGTGCATCCAGAGCCTCCTTCTTTAGTTTATCTAAATTGGCATTGGTAATAGGTTCCCAATCAGGGGTTTGTTGTGCGAAATAGATTTTCCGTATTTCGTTGGCATGTTCCTTTTTCCCTTGTTTTTCCAGTTTGTCGGCTTCGTTTTTCCAATCTTCTGCTGATGACACATTTCCGCTGAATTTCAATTCACTTTTGGATTCAACAAGTTGGAGCAGATTCAAGAGCCTGTGTTTATGGGTAGCTTCAACGAGATAAAGGTTTTTAATACTGCGGGTAATGGCTACGTAAAACGAATTAATATAAAACTTGTAAGCATCAATTGATTTATCGGTTTTATCGCGTAGGCGCGAAAAAACAATTTCGTCGTTGTCGAGGTCTCGTTCCTGAATGGTCCCAATAATTTCGTTGAATTCCTTTTCGTTGCCGCTGATAAAATTCAGCATGATAACATTTTCATACTCAAGACCTTTTGCCTCGTGAATAGAAAACAGCAATGGTGTTTTGAATATTTTCCTGGCTAATACCTTATCTTCTTTTTTCATCACGATTACAGCAAATTTTGCCGAACGCGATGTCTTTTCATTTAACATGCGGCATACCTTTTCGCTATCGCTAAGTAGTGTCACTTCGCCGGTTTTGGTTCCGACAGCCTCAATCAAATAGGTACTTTCTTTGTCGATGGAACCGAAACGTGCATTTTTAACTTTTAACAAACGGTTGGCTAACATGGTAATCTCAGGCGAATTCCGATAATTGGCTCTGAGTATTTTAATATCATGACCCGCCATATCCTGCTTGTAAAACATGGTTTTGATGTTGGTCCAGGAGAAAAAATTAGGGTGTACAATCTGGTTTGAATCGCCGCATAATACAAAACTCCCTTTCCCTTTGAGCGATTTAAGCACAAGGAACAACTGTATGTTAGTAAAATCCTGCACCTCGTCAACAACTACAAAATCATATTTTGGCTCACATAGTTTAAGATATTCATAGGACAAAATATTCAAGTCAAAGAAACCATTATCCGAAAAGAATTCGAGATATTTTTCAAAAACGCTATACACTTTTTCTCGTTCGCTACCCAGAAAAATGGAACGCTTAACCCCCAAACCAAGGTATTCGTTCCGGCTCAGAAAAGGCTTATCTACCTCCAAGCCGGTAAGCACGCCTCTAAACTCTTCAAAGAGCTTATGTACATCTTTTACACCAAACGTTTGCATGCGGGTTTGCATCCATTGCTCGAAAGCACGCTGATCCATTTCTCTGCCTTTAATTATTTTTAAGGTTGAGCAAAAGTCGATGTACGACAGGAAATCTATTTCCTGTTTCTCGTTTTCATAGTTATTAGCATAATAGAGGTTGTACGAATTTTCGATAAGGAAGGGAGAAAGTGTAACATACAGGATATTGCCTGTAAGTGTTTTAAGCTTTTCGAGGGTAAGTGCCGTTTTCCCGCTTCCAGCCGAACCAATAATAATAACGGGTGGGTGCAAGTTGAATATCGCTTGCTGTATCTCATCAAATGAAATAACTTTATCGAGAAGGTGAACTTTGCTGAACGTGGGGTTGATATAGCTCAAGGGCTCCAACTCACTTTCTATCACGGCATCAGGTGAGGATATGGAAATAAGTTTACTCTCATCAATGGCAGCACCTCTTAAAAAGCGGGATTTGCTATACTCGTGGTTATAAATAACTTCCAGAAGCAGAATGTATTTTTTCTCCTGATGCTTAACAATTTTGAACAATAAGCGGTTCTCATAATCGAGTTTTGCCCGGTATAATCCCGTTTCCGGCATCTTTTTAACTTCGGCTGCACTAAAGTTGGCTTGTGAAAGATATTCGGCTACTCTGGTGAATTGCTTGATTACCTTGCTGTAATTTAAGTCGTTATAATATAGCAGATCCATTTAAAAATTTAATTTTGACACTTACGAAACGGCATAAATAAAATAGTGTTAGTGCCTTAAAAATAATATTAGTGTATTTTTGGGCGAAATATTTAAAGAGAGTTTTTTTAATATCGAATATCGAATAAGGAATAATGAACTTCGAAGTATTGATGCTATTGAATTAGCACTACTATCATCATTGTGTTTTATTCAATTCCATTCTTCTTATTTTTACTTCATTATTCGATATTCATTATTCGATATTCATTATTCAAATCTTTTTTTTTGTTCTGGCTTGTCCAGGTTAGGTTACTGCAAACAAAACTACCTAAAAATATTCAAAATTTTATTCCTATTTTAGAATTCCTACAAAATAGAAGTAAAGCAGGGTAGTTCTATACAAGTAGTCTGAGTTTCACATTAGTGAAGTCCTGACTATTGAGAAATCAAAAAGCCCCAAATCGGGGCTTTTCACATTTTATTGTTGCTCTCGTGCTACATTTCGCAGAATTTTCGCTTTAGCTTCGAGGGTAGCAAGTTCCTCCTTGGCCTTATTGATTTTAGTTTCAAATTCAGCCTTAAGCAGATTAGCTTGTTTCGACCTGGCAAAGAAACCGATATTGTTTTCCCACAGCAGAATTTCCTCTTTGAGGCTGTCAATTTTGGCTTGCAGTCCGCTCCGCTCACGATTGATAATGCGGCCTGCATCTGGTTGATCCTTTACATTTTCGAAGCGGGATCGATAATTCATCTGGCTGGCTTCCTGCGAATCCACTTTCAGTTTATCATAAATCTTATTTACAGCGGCTTTAAACTCGACCTGTAAACGATCCTTTTCTTTTATCGGCACATGGCCGGTATCCATCCACAGG
>JBBQSY010000039.1:0-29470 GCA_038213495.1 Bacteroidales bacterium
CCCTCCTTAGATAATTTGCACCTAACCTTCGCTTTTTTACTTCCGAAAAAAATCCCATCTCACTGATTCACCCTATTTCTATAGATTTCAATGTATTTCCATTTATTTCAATGTATTTCCATTTATTTCAACGTATTTCCATTTATTTCAACGTATTTCCATTTATTTCTATCTATTTCTATCTATTTCAATGTATTTCAATGTATTTCAAATTTTTAAGTTAGTTCCTGTTTGTGCCATTGTTTAATGGCGGTCGTCTATTCATTATTCACTCCCGATAGCTATCGGGATCACTCTTCACTATTCACTTTTCACTCCCTACTTCCATCAGACACCCTGGTTATCGCCTGCCGAATGATATTTTCCGAAAGTCGTGAAAAAGTGCTTAATTTTACAGCTAATATACTGCTTTCGTACCGGATACATTCAATGAATAAACAAATATTCTTCCTTTTTTGTTGCCTGGCAATTTATTCAACGATAAATGCCCAGTACCGGCGCAATGTGCATTCCATCTCGCGTGGCGAAGGATTGTCGAACGGCGCGGTAAATGCTATTGCGCGCGATGCCGAAGGATATGTATGGATCGGCACCTGGAATGGCCTGAACCGTTACGACGGAAGCACAATTGTAACGTACCTGCCTGGCAACAAACCATTTGCCATACACAATCATGTGGTGCGCGAACTGTATCCCACGGCTTCGGGCCCTGTATGGATGCTCACGAATAAAGGGGTTGCCCTTTATGATAACCGGCTGAACCGGTTTTATCCTTTTTTTGCCGGCGAGTCGGAACAGATTAATTATGAAAATGATATCTCGCTGGCGCATTCAGATACTTACGGAACAAAAGTTGCCGTATTCGGCAGCGGGATTTTTAGCTACGATTCCCTTGCAAAAACATTTACCCGGATGAATTTTGATCCCGCCTCTGTTAAAGCCGCGCTGGGTATAAAACGCCTGCAATCAATAGGATCCGGTTTTTATTGCGTAAGCGGGAGCAATATGCTGTTAAAAATTACAGGAAGCAATCTGGCAGAGATCATTCAATTGCCTATTACGTCGGCTATTACCTCTTCGTTGGGAGTGCTGATAAATAACCGTCCTTACCTGTTTATCACCCAGAGGGGCGGCAATGTGCTGATGGTTGATATTGAAAATAAAACTGTAAACAAGCTAAGAATTCCTGATGATATTTTCACTTCATTCGCGCCCTCATCAACACCCGGACGGCTTTGGGCAGGCACCGAAAAAGGAAAGATATTCAGTTTTAATACGGCGAATCTTACATTTGAAATGCTCCATCTCCCCTCGGACCTGTTTGTAAAAAACCCTATTACAACCCGTGTTTTAAGCATCAGCGAAACGGCGCCTGATATTTTATGGATCGGCACCGACGGAAACGGCGTTTATAATATGAAACTTTCCGATTTCCCGAATAATAGCTTGTCATCCAGGCTGTTATCCTATCCTATTGTGCGTTGCATACTGGTTACCCGGAATAAAAACCTGCTGATAGGGACAAAGGGCGGAGGCATCGATATTTTTGATCCGGATGGAAATTACATCAAGGAAATATCCGTTAAAAACGGACTTAGCAACAACTCAGTTCTTTCGTTTCACGAACGGGCCGACGGAAATATATGGGTGGGTACCGATGGACAGGGGATCGACATTTTATCGCCTGATTTTAAAATGATTAAGAATTTCCCTAGAGATTATATTGCAAAAAGTGACCCGGCGTTCGCCTCGGTATACCGCATACTGGAGGACAGCGACCAGCGGCTGTACCTGGGCACAAGCGGATTCGGAGTGATCATGATTGATTTTAATAAGAACAGGCCTTCGGATCCTGTGTACTTCGAACAAATAATCCTGGATAAAAGCGCACGCAGCCAGCAGAAACAAATTGTTTACGCGCTTACCCAGGAACGGCCAGGCATACTCTGGATAGGGACCCGCGGAGGCGGTGTATACCAATACAATACGATCACAAAAAGGGTGCTGTCGCAATTTAATTCGCATACCAATCCGGCAATGATCAAAAATGATGATATACTTTCCCTGTTTACCGATAACAGGAAAAACGTATGGGTAGGAAGCAGTTCCGGAATTTTTTCATTTTCACCCCAGGGAAACGGCCCCGTAAAAAATCCGGAAGTGCATTTCCAGGAGGAATTAACCAATACTTCTATTCATGCCATACAAATGGATAAGAAAGGAAACCTCTGGGCAAGCACCAACCAGGGTCTTTCCTGTATAGATTTACAGAATAATACCGTAAAAAGCTTTACTTCCAACGATGGGCTGATTAATGTTGAATACAGCGACGGTGCTTCATTTTTCGATCATTCCACAGGCAAGCTTTATGTTGGCGGCACCCTGGGTGTGGATATGATACAAACCAGTGAGATCAGGTTTGCCTCCTTTTTCCCGCAGATAGCTATTAATGATTTGTACATTCGGAATCAGCCGGTTGAAATCGGAGAAGAAAGCGTACTTACCCGAAGTATCAATCTTCAGGATCGTATAGAACTGAAAAGCAATCAGAATGCATTTGCTTTTTATGTGTCGCCCCTCGTTTTCTGGGGTAAAGAGCGACACAGAATTTCGTACAGGCTTAAGAATTTTGACGACAACTGGGTATTGAACCAGCCAAACCAGGCCATCAGTTTCACGAACCTCAGCCCGGGTAAGTATATCCTTCAGCTTCGTGTGAGCGACGAGAACGGAAACTGGTCGAAACAGCTGAAAGAAACAGAGATCATTATCAACCCTCCATTGTGGCGCACAAAATGGGCCATAGCAGCCTATATTTTATTGTTTATCGGTATACAGCTGTTGATTATCCGTTCTTACATACGAAGGGAATCCAGGCGGAAAGAGGCTGTACTTCTGGAAATATCGCAGCATAAGGAAAAGGAGCTTCAAAACTACAAACTGGAATTTTTTACCAATGTGGCACATGAGTTTCGTACGCCGCTCACACTCATTACTTCGCATATTCACGCCTTACTCGATGAAACTGAAGCTACCGATAAAAATCCGCGTTTGCTTAAAGTTTATAACAACAGTGTGAAACTACAAAAACTGGTACTCGAAATTATACAGTTCCGGAAACTGGAAAAAGGGAAAGAACCGCTCAATATCAGCAGGGTAAGTCCTGAGATGCTTGCCAGGGAGGTGATTTCGGACCTGGAGTTGATTGCACAAAAGCGTGAAATCACCTGCGAAGTAATTTGCACCGAAAAAGATATTTTCGTTAACACCGATGCAGATAAATACCAGCGGGTAATAACAAACCTGGTCTCGAATGCCCTTAAATACAACAGGCCGGGCGGATTTGTGAATGTGCACATTTCTTTCGGCGAAAATGAATTTATTACCGAAGTCGAAGACAATGGAGTGGGTATTAACCCGGAATTCAAGAGCAAGGTTTTTGAACCATTCGGGCTCTCATCAGCGCAAAAGCGAGGCAGTTTCCCCGGCTACAAATCCTCCGGGTTAGGATTGGCGGTTACAAAAGGAATCGTCGAATTGCTTAAAGGTACTATTTCGTACGAGAGCAAGCTCAACGAGGGCACACGGTTTACCTGCAGGTTCCCGGATATCCACAAGGTAAATACCTCCGGCCTGCTTGAGCAGCAAAGCTGGGAAACCGACGAAATGATCCTGATTGATGAAACAATTTCAACTGAAAAGTCTACAGAAGAGAAAACCTCATCAGGAAAGCCAAAAGTGTTGCTGGTAGACGACGATACTGAAATATTGCAGCTCCTGGGCGATATGCTCCGGCCTTTCTATTCAATCTTCCTGGCCAATAACGGCCTGGAGGCCTGGCAAGTCCTCGAAAATCAAAACATCGACCTGGTTGTTTCGGATATTATGATGCCCGAAATGGATGGTATTGAGCTTTGCTGTAAAATAAGGGATAATTTTGACACAAGTCACCTTCCTATGATTCTGCTTACTGCCAAAGCCGAAATTGAAGACCGCATAAAAGGACTTCAGGCCGGTGCTGATTCCTATATTCCAAAACCATTTCATCCCGATCACCTGAAAATACGGATTGAAAAATTGCTGGCCAGGAGAAGGAATATCAGGAAAAAATTTGGCATACAGGACGACAGCGCAACGCTTATCAAAGAAATCCCGGATCCGTTCTTTCACAAACTGCTGACGTATATTGATGAAAATATTGATGATGAATCGCTGCTTGCCGAAACACTCTGCGATAATCTTGCCATCAGTAAATCATCGCTTTACAATAAAACCAAATCCGTGCTGGGTACTACTCCACATGGGCTGATCAACCAGCGCAGGGTACATAAAGCCTCCATTCTGCTCGAATCCACCTCATTAACCGTGAGCGAAATCATCGACCAGACTGGTTTTAACAGCCGGGCACATTTTTATGAGCTTTTTAATAAAGCCTTCGGGTGTTCTCCTTCGGAATACCGGCTGAAAAAGAAGATGCAAGAATAGGGCAAGGGCGGAACAGAGCTACTACTAACTTTTATAGATCTTTCGCTTTTACTTTAACTATCTTGCCATTGCGTGAAATCACAAGAAAACCATCTTCTTTTTGCTTTGCTGCCAGCAAGCGATGGTATGCAAGATCAATTCCCTGCAGGATTTTTGAACGTAAATCCTTAACATTTTCTTTTGTCATCGCTTAATGATTTGATTGTAGATGTTTGAATTAGTTATTTCTAGAATTTCTGTTTTAAATCCTTCGGCTACAATTGTAAATGGGGGTTCAGAGTTGTCAATAATCAGCCAGTAATCACAAACCGGCAGATACAATTTTGATAGGTTT
Source organism: Bacteroidales bacterium (assembly GCA_038213495.1). Taxonomy (GTDB): domain Bacteria; phylum Bacteroidota; class Bacteroidia; order Bacteroidales; family UBA4417; genus UBA4417. Next base: position 4,820 of record JBBQSY010000039.1, read on the forward strand.
TCAATACCCGCTTTATACCTGCGCCGAATTACATCAACCGGTATATCATGCCCACCTGAGTTCACCCGGGTTTTCACACGCTCAATAGCAAGTTCCGGAGAACTTAACCAGAAAAAAACCAGCGTTACAAAATAGCCCCGATCCTGTGCATCGCGAATTAAACGAGGATACATCTTTGTTGCAAGCGTTGTTTCAAATGCAAAATCTAAATTGTGTGTCAGTAATTCTTTAATTCTTCCAAGCATTATTCTACCAGACTCAATTGCAACTTTATCAGGTTGAAATGGAGATAAGCCTTTTGCAATTCGTCAGCATTAACAAACTCTTTACAATTAAGCATTTCAGGCAATAACGACAAACTTCATTCGATGATATTAAGCTGTTCCTTATTATTTTTAAAACAAATGGTTAGTTCATTCGTACTTAGGTATGCCTTGATTTATATTCTAAAAGCCAGACTTAGTTCATTTCCGTTATTCGACTACAGAAGAGAAAACAAGCTTCTGAAATGAAAATATCTTAATCTGGAGCTATAAACTCCATTTTTGGAACCTGCCGGACAAGATAGGGAACATGGCGGACATGTTTAAGCGGTTGCGGTATTAAATTTGTGATACCCAAAAATCACATAATGGATATCGCTAAACGCTTCCCTTCAAATCCACTTCTTCGCCCTGTTGATTTAAAACCAGGAATTAGTGGTATGGAGATTGTGTGCCTGCTGAATCCGGGGGTTTTCCGATACGAAGGGAAAATATGGCTATTGCTGAGAGTTGCCGAGAGACCAAAACAAATTGAAGGCAAAATCAGCTTCCCTGTTTATAATACTAGAGGTAAAATTGAAATACTTAGTTTCGATAAAAATGATCCCGATCTGGATGCAACTGATCCGCGGATTATAAACTATAAGAAGAAAGATTACCTGACTACACTTTCATACCTCCGTTTGGTTTGCAGCGAGGATGGAATAACCTTTTATGAGCCTGAGGGCTATCCTCCCATTTTTGGCAAAGGGGAACTGGAAACTTTTGGTATTGAAGACTGTCGGGTTGCTACCATGGAGGACGGATTTTGCCTTTCGTTTACCGAAGTATCTGAGTTTGGTGTTGGTGTAGGACTAATCAGGACCAAAGACTGGAAGAACTTCAGCCGCGAAGGAATGATATTCCCGCCACATAATAAGGACTGTGCCATTTTCGACGAAAAGATAAACGGAAAATATTTTGCTTTACACCGCCCAAGCAGTCCCGAACTTGGCGGAAACTACATCTGGCTGGCACAATCGCCCGACCTTATCTATTGGGGACAGCATAAATGTATTGCAACGGTTCGTCCGGGCATGTGGGATTCGGCACGCGTTGGTGCCGGAGGAGCGCCTATCCGAACTGAAAAGGGCTGGCTCGAAATTTATCACGGAGCCAATAAAGATCACCGGTATTGCCTGGGCGCCCTGTTGCTCGATATCAACGATCCTTCAAAAGTCCTGGCAAGAAGCATCGAACCAATTATGGAACCCATCGAATCCTACGAACAAACCGGTTTTTTCGGAAACGTGGTGTTTACCAACGGGCATTATGTGAATGGCGACGACATTTTTATGTATTACGGCGCAAGCGACGAAGTGATATGCGGCGCAAGCTTATCGATAAAACAAATTTTGGAAACGCTTAAAGTATAAAGGAAACTCAACAATTTAAATCAAGTAACCCAATTTGATAACAGACATTTTATGAAGAATAAAATTTTGGCAGAGTTTCGTTTTTTTATGACCATGCCCAGGGATATGCGCCTTGTGCTTGGTACCAATATGATCTATGCATTTGTTATACCCATTATTGACATCTTTGTTGGAGCCTACATTATGCGCAGCTCCAATAACCCTTCGATGGTGGCGGTTTACCAGCTATGCGTTTACACGGGAATCCCCTTTGCATTCCTGATTAACGGATTTTTACTGAATAAAATTAATATATCACATCTATACAGTTTTGGAATGCTGCTAAGCGGTATTTCCATGATTTTTATGATGACACTCAGTAATATTGACATGGTAGGAGTTTCCATAGCCGGATTTATAATGGGTGGTTCATTTGGATTCTTCTGGGCCAACCGCGATTTTCTGACCCTCGATACCACAAACGATACGAATAGAAACTACTATTACGGTGTGGAGACATTCTTCTACACACTGACATTTATCATAGTGCCGGCCGTTGTAGGCTGGTTCCTGATTAAAAGCACTTCCCTGGGCTGGTTTGGCGGCAGCATACAGGGTGCCTATAAGGTGGTAACTACGATAGTGCTTCTGCTCACTATCCTGGCCAGTATAGTAATTCATCAGCATCGATTCAGGAATCCCAAACAGAAGAAGTTTCTTTACTTGCATTTCACCACACTTTGGAAGAAGATGCTGGGGCTTGCTTCCCTAAAAGGGATGGTTCAGGGGTATCTGGTTACTGCACCCGCCATTCTGATCATGACTTTGGTTGGCAATGAGGAGGCGTTAGGTACTATCCAAAGTATTAGTGGAATATTGACGGCTTTCCTCCTTTATTTCCTGGGAAGAACAACAAAACCCAAACATCGGATTTACATTTTTGCTGCGGGTATGACCATTTTTCTCATAGGTGCTCTTACCAATCAGATACTGTTTTCTGCCATCGGGGTCATTGTTTTTGTCCTGTGTAAAGTACTGTTTATGCCCTTGCACGATATTGCCTACTTCCCCATTCAGATGCAGGTAATCGATATACTGTCGGAAAAGGAGAACCGCAGCAAATACGCATACATCTTCAACCACGAGTTTGGACTTTATGTGGGTCGTTTCTTCGGGCTTGTCCTGTTTATTGGCCTGGCTTTCTACGTTTCTAAAGAATTCGCATTAAGGTATTCACTTGTGATCGTTGCGCTTATTCAGATGCTCGCCATTCCGCTTGCCAAAAACATTATGAAAGATTCTTACCAAAAAGAAATATGAAATATCCAGGTACAATAATTCTGACTTTGGCTTTGATGCTGGCCGTCGTTTCCTGTAAAAATAATACAGGTGTAGCGGTGGTTCAAACATCCATTGACCGTGTTGAGCAGATGCCTGATATGCCACAGCCATATAAGATCATCGACTGGCGGCAGAAAGCGCTTCAGTTCGACAGCCTGGTCTTCAATTTCGGCAATACAACGCCCGACGGACCACTGATCTGGCTCGACAGCTCACGACGCAATTTCGACCAGGTTACCTATGGACTCTATACTGTAATCGGTGATGTAAGGCAGGGACCAAAGAAAAATCACGGAGAATTTCATGAGGCGCTTACTTCGTACAACGCATTGATAAGTGCAGGGCTGCTTGGAGTCGACAAGACCAGTCAGAATGGGTTTAACTATGTGAAAATGTCGCAGAACTACTTTAACAGGACAACCAAATGGAATATTGTAATGAATAATACAAATCCCACGGTGGCTATGGCCGGCGGTGGTTATGGCCGCGACTGGTGGTACGATGTGTACCCGAATGTACTGTATTACGGAGTAGCGGACCTTTTCCCGGATGTTGAAAACACGGAAATGATACAGCGCGCTGTAGCCAATCAGTTTTACAGGGCGGATTCGACACTGCAGGGTAACTATAATTACTCCTATTTTGATTATGCCCAGATGAAAGGAATGCAGAACAATGTTCCTCAGCAACAGGATGTTGCCGGTGGCCATGCCTGGGTTTTGTATTCGGCGTATCAGAAATTCGGCGATGCACGCTACCTGAAAGGAGCTAAAAGCGCCACCGAAGCATTGCTCAACCAGAAAGAAAGCCGTTTTTACGAAATTCTTCTGCCATTCGGCGCGTTAACGGCTGCCAGGCTCAATGCGGAACAGGGTACCAATTACGATGTAACAAAACTGCTGAACTGGACATTCGACGGATGCCAGGCAAAAGACGGCCGCTACGGCTGGGGTGTGATTGCTGAACGCTGGGGCGATTTCGATGTGTATGGCCTTCAGGGTAGCATTACCGATGGCGGCGGATATGGTTTTTTTATGAATTCGGTTGCCATGGCATGGCCGCTGGTTCCAATGGTAAAATATGAGCCGCAGTATGCAAAAACAATAGGTAAATATATGCTGAATGTGGTTAACGCTTCACGCCTGTTTTATCCTGATCAGGTTGACAATGCACACCAGTGGCTTCCTGAACTGAAAGATATAACTCATGGTATTATCGGATACGAGGGAGTCCGGAAACTGGATGATTATAATAAACCTGAATTAAAAGGCATCTCACCAGTTTCGACCGGCGACGGGCCAAAATGGGTAGCCGGCCAGCCAAAAGAATCCATGTTCAGTCTTTACAGCACTTCCATTGCCGGTGTGTTCGGCGCCATAGTTCATACCACTGATGTGGAAGGAATACTCGCACTGGATTGCAACATCACTGACTTTTATGCGGAGAACAAATACCCCGAATACCTGTATTATAATCCTTTCGGGGAAACCAAAACTGTAACCTATAATTCAGAAAAAGCGGTTGATCTTTTCGATATTATTTCGAAAACCTACCTCGCTAAAGATCAAAGCGGGAAAATAGCAATTAAAATACCGGCAGGGGAAGCTGCGCTTGTAGTAGAACTGCCGGCAGGTGCCAAACTTACTGCTGATGGTAAAAAACTTAAAGTCAACAATACCGTTATATCATACAGGTAAGTTTAATCACCCTGGAAAAAACATTTTTAAACTCAACAAAATGAAACATCTTATACTTCTTTTATTGTTCATAACATCAGCCGGGTGGTTGTTTGCCCAAAATCCTCTCGAAGGAACAGTGACTGATTCCAAAACAGGGGAAACTCTCATTGGCGTTACCATAATGATAAAAGGAACTACCCAGGGTACAACCACGGATGTGAACGGTAATTACAGGCTGACATCCGACCAGCTGAAAGCTACCACCACACTTGTATTCTCTTATATCGGGTACGCCGCGGTTGAAGAAATTGTTGGCAGCCGTACCCGGATTGACGTGAAACTTGAGGCAGAATCGGTTATGCTTGATGAACTGGTTGTAATCGGTTACGGATCTGCTAAAAAACGGAGCGTATTGGGTGCCGTTACAAAAGTAGATTCCAAGGAACTTACCAAGATTCCGGTAGCGGGAATTGACCAGGCTCTGCAGGGTCGTGCCGCCGGTGTTCAGGTTACGCAGAATACAGGTGCTCCGGGCGAAGGTGTTTCTGTACGGATCAGGGGTGCGGGATCAATCAGCTCCAGTAATAGTCCGCTTTACATTGTGGATGGTATGCCAACCACTGACGCCCTTTCAATCCTTTCGCCAAATGATATTGAAAGCATTTCTGTTTTGAAGGATGCTTCGGCAGCGGCCATTTATGGTTCACGGGCAAACAATGGTGTTGTTCTTATTACTACAAAAAAAGGGAAGAAAGGCCAGGCTAAAGTAACATACAACGGGCAGTTTGGCTACCAGGTGCCCGTACGACTTACTCCAATGGTAAATACGACTGATTATGTAACTATTTATAATGAGGCCGTTGCCAACGACAATATGTATCTTCCCGAAGGACTGCAACGTCAGCCAATTACCCCAGGTGATGCAGCAAAGTTCGCTAATGTTGACTATGTGAAGGAATTACTCAGGCAAGCCCCTGTTACTTCGCACGAATTGTCCGTTTCGGGCGGAACAGAAACTACCAATTATATTCTTTCCACTTCGTTTTTTAATCAGCAGGGCATTGTTCAGAACACGGGTTATACCAGGGGTACTGCCCGGCTGGATGTTAATTCCGACGTAAGCAAGTGGCTGACCCTGGGAATGAGTATGCTTGCCGGCATTTCGAATAATGATATTATCGGCAGTTCAGGCGATGGCTACGGAGGGAATGGAGGCAGCGTAGTGAGGTATGCGTTTTTCCGCAACCCGGCCATCCCTATAAAATTTGATGACGGAGTAAATTTTGTCGACCGGCCCGCTGAATATTTCGGGGCTCAAAAATATGATTCTTTTCTGGGCGACGGATACAATCCGATAGGAATGGCAGCCTATAACGAAAATAACCGTAAAGACGACAGCTATCTTGGTAAAGCTTATTTTAAAGTTAAGCTAATCAAAAGCCTGACGTTTACCACCAATTTCGGAATGGATTACCGCAATTCGAACAGCAGGCGCTTCGACCGCACCTGGGGAACGGAAAGCCGTATAGGTGCTCCAAATAGCCTGAGCGTTAGTAACGAACGCACATCAAACTGGAGTTTGAACAACCTGTTGAACTACGAAACAACATTCGGCGAATCGCATACCTTTTCAGCTTTGCTAGGATTCGAAGCCATCAAGAATAATGGGAAAGTACTCTATTCCAGTGATATGAATTTCCCTATTCAGCAGAGTGAACTGATTTATATCGGAAATGGAACAGGTATAAAAACAACCAGTCAGAATGAGTGGACTTCAACGCTAGCATCGTTTTTCGGAAGATTCAACTATGATTACAAACAGAAATACTATCTGTCGGCGACTGTTCGCCGCGATGGTTCATCCCGGTTTACCGGCGATAATAAATGGGGGAATTTTTACTCATTATCAGGTGGATGGGTCATGAAACAGGAAGCCTTTTTGAAAGATGTCGCCTGGCTCACAAATTTCAAAGTCAGGGCCGGGTATGGTGCCATCGGCAACCAGGAAATCGGCCTTTACGCTTATAGTGACCGGATTTCACCCTATTTCAATTATCCACTTGGCGGAACAACGTACAGCGGATATGCACAAACCTCTTTGGGTAACCAAAACCTGAAATGGGAAACCAGTTACCAGTATAATGGAGGTATTGATGTAGAACTCTGGAAAGGCGCTTTTGCCTTTTCCATCGACGGTTTTTATAAAGTTACCGAAGATATGCTGGTGAAAGCCCCTAACCCGCCATCAGTGGGTAATGCACAGTCGGCATGGATCAATAGCGGATCGGTATTGAATACCGGTATCGAACTCGAAGCACTTTACCGTAAAAATAAAGGTGACTGGGGTTATTCGATTGGCGGCAATGTAACTTTCCTGCATAATGAAGTACTCAAACTGGATGCGCCTCTGTTCGGCGGCAAGGTTGAATCGGGTGTGTATGCCACCCGTACTGAAGTGGGTTACCCTATTGGTTCTTTTTACCTGCTCGAAATGGATGGCATTTACCAGAATCAGACTGACATTTTGTTATCACCTTTCCAGGGCAACGACATACACCCCGGAGATGTGAAATTTAAAGACCAGAATGGAGATAACCGCATCGACGATAAAGACCGCAAGCATATGGGAAGTGCCATTCCTAAGTTTTTTGCCGGGATCAACCTTTCGGCCGATTACAAGCAGTTTGATGTAAGTGTGTTTTTCCAGGGATCGTACGGCAACAAAATCTATGTACAGATCAACCAGGATATCGAAGGATTCTACCGGGGATTTACAGTCACCCAGCGCTATTTCGACGAACGCTGGACCGGCGACGGGACTTCCAATACCCAGCCACGACCGGCCTGGACAGCAAAATCCGTCAATGCCAGGCCATCATCCCGTTTTCTCGAGGATGGCTCCTACGTAAGGCTAAAAAATATGCAGTTGGGGTATACCATTCCAAAGAAAGCATTGGATGCAATCGGGCTGGCCCGGGTAAGAGTATATGTGTCAGGCACAAACCTGCTTACGTTTACAAAATATTCCGGCCTTGACCCTGAAATGACTGTCAGCGACAACTCTAAAAATGAAGGCGATACAGCTTCAGGTATCGACTGGGGAACATATCCTTCGGCTATGAACATCATGTTTGGAATGAACATCAATTTTTAATCAGAAACGGCTATGAAACAGATATATAATAATTTCCTTAAACGTAACCGGATGGAGGCATTTCAAATTAACTACCGGTTATATCCGAAAGCGATCAGCTTGTTTTTTCTGGTATCGTTCGTATCGTTAAGCTCCTGCACCAAATTTCTGACCGAAGATCTCAAAGGGGAATTTTCGTCAGATACGTATTACAAGAATCAAACCCAGGCTATACAGGCAATAAATGGGGTTTATAATGCCATTTCGTTTACAAGTTCTGAGAATGACATATGGGTATTTGGTGATGTTGCATCGGATGATGCCGTAAAAGGTGGTACTCCGGGCGATCAGGCCGAAATCACCTATATTGATGAATTTACTGCGGATGCTTCAAACGGCATTATCATTAACTACTGGCGATTTGCTTATGAGGCTGTTGCCAGGGCCAATAATGTAATTGCCCGCGTGCCGGATATCCCTATGGATGAAGTCCTGAAAAAAAGGATAATAGGCGAAGCAAAATTTATCAGGGCCTATACCTATTTTAACCTGGTAAATATTTTCGGTCCGGTTCCTCTGAAGCTGTTACCGCAGCTAACGCAGGAAGCCATTCACGTTCCTTTGAGTACTACTGCTACAATCTACCAGCAAATAGAAAAAGATCTTACAGATGCAGTTAGTGTACTACCTGAATCCTATTTATCCACTGATAAAGGACGTGTCACCAGGGGAGCTGCCCTGGCCATGCTTGGGAAAGTAAGTCTGTACCAGGATAAATGGACCACAGCGATTGATTATTTTCACCGTGTTGATAACATGGGTATATACGGGCTGCTTCCGGATTATGCAGATAATTTCAGGCTGGCATTCGAAAACAGCAAAGAATCCATTTTTGAAATTCAGCACCTGTCGGGCCAAAACCCTGGCGAGGGCAGCGGTCTCAATCAATGGTTCGGCCCGGCACCCCGCGGGTATTATTTTAATGCGCCTACTCAGGTTTTAGTTGATGCTTTTGAAAAAACCGAAACTGGGGAAGTTGACCCGCGTCTTGATGCTTCTATAGGGCGCGAAGGCCAAACCTGGCTGAACGGAGAGCCTTTCGATATCAACTGGTCGACTGCTACCGGCTATCTTACTAAAAAGCACCAGCAGCCTATTTCGGAATTACCTATTTCAGGCGACGGCGGATTAAATTATATCTATATACGGTATGCTGATGTTTTATTGATGAAAGCTGAAGCTTTCATTGAAAACAACCAGGCCGATTCAGCAAAGGCTAACCTCAACAAGGTGCGTCAGCGCGCCAGGGCAAGCTATAACGGAACAGCGCCCGCTGACCTGTTGGCCGACATTACATCCACTGATAATAACCAGATCCGGGACGCTATCCGTAGGGAACGCCGTGTAGAAATGGCGCAGGAATTCCACCGTTACTTCGACCTCATGCGCTGGGGAAAAACAGTTGCCGAAGAAGCACTTGGTGAGCATTTTAAATACGGCACAAAAAGATATCTCCCTCTGCCGCAGGCTGAAATAGATGCCAACCAGGGAATAAAACCTTAATTCAAACCAATTCAATCAATTTAATTCATTCAATAGTAATTTAAATCATCAACCAATTAATCCTTAAATCATCAACCAATTAATCCTTAAAAATGAAAAAAATGAAAAATCTGAAAAATGTACAAACTTTGCTGCTGGTTCTTCTTGTAAGTTCAGCAATGATCTTCGGATCGTGCAAAAAAGAAGACAAAATCGTAGAAGGAGACAAAACGGCTCTCACCGCACTAATTGTAAAGGCTGATGCATTATCAGCATCTGCAACCTCCGCCCTTTATCCCCAGGCTGATATAACAGCTTACAAGGCTATATTGGCTACCGTAAAAACAACTGCTGCTACACCTCTTACACAGGTACAAATCGACAATCTGGTAACGCAGTTAACCGAAGCTATGAATACCTTAAAGACAAAGGCTTATGGTTTTATCGACGAATCTCTTTACCTGAACGCAGGCTGGCACTTTGATGAAGGAACCGGTACGACGGCTACAGCTTTCTCAACCGTTAAACATGTAGGGACATTTAAAGCCGGAAATGCTGTTATCCTCGGTGCCGCTTCAAAATCACCAACATGGGTTACAGGTGTTAAAGGCGGAAAAGCAGTTTACCTTGATGGAGGTGCTCATCTTGAAGTACCTTATACAAATGCCTTCCTTCCTGCTAATCTTACTATTTCAGTTTGGATAAAACCTATTGAATTGTATGAGCACAACTATATCGTTTCACAAAATTACTGGACCGGTTATAAACTTCAGACACAAGGTGGTGGGAAACCCTTCTTTACTTTCAAAAAAGTGGATGGTGATGTAGTTGATGCCGATAATGAAACGGATAACTCTGTTAAAGTTAACATCTGGAATCATGTTGTAGTATCGGTTAACGCAACCACCAAAGAACTGAAGTTTTATGTAAACGGAACCCTGACCAAAACATGGACAAGTTCGACCAAAGGTATCGGACCTCTCGTTCAAACTCTTGCTTCGCCTGCTCCGCAACCGTTTATTATTGGTGGTGTGGCTACGGATGCTGAACTTGCTGCCAATTTTATGGAATGGACAAACGCTAGTAATCTTGGCTACTTTAAAGGCGCTATTGATGAATTGAAAATCTACAACATCGCTCTTGCTGATGGCCAGGTTTCGAAACTTTATAATGACGAAAAACCTTAAGCTGATGGTTTAGTGTTTTTTGATTGAGGTTTGAGGTAAGGCCCAACTGATCTGCGTGTGAAAGCAGGCTTTTGGGTCTTCCTTTTTAAAGTATCTGCACTAGTGTCTGCACACCCGCAGGGTGCCTGACACTCTATAGAATAATCATCCTTATCTATGTTGGGACAAGCCCGGAACTAAAAAGGATTTGAATAACGAATAATGAATATCGAATATCGAAGTAACTATTAAGATTGGAATGAGAAAGCCAGAAGTTACTAAACAGAATATTGAAACAGTAAAAAAGACAATTGAATGCTGTAATAATTATGCAGCTTCATAGCTTTGACCCTCATAATTCCTTGTTCATTATTCGATATTTTTAATATTGTTTAATATTTTGCCAAAAAAAGGCGACTATTATCAATAAGGACTCATACCATGCTTCACAAAATCCTGCTGTATTTTCTTATCCTTTGCTCTTTATCTGTTTCGGCCCAAACCCGGCCAACAACAGAAAAACAGCAATGGTGGAAGGAATCCGTCTTTTACGAGATTTATATGCCCTCGTATCAGGATAGTGATGGAAATGGGTACAGCGATTTCAAGGGGATGACCACAAGGCTTGATTATCTTCAATCACTTGGCATCAAAGGCATCTGGCTTACACCATTCCTTAAATCTCCCAAGGTAGATAACGGGTATGATGTGGCTGATTATTATGTGATTGATCCTGTTTATGGAGCGCCGGAGGATTTCAAAACCTTTTTGAATAAAGCGCACCAAAAAGGAATTAAAGTGATAATGGATATGGTGGTGAATCACACTTCCACAGAAAGCAAATGGTTTCAGGAATCACGAAAATCAAAGGATAATCCTTACCGCGATTATTATATCTGGAAAGATGAACCCAACAATTGGGAATCGTTTTTCGGCGGAAAAGCCTGGGAAAAGGATACAATTACCAATCAATATTACTACCATAAATTTGATGTCCGGATGGCCGATCTTAACTTGTCGAATCCAAAAGTGGTGGAAGAAATTCAGAACGCATTACGATACTGGCTCAACCTGGGTGTGGATGGATTCAGGCTGGATGTTATCGATTTCCTGACTACAGACGGAATTACAAAGGACAATCCCGTAAAAGATGGGAAACAGGAACATATATACGACATCGGTCAGCCAGGCATTAAAAATGCGATGAGAATAATTAAATCCACCGTAAATGAATATCCGGATCGTTTTGTGGTAGGCGAGATTGGCAGTGATAAACTGGACGTTATCAGCCAGTACCAGGCTCCTGACCTTATGGATGTGGTATTCAATTTTAATTTTGGGAGTATCCCCGAATTCTCAGCCGAACATATTTTCAGCGAACTGCAACGAATGGACACAAGTATGAAGGGCTATCCCACGTTGTTTTTCGGAAGCCACGATATGCCACGATTAATGGACCGGCTGGCAGGCGGTAACCCTGCAAAAGCTACAGCACTTGCAGCCCTGATGTTGACAGCAAGAGGAGTTCCTTTTATTTACTATGGTGAAGAAATCGGGATGCAAAACATCGAAGCAAAGAGCATCGATGAAATGAAAGATATACAGGGAAAAACTCATTACCAACTGGCTCTGCAGGCAGGTAAAACTCAAGAAGAAGCCGTGATTGAAGGCAATAAGAATAATCGTGACAAGTCGCGAAGCCCCATGCAATGGGACGAAACTTTGAATGCCGGTTTTTCAACCGGCAAACCCTGGATCAAGGTTCAGGAAAACTACAAGACAACCAATGTTGAAAGTTCATCGCAATCGGGAACTTCAATCTTAAACACGTACAAAGCATTGCTGGCATTACGTAACAGCGAAAAAGCACTTCAATACGGAACCTACGACCGGCTTGAACTCAATTACGGCCGGATCTTGTTCACCCGTTCATTCAATGGGGAAAAGATTAATGTTTTGGTTAACTTTGGTAGTGAAATAAAATTCAAACTCCCTGAAGGCGCTAAGTTGCTGATGGGAAATACCGATTTAAACCCGAATGATTTTTTGATTTACAGGGATTAATTGCAACGGGCCTTAAAAGCCGAAAGTGTTATGTCGTTTTTTTCGATAATTATATAAAATTAATACCAAATGCTTATGAAACGATTTCTATTATACCTGGTCCTGGCACTTATTTCCCTGCAGGTTCCGGCACAAACCGGGCAGCTGAATATTGCCCGGATAGGAATGATGCCTGATTTACCATCGCCTTTGCTGATCAGGGATTGGAAAAAAGTAGCGTCCGATTACGACAGTTTTGTCTTTGATCAAACGAAAACCGGACAATATTTACCTTTGTCGCGCCTTGGAACAACGGGACAATTCAATTATGCGGATAATATCCCTATCTATCTCGATTCGTATGTTGGCGCTGGCAGTCATCTCAACCAGGCCGAAGGTATCAATATTTTGCCTGCTATTGTAGGGGCATCGCTTACCGGCATTGATAAAAGTAACCAGAACGGAATGAATTGGGTGGCTATGACCAAAGATTTCTTTAACCTGAAAAACGGTCAGAATGTTTATCTGAACAGCTATTCAACAAAATCAGGGAACGACTGGTGGTATGATGTAATGCCTAATGTTTATTTTTACCAGTTGAAGTCATTGTATCCTGATGCAGCAATTGAATATAATACGCAGTTCACTTCCGTTGCCGACCGCTGGCTGTATTGCGTACATCAATTAGGCGGAAGTACAACACCCTGGACGAAACCCAATATGAACTACAGGGCTTTCAACCTGGCCACAGGCTTACCCCTGTCAGAGAGCGTTCCGGAGCCGGAATCGGCGGGAAGCATTTCATGGTTGCTCTATAATGCATACCTGGAAACAGGAAACAAAAAATATTTCGAAGGCGCCCAGCTTGGAATGGATTTTTTAACAGGATTTGGTTCAAATCCCTCTTACGAACTCCAGTTGTCCTATGGTGCCATTGCCGCAGCACGAATGAATGCAGTTGAAGGCACAAATTATCCCGTCCAGAAATTGCTCGACTGGTGTTTCGACCGTGGCAACCTCAGGGGATGGGGATCCATAGTAGGAACCTGGGGTGGTTACGATGTTTCGGGCCTCATCGGCGAAGCCAATGATAATGGCGACGATTATGCTTTTGTTATGAATGGATTTCAGCAGGCTGCTGCCCTGGCACCTTTACCCAAATATGACAAGCGATATGCAAAGGCTATTGCCAAATGGATATTGAATGTTACCAATGCCAGCCGCCTGTTTTACCGGAATGCACTGCCCGAGGCTCAGCAGGATTCGTATGCATGGTCTTTGGCAAACGATCCAACGGCCTGTATCCCTCATGAATCCATGAAACAGGCATCACAGGGAAAAACTCCTTTCGCAACCGGAGATGCAATAGGTGGCGGCTGGGCAGCTACAAACCTGTCACTTTACAGCGGTTCCAGTGTCGGATATCTCGCTGCGGTGGCACAAACCACCAATGTTCCCGAAATCCTTCAGATTGATCTCAATAAAACCGATTTCTACGGCGACAATGCATTGCCTTCGTACCTGTATTTTAATCCGACGCAAACAAGCAAACAAGTTAATGTCAGTCTTCCTGCAGGCACATTCGGTGTGTACGAAGCTATCACTGAAACTATCCTGTTTGCATCAGCTTCCGGATCAGTTACGTTAACAATTCCTGCCGGGGAAGTCAGGCTGATCAGGCTTTATTCGGCAGGATTAACCCCGGAAATCCGAAAAAATAAATTGTATGCCGGTAATGATATTCTCGATTATCATTATCAATATGATTTTTCTGAAAACCTGCGTATTAAGGCTATTTCAACAGATCACAACCCAATTGTTACAAGTTCAGTATTTACTGCGTTTTGTGAGCCGGGAAACGTCACCGCCTCTGCCCAGGTCCAATATGAATGGTTTCTGAATGATGTCCTGGTTGCCGGCCAGAATCAGAAACAGGTGCAGCTAACAGCGCCTGCTGATCCTACACAGGTAATTTTAAAATGCAAAATCAGTTTCAACGGACAAATTGCTGAAGATACTTTACACCTTCAGATAGTAGGACACATTGCAGTTCCGCCGGTAGTAAGCGGAATACAATCCGCTTCAAAATTCACTGCTATCAGCAAAACAAATACTTTTACCGCACTGGTTACTCCGGCAACGGGCGAAATACTGTCGTATGAATGGAGCGCTTCGATCGGTAGTTTAAATCAAACAACAGGGAATTCGGTTACCTGGCAGGCACCTGCAACGCCACAAGTCGGGGTTATTACGCTGAAGGTTACAAACCAGGATCTGCTTTCCACAACTGTATCGGCCGGCGTTTTAGTAAAAGATACAAGTCTTGCATTACAAACTCCCTTAATCTGGTATCCTTTCGACTGGGATATTAAAAATGCCGCTGCCGACCGCTTTCATGCCACAGCAACTGGTGTAACCAAAACAGAAGATTCAAGGGGTAATGCATCCCTGGCATACAGATTTACATCCGGTTCGAATATCATTTATACCGAAAATCAAACCGATCTGAACTTTACCAATGCAGTAAGCCTTAGTTGCTGGGTAAAATGCGAGGAACTGGGTTCCGAAAGATTTATTATTTCGCATGGATCGTGGCAGCAACGCTATAAGCTATCAATCACCCCTGAAGGAAAGCTGCGATGGACAGTAAAGACCAGTGCCGGCGTTTCTGACCTGGATGGTTCAGCCCCCATTGAATTGAACCGTTATTATCATGTAACCGTGCTTTATACAGGCTATTCCATGGAACTCTATGTGGATGGCGCCCTGGATACATTTAAAGCCTTTTCAGGAAGCATACAACCTTCAACCAAACCGCTGACTATCGGACGGATGGATAATGTGGAAATCCAGTATTCACTTAGGGGAAGCATTGACGAAGTGAAACTTTGGGATAAAGAGATTCCGATTCCTCAGATCGAAAAGTTAAAAAATCAATGGAATACATCCTTCGGGATTGAAGAAAATAATGAAGTGGCACGTATTTACCCCAACCCGGCTGATGATGTAATTTATATTGAATTCACAGGTTCTCCAAAAACTGACTATATCTCTTTCCTGAATGTGGATGGAAAAGAAGTCAGAGATTACAAAGTGAACATACAAGGTACCCGGATTGCAATTGAACTGCCGAAGGTTTCTCCGGGATTGCATCTGTTGCGAATCGTGATGAAAGAGGGCCATGTAGTAACAAAGAAAGTTATGATCCGCTAACAGGAATTCAAAAGTTAAGAACAGACTTTAAAAAAGTATATGAAACATTTCAAAATCAGGTTTACGGTATTATTTCTTTACCTGCTTACATTACTAAACTCTTCATTTGCATATAGCCAGCAACTTTCACTCAAAGTAACAGGCGATGAAAAGGCAGGGTATCATGTTGATATTTATAACGGCAATAAATTGCTTGTAAGCAATACGGAAGAATTCTCCCTTCAATTGTATAATCTTGATCTCAGTACAGTTGCAAATATACTGGGTTGGACTGGTCATGATTTCACAGCCAGCGAAAAGGGCATCACCTTAAAAAGAGATTCATACATCGGGGAGTTTGATGCCAACCTGTCTGTTTCTGTTACTTACGAAGTGGTTAACCCCAATGTAATAAAAAAGACGGTTGAATTATTCCAGCCATCCATGCCGGGAATGTATTATATTTTGAAGGAAACCTCAAAGCCTGCTGAAAAACCGCAACGTTATGTAACATTCGAATACGATAATTTTCCCGGGGGCTTTGTACACGAAATGTTTCCTGCAGCAGGTTTCGTAACTCCGGATAATACTGTGGTCGGATTTTTGACGGATGCCGGTTATAAAAACCAGTTTACCCGAAATACCCGCCGCCGTTTCAGTGGACGCGGAGGTGGCTTTGTTGGTATGCGCCGATTGGCCGACCCGAATTTATTTTCCATTGCTACTGCAACAGAACAGGCTGAAAATAACCAATATATCAGGCAGACATTTGGTGAAATGTATAACCTTGATGCCGGAACCAAAACCGTGTTAAAAGTCAGTGAGGCATACGAGAAAGAAGGCAATGCTGAAATAACGAGGGAAAACGGTATTCTGACAATTAATGCACATCCGGGAGGCCGTGCCGGGATCGATTTTATAGCACCTTTCAGTGATCAGAAGATTTATACCATTTCATTTTTATGCAAAGGGAATACAGGTGTAGCCTTAAAACTTTTCAGGATAAAGAACGGGCAAAGAACCATTGAACTGGAATACGGGGTAAAATATATTGATAATTTCCCGGCAACGGAAAACGAATGGACACGATTTGAAGGAAGCATCCTGGTTCCATATATTGAAAACGATTCCGTATCCATGTTTTTAGGCACACAATCGGGGAAGGAATGCAAACTTCAGATAAAAGATCTTCAGTTTTGGGAACACCAGCCGCAACAGGAACCTTACAATGTGCTTCCTATTGGCGAAAAAACAGTAAAAACCACGTATATTTTTGCTGAACCCTGGGAATCGCATCAGCAGTTTATGATCTCTTCGCAGTCGCGCTTAGCCGAAGGAAAAGGCTTTGAAGGCTCGCTGATTGAAAAAATGCTGTATGCCAATTTCAATATGCTTACATGGATCACCGATACAAAGGATTTTACACCCTTTAATGTGCCCAATATGAATTATGCTCCGGATATGTATAACCGGGATTCGTTTTTTGCTGCTGTGTCAACCTACAATAAAGAGCTGAACCTTTCCATCTGGGAACAATGGGGCAAAACCCAGACAACAAAAGGTGGCATAGGCACCATTATTACCCCGTTTATGGGCTCGGTAGAGGCTAAGGATAATGAAGCTACTATTGAATGGCTGATCTGGGCCATGCTTAATAAACGCCGGTTTGGTGTTACACTTCCGCAGGAAAAGATCAAAAAGGCAGTCGATTATGTTTTAAATGAATTTGATGACGACCGTGATGGGAAATGCAAGGCGCATTTTTCGCTGAGCCAGGTTGATATTGTTGATTTCAATCCGAAAACCGACCGGCTTGGAGTGAATCAGGGCATGCTGGCAATCGCATTACGGACAATTAAGGAGCTTGGATTTGATATTTCGGAATCGTATATCCAAAAGGCTGAGGCTGAATACAGGAATTTCTATGATCCAAAAAGAAAGCATCTGTTGTTTGACCGCAATTTCCCCGACATTATTACGCTTACCGACCTGGAACCTGAATTCTTTTCATTATGGCTGTTTAAAAGGCCGATGCTGACGGATGAAATGGTAAAAAATCACCTGAACCAGGTGCCTGTTCTGAATAAAGTTCCAAATTCGCCTCATCCCGAATATGGCACAACAGCGCCTATATGTGTCAGGTTGACAAAGGACAAACAAGGATATTCTTTTTTGACAGGGGACTATCAGCCTTTTGAGAAATTTGGGGAGGAGAATTACAGCAACGGCAAGAGTGATGGGTTTTATTACAACGGAGGCAGTTGGTTCAGGGCTGAATATTGTGCTTATGTTGCAGGATTAAAACATGGTTGGAGAAAAGCAAGTGCTTTGATGGAAAACCGGGTTTGGGCCGAGATTTATCTTAACCCGGAATGGCCGTTCAGTAAAGAATTTATTCCGACAAAATGGACAACAACCAATAGCTGGTGGCCCTCAACCCGGGGGTTGTGCTGGAATGTTTTTATTTTGATGGCTGATGAAGTGGCAGGATTACGAACACCGGAGATGGATCCGGATTATGTAAAGGTTCCGGCAAAATAGCCGGTTTAAATAATCAAATAAAAATCCGGAAATCAGTTTGCCTGATCAGTTAAAAACCCTTGAAGGATTTGAAATCCTTCAAGGGTTAGTTGTTTATTTAGCAGGCCGTAATTACATTTTACTTTTTGGAAAGCACCAAAGGTGAGTATCTTAAAAAATCATTTCCGGAATCTCCCCTTCCACAATTAAATGGCCTTCAGTTGCATTTCTGATCTCCTCAACTGTAACTCCGGGAGCGCGTTCTATAAGTTTAAATCCATTTTCGGTTATATCTATCACGGCCATATCGGAGACAATGCGTTTTACACATTGTATGCCGGTTAATGGCAATGTGCATTCTTTCAGCAATTTGGATTCGCCATTCTTGCTGCAATGTTGCATGGCTACAATAATATTTTTTGCGGAAGCTACCAGGTCCATGGCACCACCCATGCCTTTAACCATTTTGCCGGGGATTTTCCAACTGGCAATATCTCCTTTTTCTGTGACTTCGAAAGCACCCAGCACGGTTAAATCCACGTGCCCGCCACGGATCATGGCAAAACTCATAGATGAGTCGAAAAAGGCCGCCCCGGGAACTACGGTTACGGTTTGTTTCCCGGCATTTATCAGGTCGGCATCCACTTCGTCAGGATAAGGAAATGATCCCATGCCAAGTATACCATTTTCCGATTGAAGCACAACCTGCATTCCTTTCGGGATATAGTTTGCCACTAAAGTTGGTATTCCAATGCCAAGGTTCACGTAATATCCATCATGGAGTTCCTGGGCTATGCGTTGAGCGATTTGTTCTTTGGATAAAGCCATATTAATTTACGATTTACGATTTCTGATTTACGATTGTGGATGTCGGATTGCGGATGTCGGATGTTAAGTATTATGATTTGAATGGCCTTTAAATTAATTTGGAAATTTTGATAAAATATTCTATCCCACAAAGACACAAAGTTCACTAAGCCTCTTTGTGTCCTTAGTGGCTTTGTGGGAAGCCTTTTTAGATACTGGCAGGTCACATTCAGAATGTGGGAACCACTCCGACATCCGAAATTCGAAATCCGAATTTACTCCCGAACAGTAACTCTCTCAATTCTCTTCTCATAATCCGTTCCCTGGAAAATGCGCTGCACAAAAATTCCCGGAGTATGAATATAGTTTGGATCAAGAGTGCCGGCCGGCAACAGTTCTTCCACTTCGGCAACGGTTATTTTACCGGCCATTGCCATGGATTGATTGAAATTGTTGGCGGTTTGTTTGTAAATAAGGTTTCCCATCGTATCACCTTTCCAGGCTTTTACGAATGCAAAATCGGCTTCCAGTGCAGTCTCAAGTAAATGGGGCTTCCCGTTATACATGCGAATCTCTTTATCTTCGGCCACTTCGGTACCGGCGCCTGCAGGAACAAAAAAAGCAGGAATCCCTGAGCCACCGGCACGGCAGCGCTCGGCAAGCGTACCCTGGGGAATAAGATCGACCTCGAGCTCACCGGCAAGCAACTGCCTCTCGAATTCGGAGTTCTCGCCCACATAGGAGGATATCATTTTATGGATTTGCTTGTTTTTAAGCAGAATACCAAGCCCGAAATCATCTACCCCGGCATTATTCGAAATGCAGGTCAATCCTTTTACCCCGCTTTCGGACAACGCACGTATTGCATTTTCAGGAATTCCGCACAAGCCAAAACCACCCAGCATCAGGGTCATTCCATCCTTAATTCCTGCAATGGCTTCGGCTGCATTTTTTACTACTTTATTCATATTTACTATTTTGACTATGAAGTTAAGAAAAAATCTGGTTCATTCTTCATTTTAGAATGCAAAAGATGAAATTATTAATCCATAAGTTTTGCATGGATAATGGTTTCGTTACTTTCTTTTCAATTTGTCTCCGAAAAACTCTCCCAACACCTCGTTAAACCGGTCCTTATAATCTATTAGTGTTCCATGGCTCGAGTTGGGCAATATCCACAAATAGGCTCCCGGGATGGATTCAGCTATCAATAAAGTATGCCTGGGAAGAATAATATCATGATCACCTCCGATTACAAGTGTGGGGCAATGGATTTGTTGCAGTTGTTCCCTTGTTATATGAGGTTCGAATGTATCCAGTTTCACAAGTTTCCGGGTATGAATGATATCCGGCGTTTGTGGCATTTTACCGAGTGTGTCGTAAAAATTCTTCCCCCAAATATAATCGGCACCGCTTATTGCTGAGCTGTCGGGCCATAAATTTGCCCCGGTTATTGCCAGTCTTTTCACTTTATCCGGGTGACGGATGGCCAGTAATAAGCCATTTATTCCGCCATCGCTCCATCCCAGGACATTGCATGAATCCACGTGAAGTTTATCGAGCAATGCACTGAAATCATCAGCCATCATTTCGAAACTCAGCGAGTCGCCGGTATCAACCGACTTCCCCTGTGCTCTGCTATCGACGGCTATAACCTTATATTTTGAAGCGAAATAAGGTATCTGGTTTTTGAAATTATCAATGGTTCCTCCGTTGTCATGTATCATAAGCAGGGGATCACCGTTACCATAAATTTCATAATGCATTTTAATTCCGTTTACATCCATATAGGCGCCTGCGGCTAAGTTATTCCCAAAGTGGGTGGTATCGGAAACAACTGTTTGCGCCGTAACGAATCCGGCAGCAATAAATGTAAAAAATGACAGTAACAAGGTTTTCAGCAAATTCATTTCAGTGGTCTGAGTTTTATTTAAAAACTTCCAATGCCAATTGCTTTACATTGGATAATGCATCTAAATTAAGGTTATGCAGAATATTATTTTGCCCGCACCAATTCACAAGCATTTGAGTATCCAGGTTCCCTATCAGCTCATAACCAGTCATGGGACAGCCGCCAAAGCCTCCGAGTGCGCCTTCAAAATACCGGACTCCGCCTCTCCATGCAGCTTCCACTTTATCCTGCCAGTCATCCGGTTTGGTATGTAGATGTATTCCCAGCTTAATTTCCGGGAATGAATGGGTCATTTTGGAACAAATCCTTTCAATATCTCCGGGTGTGCCTTCTCCGGTTGTGTCGGAAAATACGAGGTCGCGGATGCCTCCGGCATAGAGTTTTTCAACTTCACGGTTAACAATTTCATCATTCCACGCATCACCATACGGATTGCCAAATGCCAGTGTCAAATATATCCTTAAATTTTTATCCGATTGTTCACAAATCCCTTTTAAATTAAAAATTGTCTGCCAGGCTTCCTCCGGAGTCGTGTTAAGATTTAGTTTCAGAAAAGTACCGGAAACAGAATACGGAAACCCCATGGTGTGCACCTTGGATTCCGCTGCTGCTGCAACTCCGCCTCTTGTGTTTCCGACAATCACCATCAGTTTTGAACTGTTATTATCTGTATCAAGCAGTTTGAGTACATCCACGGTATCCGCCATTTGCGGAACCGATTTGGGGGAGACAAAACTTCCGGCATCCACCGTTTCGAAGCCCACTTTCAATAGAGCATTGATATACTCTGCTTTTGCCGCTGTCGCGATAGGGACCGGCCAGGCTTGCATGGCATCGCGGGGAGTTTCGGTGATGTGGATGTGGTTTGATCTATTCATAAGATAAGGAGAATGGGATTGATGGGCTTGAGGAGATTGAATAGATTGAATAGATTGATGCGAATGACAAGATTGATGGGGCTATTTAGTTGGGGGAAACTATGACATTTTCTTTCGCAGGCTGCTAAGCATTTTTAAAAGTTCAAGACTTTCGGAATGAAGTTTCGTAACTGATTCTGTATTCAGCAATTTGCTTGTTACAATTAAATCGAGCCACATTTCAGCTTCATCTGCTTCTTCGACCGAAATAGATAATTTGCTGAAAAACTCTGCTTTCGATCTGCCTCGTAATGCAGCTCGATAATTAGCATAAGCGGATGTTCCCGCTTTGGTAAGCTGATAATTCAACACCCGGGATCGGGGACTATCCGGAAATTCAAGTGATAATTCCAGAATATTTAATGCAAACTCTTTTAACCGGTCCCTGAGTGTTATTTTGTAATTAACCCAGTCATCTTTTTCCATAATGCTACTTGTGTTTTTGATTTTTTATTATATCCCGCTAAATATCAGAAAACTGAGTTTCGCCAGTCAATCCCATCAATCCTTTCAATCAATCCCATCAATCCCATCAATCCTTTCAAACAATCCCATCAATCCCCTTTTAACAACCAATATGCCTCGAAATCACCATCCTCTGTATCTCCGAAGTCCCTTCTCCGATTTGGAGTAAGCGCTGGTCGCGGTAAAAACGTTCGATTGGATAGTCTTTCATCAGGCCGTAACCACCGTGTATCTGAACAGCTTCGTCGGTAACTTCTTTGGCTATTTCGGAGCAATACAGTTTCGACATGGCAGCTTCCTTGGCAAAAGGCAGATGGTTGTCTTTGAGCCAACATGCTTTGTATAGTAAAGTGCGGGCAAGTTCAATTTTAGTTGCCATATCAGCCAGCTTAAAACTGATAGCCTGGAATTTTGAAATTGGTTGCCCGAACTGTTTACGTTTCTGCGCATAACTGAGCGCCATTTCGAAAGCACCCTGCGCGCAGCCCAGCCCCATGGCAGCAATTGATAAGCGGCCGTTGTCGAGGGTGCTCAACATAATTCGTGAACCATCTCCTACTTTGCCAAGGACATTTTCGTAAGGCACGCGGCATTCGTCGAAGAAAAGCTCGGCTGTATCGCTGGCGCGCCACATCATTTTGCCATGCATAGCCCGGCGCGTAAAACCGGGAGTATCTTTCTCAACAATGATAGTTGTAAATTCTTTTTTTCCATTGGTTTCGCCTGTTACTGCCTGCACGGTAGCTCCGGCCGAAATATCAGAGGCTCCGTTAGTAATAAATATTTTCGATCCGGTTATCACCCATTCCCCGTTATCAATATGAGCTTTGGTACGCGTGCCTCGTGAATCGCTGCCGGCATCAGGTTCCGTTAGTCCAAAAGCCCACAAGGCTTTGCCTGTGCATAATTGCGGAATGTATTTCTGCTTCTGTTTTTCAGTGCCATAATAAAACAACGGACCAATGCCTAGCGAGTTATGCGCTGCAATGGTGGCAGCCTGCGATCCGTCAACACGGGCAAGCTCTTCAACAGCAATGATATACGATAAAGTATTCATTCCAAAACCACCATAATCTGTAGGTGTATTTATACCAAGCAGTCCAAGCTCGCCCATCTTCAGTGTTATTTCTGCTGAAAAACGCCCTTCGTCATCCAGTTCGCGGGCGAGGGGTTTTATTTCGCGCTCGGCAAAATCGCGGACAGCATTGCGTATGTTTTGTTGTTCTTCGGATAATTGGAAATCCATGGGTGCTGAGTATTTAAAAATTGCTATTGAGATAGTTATGTATGTTTCGGATGTGTATTGAAGCGAATAAAATATTATTTGTCACAACATTTTGAGCCTGTTCTTCCGACACTTCTTCGGGAGCAGTTCAATCTCCTTTTTCGGTTATAGATAAAGTTATCCAGACAATCCACAGGAGTAAGTTTACTATTAATGCAACGATCGGAAACCAAAATGCAATTATTGTGGCTGCCACATAAACAATAAAGCCAAGTTGGGTGGAGCGCCGGATGGCATCGATGTGATCAACATTTACATTCGAATGTAAAAGCAGTTTGGGTTTATGAACGGTATACAACAAAAGATTCCAGCCTATTGAATTTACCACTCCGCCAAAACAGTAAAAAGCGACAGCCGGCTTAACATAATCGGTCCCGATATATTCAGCCAGTAAGGCCGTGGGGAAAGGCATAAAGGTAATGGTAAGCAATAAAAATCCGTTGGCATACAAAAACGGCCGCGACGATTTATCCAGCACATTGAACAAATAATGGTGATTTACCCATGAAACCAATATGATTCCGAAGCTAAGCAGAAATGCGAAATACGAGGGCCAGAGCTGAACCAGGCCATTCCATAAATCGGTAACTGAATGCACTGACTCGTGAGATGGGACTTTCAGCTCTAAAATCAGCAAAGTAATTGCAATGGCAAAAACCCCGTCGCTGAATGCCTCTATCCTCGAATTTTCTTTCATATCCCGGTACTCTTGTTGATTACTTAAAAACGAATTTTTAGTCCGGCAAGTAAAGAGTGATAATTGCTAAAGATCATACACTTTTGTTTGCTCTCTTTTTACTAACAAACTAACCCTCACTCTGTTTTAACCTGGTGCTGATAAGTGAATCAAAGTTGTGATACTATCCACCAGGTCGCCAGCCTTCACGCTGATTCTGTCGACAACAGCATCAGCCGGGCTCAGAATATTATTTTCCATTTTCATTGCTTCAACTACCAGCAAAAGATCGCCTTTTGAAACTAAAGCACCTGTT
>JBBQSY010000040.1:0-29326 GCA_038213495.1 Bacteroidales bacterium
GCTGATTATGGCATGACTTTTAAGGTTGCTTATGATGCAGCTAATATGTATTTCTTTGCTGATGTTACTGATGAGTCTTTGATTTCCTGGAGCCAGGTAAAAGATCAGACTTTTACCAAGACCGATGGTACTATCGGCGCAACGACGCCTTATCAATGCGACAATATCGAACTTTACACTTTATTTGCTCCTGCAGGTACGGTTGAAGGTCCATGGTCGTTAACTTATGCTTCGCAATTACGCATGTGGCCCGATTTAACACCAACACCTTTCAGCGAAAAAATCACCGGTGGTGGCTGGTCATCAGCCATTGAAGATCCGGGTGCTTTAGGCTACGTTACAAAAACGGTTAAAACTGCAACCGGTTACACTTTCGAAGCTCGCATTCCTTTTACCGTTATTCTTCCTCCTTCCGATATAACTGATGCTGTTCAGCCAGTTAATGGAAACAGTATTTTCTTTGATGTTAACCCTGCTGACCGCGATGTACTCGATATTGGTCCTGCCGAATCAGACAAAGCCGGAAGAGAAAGAGAATTGATCGCTAGCTGGTCATCCGACTGGAGCCGCGACTGGGGTTTCACCGATTATTACGGAGTTGCTACATTTAAAGGAAAAATTTTAAATGTTGGTATTGATAAGTCCAAAACCACTTCTGTAAAAGTTTATCCTACGGTTTGTACCAATTATGTCAAACTGGAAAACCTATCGGATGCTACCAGCGTAATTAAAATCTGTAACTTAGCTGGCCAGAATATATTATCACAAAATGTTCAAAACTCTTATGTTAATCTGAATGTTGAAAACCTGAAGAGTGGCATGTACCTCGTAACAGTTAACGGAAAAGTTGTTTCCAAAATTATTAAGAAATAACATGTTAGCTTGATGTAAAATAAGGCTATGTGCATTAAAATGCACATAGCCTTTTTGCTTACCGGATGAATCTTTTAAAGCAAAGGCGTTTAACTGGAATGAAAAGAACAAAAGATATTGCCTTTATTATTTTAATCGTTTTCGGTCTGCTGCTGCTGATCGAAGGAACAATGCAGTTGCTTTGCATTGGACTTATGTCGAACTTTAAACCATCAAAACAAAAGGAATTAACGATAAGTTCGATTTACCGGTATTAGTGCAGATAACCTTTTTTATGATCGGGTGATAGAAATTAAAACACTCTGGTTCTAAAAAGCAAAAAATAAACAATATTATCAATAACCTTGACGTACCTGTTGCGACAAAAAAAACAAATCACCGCGAATGAAAAAACTATGTTCAATACTTCTCTCAATTACTTGCCTTTCTGCTTTTGGCCAATTGCAAAAACCCACTCAAAACGGAAATATTTTTACCTTTCAGAACAAGAATGTCGTGATGGAGATCGACAAAAGCTATGGAGGTCGAATCAGTTCAGTAAAAATCAATAACAGTGAATTTCTATATCAGAATTGTGATTTTGCTCCAGTATACACTACCTGTGGTTCTACACTTTGGCCCAGCCCCGAAAGTTCATGGGGTTATCCTCCGCCACCAACATTGGATCACGATGCATATACCGGGGGAATTCAGGACAACTCAGTTTTTCTGCTTAGTGGAAGTGACCCGAAGCTGAAAATTGCCTTCAGTAAAACCTTTTCTGCCGATGCCGCCGACACTTCTTTCACTATGCTTTATACCATTAAGAATACAGGTGCAACTCCAGTTTCATTTGCTTGCAGAGAAGTTACCAGAGTATTCAGCAGTGGAGGTTTATTCTTTTTTCCTGCCGATGCGAACGCAGTTGGGGATAATAAGGGAAACTCAAACGTGCTTTCTGCTTTGTTTTCCTATAGCCTGGGAAATGCCTGGTACAAGCAGGATGACAGCGACCCCTCGAACCAAAAAGTCTTCAGTGATGGTAAAGGAAGCTGGATGGCATATATTGACAAGGACAGAAAATTGATTGTAAAAAAATTTACGGATCTGAATTCCTCCCAGTTTGCTCCTAACGAAAAAGAAATTGAGTTATGGTACAGTAATAAAGATAATTATTATGAACTGGAAAATGAAAGTAAATACGCTGCAATAAACACCGGCGATTCAACATCATGGACAATGAAATGGTACCTCCGGCAATTACCTGCAGGCATTAATGCAAATGTCGGCGATCAGCAACTGCTTGATTATGTAAATCA
Organism: Bacteroidales bacterium; assembly: GCA_038213495.1. Classification (GTDB taxonomy): domain Bacteria; phylum Bacteroidota; class Bacteroidia; order Bacteroidales; family UBA4417; genus UBA4417. Next base: position 2,172 of record JBBQSY010000040.1, read on the forward strand.
TATTGTCAATGGATGGCCAAATACTTCTGTTCCTGAAGATGTAACTGCTCAATTCAGTTTCAGCCCCAACCCTGCAAAGAATGAAATTGTCATCAGGTCTTCAAATACAAACAGCCGTGTTGAAGTTTTGATCAAAGATTTAAACGGACGGGAAGTGGCACATTTTACTGCAGTAAATGGTCAACGGTTGCCACTGTCACTGGTTAATGGCATTTATATCTGCACACTAAGTTCAGGCAATCATACGTATTCGTCCAAGCTGATTATATCCAGATAGTCATTGTTTTGAGGTGAAAATTGAAAGTCATTTACATGCGTTTCACATACAAATAGCCTAACATGAAGAATAAAAAACTGCAAACTACCAAATTTGTGATTGCCGACCTTTTTTCGGCGGCTCTGGCATGGAGCATTTTTTTCTTTTTGCGCAAATCGGCTGAAACACCCTGGCTGAATGATGTTTTTGGCTTGATATTGAACGATAGGAAGTTTTACTTAGGTATAGTTTTAATTCCGTTGTTTTGGATACTTCTGTATGCCATGTCAGGCTCGTACCATAACGTGTTCCGTAAGTCACGTATGCACGAACTAAGTCAAACTCTGTTAATGTCAGTCTGCGGAGTTATCTTTATCTTTTTTGTGCTTATTCTCGACGATTCGGTACAAACCTATAAAAACTACTACCAGCTCTTTACCCGCCTTCTCCTGTTACATCTTGGAATTACCATTATATTCAGGATGTTACTCACTTCGATCAATCTGTATAAGCTTAAAAAGGGAATCATTGGCTTTAATACTATAATTGTTGGTAGTAACGGCAACGCCATGTCAATTTATCATGAGCTGATAAGCAAACGCAACACATCATTCAACAAATTTGTGGGATTTGTGTATGCAATAAATTACCCGAGTTATAAACTTGAAAGCTATATTCCCAACCTGGGTCACTTCTCAAATCTGCGCAAACTCATTGCTGAAATGGATATTGATGAAGTGATTATTGCCGCCGAGCACTCGGAAACACATACCATTGAACAGATTATTACCGAAATCGAAAAAACTGACATACTCATTAAAGTGATACCGATTATGCAGGATTTTCTCCTTGGTACTGTCAAAACAACTTCCATTTACCAAACTCCGCTTATCCACGTTTCCTATGAATTTATGCCTCAATGGCAACTCAATCTGAAACGATTTCTGGATTTAATTTTGTCGGCAGTTGCCATAGTCATTCTGAGTCCGGTTTACTTGTTTTGTGCCATCGGCGTAAAAGCTTCATCGAAAGGCCCGGTTTTTTATAGTCAGGAACGCATTGGGCTGAATGGCAAGAAGTTTATGATTCCCAAATTCCGGTCAATGGTTTTGGGCGCCGAAAACGGCAAACCGTTGCTTTCTTCAAGAAATGATTTACGCGTTACTCCTTTCGGATTATTTCTGCGAAAAGTCCGTCTCGATGAAATCCCACAATTCTTTTCGGTACTAAAAGGCGATATGTCGCTTGTTGGTCCGCGGCCCGAAAGACAGTATTTTATAAATCAGATCACCGAACGGGCGCCACATTACCGCATGCTTTTAAAAGTTAAACCGGGTATCACCTCGTGGGGACAGGTTAAATATGGTTATGCCGAAAATGTGGACCAGATGATCGAACGCCTGAAATACGACATACTTTATATTCAGAATATGTCGCTTTCGATGGATTTTAAAATTATGGCCTACACCCTTTTAACCGTGGTAAAAGGAAGCGGGCAATAGGGACTTACATTACAATTCAACTAATTGAATAGAAACCTGATAGTAAATATCTCATGAACGCCACCAGCAAAAGTATCCTTTCAAACACAGTATTACCCACCTTCCTTGTCGACCTTTCGGCATTATCATTTATCCTGCTTATGCCAGCGGCTTCGCATCTTACAGGAATTCCTTTTTATTTCATAGAACCAATGCGTATTATGCTTGCCGTTGCATTGATTTTTTCGAACCGTTATAATTCCTATATCATCGCATTAATACTTCCTCTATTTTCATTTTTGGTTTCGGGTCACCCGGCACCTTTAAAAATGATGATCATAATGGCAGAACTGCTGCTGAATGCCTGGTTATTTATTGCATTGTTCAGCAAGACACAAAAAGCTTTTATTTCGATGTTCAGCGCGATACTACTTAGTAAAATCTTTTGTTACTTAACGTATTGGGTAGTGTTTTCCTGGGCTTTTGTTGTGGATGAATCTCAGATGGTTTTCCTGGTTGCTCAGCTTGCAGTATCACTTGCGATAAGTTCCGGTGTTACGGTTATTGCATCGAAACGAATTATGAGATCAATTGTTTAACATATCAGAACGGGAAATAGCATCTTTTAATGATTTCTTATCGGATCGACCTATGTGCAAAAAAAGATGAAAGCAAAAGCCTAAAAGCTGCTTTAGCTAAGCGGAATTTGCTTAAAAGAATCAATTTTATAAAAGTACTAGCAGTAATGCTGAAAATGAATATACCAATTATACTATCCCAGCATATTCGATTTCTCTTGACGTATTATCATCATCTTTCGATTCGATGAATTATACCAACGATGAATTTGGTCAATTGCTACATATTTCCTGTATATAGCCGGTATCATATCATACAAGATAAAGCACATTAATCTGGTAAAAGTGTAATAAGCTTTATTTTAACCATATTGTTGGCATCAACGAAATGATAAGATGCCAAATTATTTTGGTAGAGAAAATATTCAGGCAGGGATTACACCGGATAGATCAAAATAAAAAAACAAATTAAGATTTTTAGTTTACAAGCATATTACATGAAATAGCAAACTTCATCTTCTTGTTGTGGATGCTTCCCGGATAACCTGGACCAGATTATCTAACTGAGAAGCAACATTATATAGCATTTTGGTGCAATTTTTATAAAGCAAAAACCCACTGAAAAGTACTCATTTTCAGTGGGTTTCTCTATATGTCTTCTTAAATTCGCGGAGAAAGGGGGATTCGAACCCCCGGTACCCTAATCGAGTACGACAGTTTAGCAAACTGTTGGTTTCAGCCACTCACCCATCTCTCCAATGGTTAGTGAAAAAACGATTATGTTCCTTCAAAAATGGAGTGCAAAAGTAATCATTATACTGACAAGTACAAATTTATTTTTTATTTCTTTTCCGCAAACGGCAGGCGGCTGAAAATGCTATCCTTGAACATTACTTTTTGCAGATTCAGATGCCGGTATTGCATTTCCTGATGTATGGAGTTGAAGTCATAAGTTTAAGATCCAATATGGCTCTTTTATTTCTTGTCCATGTACCAGGTATGGTAAACTCTAGCAATTATGTATCCGGTTATGTTCCCTTTGTGGGTTCGGCGCATTACTTAAACTATTTTTAAATTTTCATACAACCATTTGTCTGTATTATAAACCTTTATATTTGCCGGGATTTTCCGTTTTGTCTTGTCGGTATTAATACATTAACCTATAACCCTAATATCTCTCTGAAATGAAGAAAATATTCGTTGTTTTTGCATTTATTATATCTGTATCCGGAGTATCTGCACAGATACTGGCCACTGCCAATTCGCCTGAATACAAGAATGTATTAAAAATGTCGGCTTCCCTATTTACGCGGAATACCTTCCAGATGGGATACGAAAGGTTTTTCAATCCTACCAACAGCCTTTACCTTGCTGCAGGATTGAATTTCCGTGATACAGATTACGAACGTAACTGGGGTGTACGAACCGAGGCGCAACTGAGATTTCATGTTTATACCATCATAAAGCCAAAAGAGAGCCACAGGCTGTATTTCGCTCCATACCTGGTAAACCAGTACCTTGAGACGGAAACCAGGGATTATAGTTCATCGTCCTTTGGTGTTTGGAAATCTGATTCTTTCGATGCTATTGGTGGTGGCATGCTTTTCGGCTGGTCCTACTCGTTTGCCAACCGTGTTAATCTTGATGTGTACACCGGGGGAGGATTCAGAAAAACAATGGGTAAAACGGAGAATTTTAATAACAACGGCATTTTTGATATTGGGTACAATGGCATTGTACCTCGTTTTGGAATTGATATAGGATTCTGGTTTTAATTCCTTGATATATACCTGATTCAGCTATAGGAATAAAAAGCCAAAGTATTCTACTAAGCTCATGTGCATGGGGAAGTGTTGAGAGGATGATAAAATAACCCTGCTTTTTAAGCAGCTTCGCTGTTTGTTTTTCTGAACAGGTTCAAAATGGAGATGGTATTGTTGCCGGTGCAAACTTCCGTTGCGCCAATGCACATGCACTTCAGTTAAAAGCTGAAGCATTTTCAGTTTATAAGAAGTAAGGTTGGTAGAAGGGGGACTTTATGTGTTTTCACAATAGCCAGATAATCAGGCCGGTATTTTTAATGCTGACGGATTTATTAATTGTGTAAAAGCGGGTTCAAAAAACACAATTAATCAAAAATTAACGGGAAATTGGGTCCGGATTACAACTTTCTTTTGTTTCAACATGAAATTTGGATTATTATTCATAATTTCACACCCTTATTGGGATAGCTGATGAGGGTAATAAAATCGTGGTATATACTGCAGATGGCAGTTGTTGTTGCTATTATTCTGATAGCCGGCGGTTACGAGTTGCCAAAATATGCAAGCCGCTTAGTCGTACTGGCAGTGCTTGCTGTGATCGATATGCGTTACTGGTATTCCGTGCGGAAACATTTCACCAGGCGATATAAAAGATTTCTGACCATCGCGTACTGGGCTCCCTTATACATGTTGCTGGCATTTTTTATCGCGGGTCTCTTCTCACCGGTTTCCCAATGGATTCCTTTTCTGCGCATTTACTTCCCGGGAATATTAATGATTCTGCTTTTCGGTAAAGGGATTTTCCTCACCCTGCTTATTGCCAGTGATATTTTTATAATACCTTTAAATGCAATCAGGCATGTAGATCCTGAAAATATAGTAGAGAGCGGCAGATGGTACAGGCCCAGGATTTTCCTGCTTACATTTGCCGGATTAGCTTCGGTTGTTATGCTGATGTTCTTTTCCGGAATGTTTTTCTGGGTGAATGACTACAAACTTACCACGGTCGAAATACCGGTCCGGAATTTGCCCGAAGCATTCGATGGCTATAAGATAGTACAGATCAGCGATTTTCACCTGGGTAGTTTTCTCACAGACAAGCCATTAACCAGGATTGTTGAAATTGTTAAAGATCAGGACCCGGACGTTATACTCTTTACAGGAGATATGGTGAACTATACAACCGATGAAGTATATCCGTTCGAGGATCAGATGAAACAACTCACTGCCAGGGATGGAACTTATGCCATCTTAGGCAATCACGATTACGGCGAATATACAAACTGGCCATCAGAAGAAGACAAAAAAATGAATGATAAAGAATTGTTTGCATTTTATGACCGTATTGGCTGGCATTTACTCCGAAATCAGAATGCTATTATACATAAAGATACTTCCTCAATAGCAATAATCGGAGTTGAGAACTGGAGTATGACCAAACGTTTTGGTAAAAAAGGCGATCTCCGGAAAGCGCTTAGAGGAACCCTGGCAATTAAATTTAAAATACTGATGTCGCATGACCCATCGCATTGGGATGGTGAAATTAATACTCTTTATCCACAGATCGGGCTTACCTTATCCGGGCATACACATGCATTTCAGTTTGCCATCGAAAGTGGTTCTGTAAAATGGAGCCCTGCATCCCTGCTTTTTAAAGAATGGGGTGGCTTGTACGAAAAAGACTATAAAAACGGAGATAAGCAATTTCTCTATGTGAACAGGGGAGCCGGAACTTTGGGCTATCCCGGACGGATTTTCAGCCGCCCCGAAATCACGCTTATCAAACTGCGAAAAGCATCCTGATTTATTTTCCACGTAAATTTCTGATATTCAAGGTTTAGTGCTTTTTCGGCATCTTACCCAACATATCCGGTATGGGTCTCAAGAGTTTGCAATAGTATGATCTTATTGATCGAGCACAAACCAGCTTTTAACCATTTCGTCTTTTCCGGGATTTTCTTTAAGATGGATAAATTCATTGGTGTGCTTGTTATAGAGATAATCCTGCTTCCATTCCAGGTGGTGAATGGAAACCTGTTTGATGGCATCAGTTATAAAGAGCAGTTCATCATCAGTCATGGTAGGGTGGAGGGAAAGCCTGATCCATCCGGGCTTTTGAGATAAATCCCCGTGGGTGATCAGATCTGTAATTTCCCTGGACTTTTCGTAGCTTACATCCAGCAGGAAATGCCCGTAGGTGCCGGCACATGCACATCCTCCGCGGAGTTGTATGCCATACCGGTCGCTAAGTAGTTTTACAGCCAGGTTGAAGTGCATTCCATCAATATAAAATGAGATGATTCCCAGTCGTTTTTTCTGATTATCAGCCAGTATATGAATGCCGGGTATGCAGCAGAGCTCTTTAAATGCCAAAGCAACCAGTTCTTCTTCGCGCTGAAGGATCTGCAGGGTACCCATTTCATTTTTCAGCCTGATGCACAGGGCGGTTCTCATCGCCTGCAGAAACCCGGGTGTACCGCCATCTTCGCGCACTTCGATATCATCAATAAATTTATACTCTCCCCAGGGATTGGTCCAGTCTACTGTTCCGCCTCCGGGCGCATCGGGAACCCTGCAATGGTAAAGTGCCGAATCGAATACCAGTACACCCGAAGATCCCGGCCCGCCAAGGAATTTGTGTGGTGAAAAGAAAACGGCATCCAGTTTCTCCATCGGATCACTTGGGTGCATATTTATATCCACATAAGGTGCTGATGCAGCATAATCGGCAAAACAATATCCCCCGGCTTCGTGCATGATACGTGCCAGTTCATGAAGAGGTGTTTCAATACCGGTAACATTGGAACAGGCAGTAAAAGAGCCTATTTTAAGAGGTCTGTCTTCAAACTTCTTTATCAGTTGCCTCAGGTTTTCAGGATCTACAAGCAGATCTTTGCCAGGAGGAACAACTTCAACATCGGCAATAGTGTGATACCATGAAGTATGGTTGGAATGATGCTCCATGTGTGTTATAAAAACTACCGGCTTTGGCCCGGTAAAGATAAATTCACCTGCGATATTTTTTTCGGGCACCTTTAAATTGAGCATTCGCTGGAATTTTACCAGCACATTTGTCATTCCGAATCCGGAAGTAATAAGTACATCGTTTGGCCCGGCATTTACATGCTCTTTAATGATGTGCTGGGCCTGGTGGTAGGCTTTTGTCATCAACTGGCCACTTTCGCAGGTTTCGGTATGGGTGTTGGCTACCCACGGGCCGATTGTGTCCGAAATCCTTGCTTCGATGGGACGATAGAGCCTGCCGCTGGCAACCCAGTCGGCATAAATCATTTTCTGGATTCCAAAAGGGGTAGTGTATACCAAATCATTCCCTATTATATCATTACGGAAACGACTGAAATACGCTGTTAAACTGGTCATCTGATACTTTGATTTTAACTGGAAGCAAATATCTAAAAATTATAATGAAGAATAAGAATTGTTTTCAGTTTTTTTTTTGAATTTAAAACGAGTCCAGGGAAGAAAAGGATTTTTGAGTAAGAATTTGCCTGTGATATCCTGGAGAGATGTTGTAGGTGTATCTGTACCAACGGTCGTCAAACCCTTATTCATCGCCGGCGGCAATCTGTACTTTAGAAATTTCAATATCGCCGGTTTCAACAAAAAGGCTTATCCAGTTATTATCCTCGCGATACCACTTGTCCTGCACGCTTATGCGGATAAGGTAATCGTTTATAGTGGTTTTATCGAGGCTCCTCAGTACGATTCCCCCGTTTTTCTGGCCGTCCTTTCCGTAATTAAGATAAACTTTAGTAACGGCAGTGCCCGCTGAGCGTGCTTTAAGTAAGATGTAATTGTTCTTTCTCATCCTGGGCTCTATGGCCTGGAAGTTGAATTTTTTTTCTTCACCCGCTTTAATCAGTTGCGTCTGCGAATACAGGTCCTGGATGGCATGATCGGCCATGTACTTTCTGATCTTAGCGATCTGATCAACAGGATAAGAATCCATTGGGTTAATGCCTGAAGCAGTCTCGTAAGCATCGATAGCCAGGTCAAATATTTTACTGTTATACAATTTATCGGCTTCTCCCAGTGCTTTGGTATATTCCACTTTGCGGGCAAGTTCTATCTCATCAATTATTTTATTGATTTCAGTGATACGCTGTTTGGGGTAGACTTCGGCGGATTTTATGCCGGCTGCTTTTGTAAATGCAGATCTGGCACCTGTATAATCTTTGGATCCGAATAGTCTGTCACCATCTGAAATATATGAATTATACATTTTTGCCAGTTCTTCCTGCTGAGCCTCCAATTGTGAGTTTATGAGAGCAATCTTCAATTTTGGGTATTCCTCAGCAGGTTTTATTTCGAGTGCGTGCTGGTAGGCATTTAATGCTTCCATAAAATCTTTCGAAGCCAGTTTGTTGTCGCCAAGGGCCACAGCTTTGGAATAATTGTCCTCAATGTTCTTAATTTCGGCTCTTATCGCATTTATTCGTTCCTGAGGATTCTTTTCCTCCGGTTTTATGCGCAGGGCCTCTTCGTAAGATTTGATTGCACCGGCAAGGTTTTTGGCAGCGTATAATTCAGAAGCAGTGTTTATTGCTTTCCTGAAGTTTTCGTTTTTTATCTTTATATCAGCGAGAATGCCGTCGATTTCAGCAACTTTATCATGCGGAAGCTGCTCCTGTGGTTTCAATATGCCTGCACGGACATATAAATTGCGGGCTGCATCATATTTGCCGGATTTTAACTGAATGTCGGCATCAGCAACCAGATTCTGATAATTTTCATCCATTTTCTCTTGTTCAGCCAGCTTTGTATTGATAAAAGCTATTTGCTCCAAAGGATATTTTTCGTTCGGACTGATGGTAGTTGCACGTTGGTAAGGTTCAAGGGCATCACGGTATTTTTCTGATTTGAAAAATTTATCAGCCAGGGCAACAGCCTCGCGGTAACGATCCTTCTCAGCCTTATTTTTATCCAGTATCGCCTGTATTTCGGCTATCTTTTTTAATGGATACGATTCTTCCGGCTTAGCGGAATTGGCGTTCTTAAAGGACACAAGTGAATTTTCGAGATCTTTGGAGTCCAGTTGTTTGTCGCCTTCGGTTATGGCTTTGTCATATAAAGCCTGTAAAGCTTTCAGTTCCAATATCTGCTTTTCAGATTCCAGAATTTTCTCTGAGGGGTATTTTTCCGATGGTTTCAATACCAATGCTTTACGGTAATTCTGTATGGATTCCGAATATTTTTTTGTATCAAACATTTGATCAGCCGATGCAAGCAAGGTGAGGAAATCATCGTCCAGTTTCTGCTGTTCTTTCAGGAGGGCGTTAATTTTCTCCAGCTGCGTTTTGGGGTACGTTTCAGCAGGTTTTATTCCGGATGCTTTTTGGAATGAAACGATCGCTTCAGTGTATTTCAAATTTTTAAAATTCTGATCGCCTTCGGCAATAGCCTGTTTGTAATTTTCGTCTGCCGAACGCAGGTCGCCAAGTATCTTATTGATTTTAGCGATTTGCTCCTGCGGGTAATTTTCTTTCTTTTTTAGAGTCGCTGCTTCATTATATGCCACCAGGGCAAGATCGTATTTGCGGCCGGAAAACAACTGGTCACCGGTATTTATGGCGGTAACATACTGCTCCTGGCGTTTTTGTTCAGCCGCGATCAATGCCTTTATTTCGTCAATCCTTTGTTTTGGATATACTTCCCCGGGCTTCATTTTCTGTGCATCCTGGAATGAGGCTATGGCTTGGTTGTAATTCTCCGAGCTCATGGCTGTGTTGCCGTTTGCTACAGCAAGGTTATATGCCTCGTTTTCTGAATTCTGTTTAAGAAGTATCTTGCCGATCTCGTCTGCTTTGTCCTGTGGGTATTTCTCAGCCGGTTTTAAGCCCAGGGCTTGTTTATAGGCAGTTAATGCTTCATCGTATCTGGATTCTGAAAAAAGTTTGTCGCCGCTGCTTACAGCCGCCCTGTAGTTTTCGTCCACACTCTTCAATTGCGCAAGCTGGCTTTGAGCTTCCTGAATTCTGGACAGGGCATAGGTATCGCCTGTTTTGTAACTGAGAGCCCGGGTATAGGAAGACAGAGCGTCGTCATATTTTTGCAGGCTGAATTGCTGGTCAGCTTCAGCTACCGACTTCCTGTAATTTTCATCGAGTGTTTGTGCCTGTTCAACAATTATATTGATTTCTTCTATTTTCTTTGCCGGATATACTTCGCCGGGCATCAGCGCGAGGGCATTGCTGTAGTAGGTAAGAGCTATGTCGTATTTTTTTTCGAGCAGCGACTGGTCTCCGTTTTTGTTTGCAAGATCATATGCTAATTTGCGGGTATTGCGCTCATTGATAATCTTTTCGGTCTCGGCTATTTTAGTTTTCGGATAATTCTCCTCTGGTTTAATACCGGAAGCAGTCTTAAATCCGTTCAGGGCGGCTTCGTAATCGGCTGATTTTAAAAGATTTTCGGCACCCGCTAATGCCGCATCGTATTTTTGCTGATCCGAATGCAGTTGCGATTCACCTGCTTTCGTTTTTTCGAGCATATCTTTCGGATACCGGGCTTCAGGCTTGGCTTTCAGTGCTTCCTGGTATTTGAGGCGGGCATTGGTAAAGTCGCGGCTGATGTATAATTGGTCGGCTACTTCAATTACTTTATCATAGGTATCCTGCAGTGCTTTTTGATTAAGCAGGTAGTTGTCTATTTCCTGTATTTTCTGTTTGGCGTATAGGTTATCGGGGGTCATCTCGAGCGCTTTCTGATAAGCGGAGCGGGCATCGGTTCTGTTATCGGCCTTAAGCAGTTTATCCCCGGCAGCAATATTTTTAGCCGAAGTTTCGGACTGGATTTTGTAATCAGTCTTTTGCTTCCTTGTTTTGGCAATCTTATCTTTAACGCCTTTATCATCCGGTTTTACAGTGAGTGCGGTTTCGTAAAGTGAAACAGCTTTATCGAATTCATTGGCCACAAGAGCTTTATCCCCATTTGCCATAGTTTCGTTAAAATAAGCAATGTCTTCGGGGTCCGTATATACGGCGCTAATCTGGCTAAGCCGGTCTTTGGGGAACTGCAGCGCAGGGTCAATCAGGATAGCTTTGCGGTATTCTTTTTTTGCATCCGGATAGCTTTTCTGGTTCAACAGACTCTCTGCTTTAATAATAGTATTTTCGAATAGAACTGCCCTTTTATTAGGATCGGCTTCGAGCGCTGAATTAATTTCGGTTATTTTACCTGATGCGTAGCTGAGCTCGGGCCTGGCATGAGTGGCTTTTTCATAATAAAGCAAAGCATTGGCAAGATCCTTTGCGGCTAGCGCCTGGTCGGCCTGTTGTATAAGTGATGGATATTCCGAAGCCATAGCCTGGCTTTGGGCCAGGCATGGTGTTTTTACTGAGAGTAAAAATATAATTCCAATAAAAGACAGGTATATTTTCAGACCCTTCCGGGGAAAGTAATGTATCATTGAGAACTGTGGTTTGTGGTCAGGCTAAAGGTAATAACGCTCTTTTTCTGCATTTATTGGATACAATGAGAGGTAGTTTGCTTTTCACCAAATTTGGAAATGTTGCTGTTGTACGCAGTCCGGGAACCGGGACTTATACGATTCGTCCATCGACCATCATCAGCTTCCGGTCGCTCATATCTGCAAGCTCCTGGTTGTGCGTAACGATCACAAAAGTTTGATTGAACTCTTCCCGTAGTGTGAAAAACAGTTTGTGCAACTCTTTGGCATTGGCCGAATCGAGGTTGCCCGATGGCTCGTCGGCAAGGATTACCGAAGGATGATTCATCAGCGCCCGTGCAACTGCAACACGTTGTTGTTCGCCACCCGAAAGTGCCGATGGCTTGTGCTCCGCGCGTTCGGATAAGTGCAGAAAATCAAGCAGTTCCATGGCTCTTTTATGGGCATCCTTTTGCGAAACACCTGAAATAAAAGCCGGAATGTACAGGTTTTCAATGGCCGTAAATTCAGGCAGTAAATGATGAAACTGGAATACAAATCCAATATTTTTGTTTCGAAACGATGATATACGCTTCTCACTCAGCGAAGCAACATCCTGGTTGTCGAATTTTATAAGGCCCGAAGTGGGTTTATCGAGTGTTCCGATTATTTGCAGCAGCGTTGTTTTACCTGCACCCGAGGCACCTACCACCGATACGATCTCTCCTTTGTCAATCTCCAGGTCTATGCCCTTGAGCACTTCGAGTGTTCCGTAAGATTTATGTATATTTTTTCCTGATATCATAGTGCAGTTTGTGGCCGTAAAGGTACAATTTATGTAAAACCTTGTGTTTAAGATATTTTAGAATTTTTCAAATTCGTTAAAAGTCTCCGTTTTCGTAAGCCTTGTGCCTTCATGAAGTAAGGTTTTTCATTAGAAGAATGGTGCCTAAGATCGGACATCCTTTACCCTTTATCCTTTATCCTCCTACCTTCAAACCCCTCTTAGTTAGCTTTCCGTTTAAACATCAGGTAATCAATATAGTAAAGCACTTTTAGTGAAATATTGTTAACCTGAGGTTCGCGGATTGTATTATCGAGATTATTGAAATAATTTCCTGAAACGTTGTCTTTTTCACTGGTTATCTCATTTTTCCAGACCAAATTCAGGCTGCTTCCCGGTGCAAATATCCATGACAAAACCATATCGATATTGAAGGTGTTAAAACTGAAATTATGATTTTGCTGATAGGTTGGATAGGGTTCAAGGTATCCGTTATCCTGAAGAATAAAAAAGCTGTTGTATTTCCCGCGGGCATAGTAATGTCGGGTAACAAGGCTCAACGAAAGATTATTTATAAACAAGTATTTAGCGGTGAGGGAATTTACGACTGTATTGATTTCCCTTTTGCCGAAAATCACATTTTCTTCATTTTTGCCTGCAAATCCGAAATCGTTTATATCCTTTTCATAACTGGAGGATAGTTTTAAGGAGAAATGATTATTGAACCTCACAATCGGCGAAAGTTGCGCCGTAAATCCTTTTGATCCATCCCGTGAAGAATAAATGCCGCTTATTCCTCCGTCGAGTGCAAATGTTTTCCGGTAATCCGACGAAAACCCCAGCTTGCCCCAGCTTGCTTTCGGCTTCATATAGTACAAGCCAGGTTTACGTGGTTCGTAATAATCATATGTCTCTCTAAAGTTATGTCCGGCTTCGAACCAAATCGTCAGATAGTTTAATGTATTCAAAAAAGTATTATACCTTACTTTCGCAGTTTCCGGTTTATGCGTGGTAAAATTATTCTGATTTGTAACGGTAATCGTATTCGACATGTCGCGCAGAATCCAGAAAGGTTTATACAAGTTATAACTCACGCTTGCCGAATTGTTGTTATAATTATTGTAAAAAGTCAATCCCATGTCGTTGGCGTCGAACTTTTCATCCATGGATGAACGGCTTAAGGACCACAGGAAATTGCCTTTGGTTTTCCTGATACCGATTCCATATTTAAACCCTCGATTAGTAACGGATCTGTTTTCGGGAGTTGATCCGGGCAGAAAAACCTGGCTCATTCCTCCCGAGAGTCTCAGCCGGTATGTATTGGTTTTATCATTGAGGGTAAGCCCTGTTGCAGTAATATTGGCATCCCGGTTAATATTGTCGCGGATAACACTGGTATTAGTTATATAGAAATCCGAATTTTTCCTCAGTGCCTGGTCAAAAACCAGCAGGTTATAATTGGTAAGCGGATCGGTAAGAATTTTTCTTTCCTTGCCCTCCCCATCAATAGCTACAGCATAGGTATTGGCTGTAACCGCATTTAAAATCCCGATGGCAAGTCCTTTTTTATTCCGGCCCGATACCTTGGTTGAATTTATCAGTCGCTGCTGAACCGGATTTTTTTCAAGATATTCACCCTGGTTCAGATTATTTTCTACACTGTAAAACAATGACGGGGTTTTTCCAATCCGCCTGGAATAAAATATATCTCCTTTCATAAACAAATCAACAGCTTCCTTGAAAAACGGCCGCTGTTCTTCATACACGGTCTCGAAGGCTGTCAGATTCTTGATTTTGTTGTCGGATTGCACCTGGCTGAAATCGGGAAGCAATGACATGTCGAGGGTAAAGCTCTCGTTGATTCCGTATTTAAGATCCAGCCCTCCTCCAATGGATGTTGAAATATCATTTGCCGGATATGTATTAGGATAATGCTCGGCTTGAAGCAAAATATAAGGCGTGGCAGAAAGCCTGACCGGCGGTTTAATATTTTCAATTCCCAACAGCATACCCCAGTATGGCAGCTTGTTTGATGCTTCAGGTAACTCAAGCGCCCAATGGTAAGTTTCGCGGTAACGACGTATGGATCGGACAATCTGCATTCCCCATACCTGTGATTTACGGGAGGCAAACCTTAATGCGGAGTATGGTATTTTTAGCTCGGCAATCCATCCGTTATGCACAATGTTTACTTTGCTTTCCCATACGGCATCATAGGTTTCATCCGATTCGCGCGAGTCAAGCTGGACGCCTGATGCTGTAACCGTGAAAGTATATGCATCCAGTTGGTTATTATAAGTGTCGAACTCAATGGTGAACATATCCGCGTTCAGGTGTTCTTCATCACGTAAGCCTAACTGCCGCAAAATGCTGTCGGGATTTGGATCGTACATATAGGCAAGCAGGTAAATAGCATAATCATCATAGGCAATCTTTACTTCCGTAGAAAAAGAGGGCGATATACCATAAACCGGTAGATATTGCCTGAAATCCGAAATAAAAGGGATACTTTGCCAGACCGAATCATCAGGCAGGCCATCTATCCTTGGTGCCAGGTTGATTTTAACTGCCTGAACAGATTTTCTTACCGCACCGGGATCAGGATTCTTCCCGCCAAAAGAGGTTATCGCGGATAAAAAAGTTAAAATAATCAGAAAAAATATACGCACTTAAATTCAATTTTGAGTTTGCAAATATATACGTTGCCTTTTATACCTTTAATGTTAGAAAAATAATTATTTTAGCCAAGTGATACAATTTAAGAAAACTCCCTTTCATGTTTTTTTCAAATATTTTATAAAGTATAACAAATCAATGCTTTATGATTTTTGTAAAATATTGCTTAAGGGAAAATAATTTTCAGGTTAAAATTAGTAAAAATTACAACGTAAAATAAAATCCATTTACAATGAATCTTCACGAATACCAGGCCAAGCAGATTTTAAGCAGTTTCGGAGTGCCCGTTCCAAGGGGAATTATGGCCGAAACAATAGACCAGGCAGTTAACGCGGCCAAAGAAATTCAGAAACTAAGCGGATCGCAGTTTTGTGTGGTCAAAGCACAGATTCACGCTGGCGGCCGTGGAAAAGGCGGCGGTGTAAAACTGGCCAAATCCCTCGACGATGCCCGCGAAAAAGCAACCAACATACTGGGGATGAATCTTATAACTCCTCAAACGGGCGCACAAGGCAAACTGGTCCGCAAGGTTCTTATCCAGGAGGATGTGTATTACCCGGGTGCTTCCGAAACCAAGGAGTTCTATCTCAGCATGCTGCTTAACCGTCAGGAAGGAAAAGCAATGATAATGTATTCGACCGAAGGGGGCATGGATATCGAAGAAGTAGCCGAACACACACCGGATAAAATATTTGTTGAAATTATCGACCGTAAAGTGGGTTTGCAGCCTTTTCAGTGCCGGAATGTAGCATTCAACTTCGGCCTTTCGGGCGAAGCTCATAAAAACATGGTGAAATTCGTTAGAGGCATTTACGATGCATACATGGGTGCCGATTGTGCAATGCTCGAAATAAACCCGGTTCTGAAAACCAGCGATGACAAAATTATGGCCGTCGACTGCAAAATGCGCCTGGATGGGAATGCCTTGTACCGCCATCCCGATTATGCTGCTATGCGCGATATCCACGAAGAAGATCCTTCGGAAGTGGAAGCAGGAAAGTATAACCTTAATTATGTAAAACTGAATGGTAATGTGGGTTGCATGGTGAACGGCGCCGGACTGGCAATGGCAACCATGGATATCATCAAACAAAGCGGAGGCGATCCGGCCAACTTTCTCGATGTGGGAGGTTCCGCCAATGCCGAAAGAGTTGAACGCGCTTTCCGGATTATTCTGAAAGATCCGGCTGTAAAAGCCATACTTGTAAATATTTTCGGTGGTATAGTGCGCTGCGACCGGGTTGCCCAGGGAATTGTTGATGCGTATAAAAACATCGGCAATATTCCCATTCCGATTATCGTAAGGCTGCAGGGCACAAATGCCATTGAAGCAAAAGAACTGATCAATAATTCAGGTCTCGCCGTTTTTTCAGCCACTACGTTGCAGGAAGCTGCGGATTTAGTTAACAAAGTATTGAAGGATTAACGTTCAATTGTTCGGGATTTCAAATCCAAACTCTCAGGGTGTAGATTACAAATCTGCACCAGCAATACCAGGTTTTATAGAAATAAAAAAAACGCACCTTGTTATTTACAGGGTGCGTTTTTGATATCAGAACAAATTTATTTTATTTAAATGCCAGCTCAATCGGGTGAGTCTGTCCTTCAATATTTCCAAGTATGGATTCATCAAAAACATAATCGGTCAGTTTATTGTCGAAGTATTGCTGGTAGGCATACATATCGAAATAGCCGTGGCCACTCAGGTTGAAAAGAATGGTTTTGGGCGTATTTTCGGCTTTTGCTTTCAATGCTTCCCTGATGGTGGAAGCTATGGCGTGGGTGGTTTCAGGTGCCGGAAGAATACCTTCGGCCCGGGCAAATTTTATTCCTGCTTCAAAACATTCCAGCTGATGAATTGCTTGCGGTTCTACAATTCCTTCGTTAACCAATGCACTAACAAGCGGAGCTGCCCCATGATAACGTAACCCGCCGGCGTGAATTCCGGGCGGGATAAAATCGTGGCCAAGGGTATGCATAGGCAGGAGGGGAGTCATGCCAGCCACATCGCCGAAATCGTACCTGAATTTCCCTTTTGTAAGTTTCGGGCAGGAAGAAGGTTCAACTGAAATAAACCTGGTTTTCTTTTTGCCATCCAGATTATGCCTTATGAAAGGGAAAGAAATTCCTGCAAAATTTGATCCTCCTCCTAAACATCCGATAACGACATCGGGATAATCGCCTATTTTTTCAAATTGCTTCTCGGCCTCAAGCCCGATAATAGTTTGATGCAGGAGCACATGATTCAGCACACTGCCGAGTGAATATTTGGTATTTGGGTCACTAACTGCAATTTCGATGGCCTCGCTGATAGCTATACCCAGGCTACCAGGACTGTCGGGATGCTGAGCAAGAATGTTCCGGCCTGCCTGTGTTGTTATGCTGGGGGAAGCTTCGACGGAAGCATTCCATAAATTCATAAGCATTTTGCGGTACGGTTTCTGGTCGAAGCTCACTTTTACCATAAAGACCTGTAAATCAATGCCAAAATGGTTGCAGGCAAAACTAAGTGCACTACCCCATTGACCAGCTCCTGTTTCGGTAGCGATCTTTTTAACACCTTCCAGTTTGTTGTAATATGCCTGCGGGATAGCCGTATTGGTTTTGTGTGAACCAGCCGGACTCACTCCTTCGTATTTGTAATAGATTTTTGCCGGCGTGCCAAGCATTTTTTCGAGGTTCACTGCCCGGTACAAAGGCGATGGCCTGAACATAGAATACAATTCGCGTACTTCATCAGGAATCGGGATAAAGCGTTCAGCCGACATTTCCTGTTTAATCAGTTCATCAGGGAAAAGAGCGCTCATCGAAGCGGCATCCAGGTGTTTCAGTGTGCCGGGATGCAAGGGTGGCAGCATTTTTCCACCCAGGTCGGCGGCAATGTTATACCATTTATCGGGCATTTCTTCAGGCAGAAGCACAATGTTACGTTTGTTGTTTTGCATAAAAGTAATTGTTGAGTTAGAAAATGAATGGATTGAAAACGAAAAAGGCGCATCGTAACGATGTGCCCTTAACTTGAGTATTCTTATATTTTTTACATACCCGGGATTACGCTACGATGTGCATGAGCCATCGGCGCCACCAATTATTGAAAAAAGTATGTGTATTAAGGCTCATTGGGTGAAATTGGAACACAAAGATAAAGATAAATTTATCATGTACAAAAAATATGATTTTTTTTTTGAATATAGTTGATTCTCACAATTCCTTAAAACGCAATAGTAAAATCCTTATCCTAAATTATTTTGCTAAATCACCTTTTTCTATACCTGCCTGTTTCAGAATGGCATGCAAAGTCCCTTTTTCCAGGTCTTTTGTATGCATTGGAACAACTGTGATCTTACCAATGACCGGATGAACAAATTAATGGTGACTTCCATGTATATGTTTTAATACAAATCCTTTTCGCTCAAGAACCTTAATGAGTTCTTTTGGAGTAAGTGAGGGTAAATTACTCATTTCTTATGAAGCCAGAGTTAAAGAATATTCCAAGGTATTGTTGTCATCTGGGATTTCATCACCCTGCTCTTTTAAAACTACCAGATATCCCTCAATAGCCTCTTTGGCCATTTCAATGGCATGATCAATATTATCTCCATATGTGACACAGCCTGGTAATGAGGGAATATTTGCGGTATATCCGCCTTCTGGCTCCTGAGTTAGTATGCTTCGGAAAGTATGCATGGGAATTGGTTATTACATTTTCAGAATTCATTGATAATACAAAAGTACATAATAAATGCAAAATTCTGCCGATGTATACGTAAAGCTTTGATTTCGCTATTTCCATTACCTTTGCACCTCAAATATCAAAGGTTATCTTATGCAAACAGCCGAACGCAGCTCCGGACACGATCCTTCAGAACAGGTAATTTATAACCGCTGTCTTTATGCTTACAAGGCTGCATCCGAATTCGTTAAGGGGGATATTATTGAGCTTGGCAGCGGCGAAGGGTATGGAATACAATTGCTGGCACCGCTTGCTCAAAAGTACCTGGCCGTCGACAAATTTGATACAGAAGTTTCAGGTCATTCCAATGTGGAATTCCGGAAGCAGTTGCTTCCTTCGCTGGCCGGAATCGCAGACAACAGTTTTGATTTTGCAGTTAGTTTCCAGGTGATTGAGCATATTCAGGATGACAGATCTTTTATCAGTGAAATACACAGGGTTTTGAAACCGGGCGGCATGCTGCTTCTTACCACGCCGAACCGTCTTATGTCGCTCACCCGGAATCCATGGCATATCCGCGAATATACTGCGGAGGAATTGTTAGCACATATAGCTAAAAGCTTTAATAAAGTTGAAGTAAAAGGTGTGTTTGGCAGCGGACAAGTGATGGAATACCACGAGCGCAACAAAGCTTCGGTAAAACGGATTACCAGGTTTGATGTGCTTAACCTGCAGTACCGGCTTCCTCGCCGGCTTCTGCAAATTCCTTATGATATTATGAATCGCCTGAATCGCCGCAGACTGCTCGACAGCAGCACTGAAATTGTGAATAAGGTTTCACTTTCCGATTTTTTTCTAAATGTCACTACTGAAGGATGTTTTGACCTGTTTGTGGTTGCCACCAAATAAAGAAAACTCTGCAAATGCATTAAAAAACAAGGGACAACAAAGTACGAGGAATGTCAGGATTTGGCTATCATTCCTGTTTTAAATATTGATTAAATTAAGCTTCCCAGAATACCTAATAACGTTTTTTCAATCCTTTTCAACTTTATTATTGATGTAAATCGAATCCTTCCTATATTTGATGCGCTTCAAACCAAATAATTAAACCAATATATCTGTTATGCAAATGAAGAAAATTTTCGCACTGATTGCTTTAACCCTGGCGGCCTTCCCGGTTTTTGCCAGCGAAGCCGATCTTAAAATTCCGAACCTCACCCTTGATCAGAACAACCTACTGTTGTTCGGATTTGTAATTTGTATACTCGGATTGCTCTTCGGGTATTACCAGTTTAGTTCGGTTAAAAAACTAAGGGCACACAAAAGTATGCTCGATGTAGCAAACATCATTTTCGAAACCTGTAAAACTTACCTTATCCAGCAAGGGAAATTTATTGTTATACTTTTTGCTTTTATTGCAGCCTGTATTGCTTTCTATTTCGGATACCTGGGCGAAATGAGTATTGGAGGTGTTTTACTCATTCTCTCATGGACCGTTATCGGAATCCTTGGTTCATATGGTGTTGCATGGTTCGGTATTCGTATGAATACACTGGCTAACAGCCGTATGGCTTTTGCTTCGTTGGAGCGCAAACCGCTTAAGCTGCTTAATATCCCGTTGGATGCCGGAATGAGTATAGGCGTATTGCTGGTGAGCGTTGAGCTTATTATGATGCTTACAATCCTGCTATTTGTTCCCCGCGAATATGCCGGTGCCAGTTTCATTGGCTTCGCCATAGGCGAATCGTTGGCAGCTTCGGCATTGCGTATTGCAGGTGGTATTTTTACCAAGATTGCTGACATCGGTTCCGACCTGATGAAAGTGGTTTTTAAAATAAAAGAAGACGATCCGCGTAACCCGGGAGTAATTGCCGATTGTACCGGTGATAACGCAGGTGACAGTGTTGGACCTACTGCCGATGGTTTCGAAACATATGGTGTTACAGGTGTTGCACTTATCAGCTTTATTGTGCTGGCGGTGCTGCAAATTGCCGATCAAACACTCTTGCTTACCTGGATATTCCTGATGCGTATACTCATGGTAATTACTTCAATTGGTGCATTTTACATTAATAAAGTCTATACCAATGCCAAATACCGCGATGCCGTGGATCTGGATTTTGAAAAACCTTTGACCACACTGGTTTGGATCACTTCTTTACTTTCTATCCTGGTAACTTTCGCAGTTAGTTATTTTATGCTGGCATCGCTTGGGAATAACCTTTGGTTGACACTTTCCATTATTATCAGTTGCGGTACGCTTGGTGCAGCTCTGATTCCTGAGTTTACCAAAATTTTTACAAGTCCCAAATCGGACCACGTGAACGAAATTGTTACTGCTTCGCGCGAAGGCGGGGCATCGCTCAATATTCTTTCGGGTCTTGTTGCGGGTAACTTCAGCGCTTTCTGGCAGGGAATGGTTTTCCTGGTTCTGATGTTCACGGCATATTTTGCTTCTACTTATGGCCTGGCCGAGCTTATGATCTATCCGTCCATTTTCGCATTCGGACTTGTTGCCTTCGGTTTTCTTGGCATGGGCCCGGTAACAATCGCTGTTGACAGCTACGGGCCGGTTACTGACAATGCTCAGAGTATTTATGAGCTTTCGCTGATCGAGGAAAATCCCAATGCCGCATCGGAAATTGAAAAGGATTTTGGATTCAAGCCCGATTTCGAAAATGCAAAACATTTCCTCGAAGCTAACGATGGTGCTGGAAATACCTTTAAAGCCACGGCAAAACCAGTGCTTATAGGCACCGCCGTAGTAGGAGCTACAACCATGATTTTTTCACTGATATTAGTGATCAAGCACAAATTTGGTATCGCACCCGAAACAATTCTCAACATCCTTAATCCATACACTATTCTTGGTTTCCTTGCCGGTGGTTCAGTAATCTACTGGTTTACCGGAGCATCCATACAGGCAGTTACAACCGGTGCTTACCGTGCGGTGGAGTATATCAAGAAGAACATTAAGCTCGACGAAGGTGCCGACAGCAGTGCTTCCATCGAAACTTCGAAGGAAGTAGTGAAAATATGTACACAGTATGCGCAGACAGGTATGTTGAATATCTTTATCGGAATCTTCTCATTTGCCCTTGCATTTGCTTTCT
This sequence comes from Bacteroidales bacterium, assembly GCA_038213495.1. Taxonomy (GTDB): domain Bacteria; phylum Bacteroidota; class Bacteroidia; order Bacteroidales; family UBA4417; genus UBA4417. Next base: position 23,907 of record JBBQSY010000040.1, read on the forward strand.
TTGCCGGCTACCGCAATATGGATGGTGCAACTCCTGAAATTACCTATGCAGCTGCTTCGTTTTTTGTAAGCTACCTTATTTCGATAGCTGTTTTCGGATTGTTCCAGGCACTTTTTATGGCTAATGCCGGTGGTGCATGGGATAATGCCAAAAAAGTGGTTGAAGTTGATCTGCGTGAAAAAGGTACTCCTTTACACGAAGCCTCCATTGTCGGCGATACTGTGGGTGATCCTTTCAAGGATACATCTTCGGTAGCTCTGAATCCAATTATTAAGTTTACCACTTTGTTTGGATTGCTGGCTATGGAAATAGCCATTTCGGAAAGTTTTTATGCCATTGCGCCATACGTAGGCGGTGTATTCTTTTTAATTGCACTTTATTTTGTTTACCGCTCGTTCTACAAAATGAGGATTATCAAATAATATATCCGCAAGTAATGAAAAAGCCGGTTCAGGAATGGACCGGCTTTTTTCATACTGGAATTTGTTATCAATCAATCCGAAACCCTGGTTTGGACGCATCATAAATAAAGACGCACCAGCCTCACAGACCCGCTGTAGATGGCCGGTTTTTGGTTATTCACTTGTTATACTTTCCGGAACTTTTGGCAGATTCTTTCTCAGCTTATCCGCTTCTAAATTCAAACTCATTTGCCCGTGTAAAATTTACACCTTCAACGATCCTCGAAATCCCCTGGCGGCATAGTACGATTCTGCGCCATTGTGGTAAATAAATACATGCTCGTAACGGAAATCAGCGAAGATAGCGCCACCGTGTTTTCGGATTTCGTAAGGTGTCAGTATCCAGCTTGATGTTTTCATATCAAAATTTCCAAGTTCCTGCATATCACGGTATTGTGCTTCAGTTAAAAGCTCAATACCCATGGCAGCAGCCATATCGATAGCGCTGTTTTCCGGTTTATATTCTTTCCTCGACTCGTGGGCTTTGCGATCGTAGCAGAGGCTTCTTCGTGCTTTAGGACTTTCCGTTGAACAATCATAAAAAATGTATTCGCCCGTCATATTATCATATCTAACAACATCCGGCTCACCGCCGGTTCTTTCCATTTCGTTGAGCGACCATAGCTTTTCATTCTGAATGCTATCGGGGTCAGCTTCCAGCTTTGCCTGTACTTTTGCCCACTCAAGGCCTGTATGCCGGCTCATGTTTTTCTCAAAACGGGCTTTTAATACGCTGATTAGTTCTTCACGTTGTTCTGCTGATAACTTCTTTTTATCACTCATTGTCATAATTTGTTATTTCGTTTTGCTTATTCTGTCCTGCAATTGTAAAGTGCCATGTCGGGCTGAGCATTAGTTTTGCCCTGGTGCCAACTATTATACATGTAAAATAAAATCATGCTCAACCATTCATGTTGACCAGGCAGGAATGAAATTTAACATACTAAACAATCAAAGGCATTAAATTGTTAGGATGAAATATCAGGAGGCTTTTTTGAAAATAAGAATGGCCCGGGCACAACCCTGCTCATGCGCCTGGCAAATTACAACCGGCTTAAACCGATACCGTTGCAAGTTTTAGTTAACCAGTATAATTCGTCTTTGCATTATTTTGTAAAAGATTGTTTTTTCAATTGCTGGATTCGGAGTATTTTTGCCAGATCAACAAAAGTATTCAATACAAATACAGCAATACATTATGGGACGAGCATTCGAATTTCGCAAGGCACGCAAGATGAAACGATGGGGAAATATGGCCAGGGTTTTTACCCGTTTGGGCAAGGATATCGAAATGGCGGTTAAAGCCGGTGGCTCCGATCCGTCCAGCAATTCAAGGCTGCGCTTACTTATACAGACCGCCAAAAGCGAAAACATGCCGAAAGACAATATCGACCGTGCTATAAAACGTGCCGTGTCGAAAGATTCGTCCGATTACAAGGAAGTAGTTTACGAAGGCTATGCGCCTCATGGCGTGGCGGTAGTTGTGGAAACGGCGACCGATAACCCTGTACGCACAGTTGCTAACGTCCGTATGTACTTCAATAAATACGGTGGCAGTCTGGGCACTACCGGGATGTCCGATTTTTTATTCGATCGCAAATGTACTTTCAAGGTGGCTATGAAAGAGGGAATTGATATCGAGGAACTCGAACTTGAACTGATTGATTTCGGATTGGACGAAATATTTGTTGATGAAGGTGAGATCGTACTGTATGCTGATTTTCACAATTTTGGATCCATTCAGAAATACCTGGAGGACAATACGTTTGAGATCAAATCATTTGCTTTTGAGCGCATCCCCGGCGATACCAAGGAACTAAACGAAGAACAGCAGGCCGATGTTGAAAAACTACTGGAAAAAATGGAAGAAGATGACGATGTGATCAATGTGTTTCACAATATGAAGTAAAAGTTAGAACGCGGATTAACGCGGAAAGAACGGATTACCGCAGATGAATATTTCTTTTCTGGGATGGATCGCGGATGATGGGAAAAAGACATATGAACGCAGATATTTATAAAAATTTGTTTCTATATGGACCTAGAGTATAAGGAATTGACGGATGCTATTTTGAAAGCTTTTTATGATGTTTACAATGAATTAGGGTATGGTTTTCTTGAAAAAGTTTACCAGAATTCAATGTATTTAGAATTGAAAGCCAGAGGATTTCAGGTTGAAGCACAAAAACCAATCAAAGTATTTTATAAAGGTAACATTGTAGGCGATTATTACGCCGACTTGGTAGTCAACAACCTGATAATATTAGAATTAAAAGCAGTAGATGTTCTGGTTGAAGAGTTTGAATGGCAGATACTCAATTATCTTCGTGGAACAGAAATAGAGGTTGGATTGCTTTTAAACTTTGGCAAAAAGCCAGAGTTCGCAAGGAAAGTTTATAAAAACTCAAGAAAAAATCCGCGTTAATCCGTTCTTTCCGCGTTAATCTGCGTTCCAACTATTAATCGCGTTGCTTCTTTTCCCGGTGTACGAAAATCAGCATCAGCATAACCAGTGAAAAGAAAAGCACAACTATATTGGTTCCAATTATCGAAATGCTGTGGATCAGAATGCCATAAATCAGCCAGAGAGTTGTGCTGACAGCCGCAATCAGAAACATATTCAGTGAAATATCCTTGGTTGACTTGGATTTCCAGGTTTTTATCACCTGTGGCAGAAAGGTGGTGCATGACAAGGCGCCTGCAATAATTCCAACTACTTCGTTGTTCATTTTTATCTGTTTAAGTGTCTGCACACCCGCAGGGTGTCTGACACTGACATTTCACACCCGCAGGGTGTCTGACACTCGATCGGGTTTACCGGAATAGTTTTCTCAAAGCAATATTCACCTCCTCCTGCGAAGGATCGATATCGAAAATTTCGGAAGACCTCAGATAGTATAGTGTTTTTCCGGTTTTGAATCTATCTTCGCCGCCACCGGTAATATTCAACATAACTATTGATTCAGGCTCAATTTTGTTCTCTTGTACTGACTTAATCAGTGTTGCGACAGCCACTGCCGCAGCCGGGTGAATATCGTTGCCTTCGTATTTTATAAAAAGTTGTGCCGCCTGTCGTGCATCCTCGTTGGTAGCCGACAACACTTCTCCATTTGTTTCGGTAAGGGCATCATAGAGCCCGCCAACAGGAGGGTAGGGTGGTTTCCGGTTCGAAAGTACCTTGGCATCGATGATCTCAACCTGCTTGCGTGCGGTTTCATGGTCGAACGGGAGCATTTCGCGCGAATTGGCATTCCATGCGTTCATAATAGGTACGAAAGGTCCGTTCTGTGAAACCATCAGTTTCGATAGTTTATTGCCAAAACGGCCATCCGCAATAAGACGGAGATTAGCTTCCCATGCCGCAATAGCCCCGGTACCGCTTCCGATTGCCTGGAAATAATAATCAGGAAGTTGCCCGATAAAAGTAGTTGCCGAAAGCATGGTGGTTCCCATACCGTCGCGGCGGGCAACATTTTTGGCACCGCCTTCGGCTATAAAACCTTCGCACTGGCACGCCAGGTTCGAAAGATGAATGGCATCAAAATAGTCACTTCCGCTGCGTGTCGAAATCAGTTTAACGCAATCATTGAGCGGTTTTTCAAACCACAGAGCATCCAGGTTATCTTCGGGAACGCACAGTAACAAGGGAATTTTGTTATCGGAACAAACTTTGGCAAAAGCACGTGCTGTGTTGCCGGCCGATGCCACCACGAGTACAAGGCTTTGCTGCGGATCCATGCGGCCACAAACGGAATAAGCTTCCGTTTCTTTAAAGGAACAGGTTGTCATCAGTGTGCCTTTTTCGGGCCAGTAACCGCTGAAAGTAATATAAAGGTTTTGAAGTCCGAGATGGGTTGCAAGGCCAGAACTTTTATACGTAACCGGCGCCGAAGATCCTTGCAGCATGCGGCTTACAGGCAGCCAGTCGGCAAAACGGTAAATACCGTAGGAATTGTCCTTCGGATTCATCTGTTTGTGTTTGTACATCGCCCTGATGAGTCCGGGTTTTGATTGGTTTGGTGCATCAAGCAGCCACCCGGTATCTTCAAAAATTTCACCTGTAACCAGTGATTGCAGTGTATATTCAGTTGCTTCGAAGTCCATAATTAAAATTCTATTTCCGTTTGGAATGGCGCAAAGATAAATAAAGGACTTCAATGGATGGAATCCTGTTGCAAATTCGCTGAAACTCCTTTTTGAAAAGCAGATTCTTTCCCGGTGTAATTTCTTTAATATCAAACAGGTAAATCATCCTGTACAAGATAAAATAATTTTATCCTGGCAAAACTTCTGACACAGGGAGGTTGTCTGCAGAATAAACAAATTATATCCTTATTCCGGATTTTTTAAACAATCATAATTTGATTCCCGGATGCTGAAATCATCCTGTTTTGGTGAACCAGGAAATCTTTATTGCCTCACCTCATCTCGGTATACACTCTTTATGAACACATAGAAAAATTGAACATAAAAACAGCTTATTTGTTTTAAAATTAAACAAACCATGTTTCGCGAGGCACATTGGATTTGCAGATAAAACAATGATAATCAATGTGTTAAAATTCGTAATCCGGAATTAGCACAATAAACCGTTTAATATGGCCAGGGTAAGCACATATCTAAATTTTGCCCGCAATACAGAGGAAGCATTCAGCTTTTACAAATCTGTTTTTGGTGGTGACTACGGCAGGGGAGGTATTTCCCGTTTCCGTGATATTCCGCCGGCAGAAGGCATGCCGGAAATTGCTGAAGAGGATAAAGATCTGATTATGCATGTGGAGTTGCCCATTGTGGGAGGACATCTTTTATACTTAAAACGGGATAAATTTCCACATTCATTAAATCTCAAATTCCAATCCCGATAGCCATTTGGATCAAATTCCAAGCGGGGTTTAAGATTAGGTCTGGGTCCTTGAGATTTGAGATTTGGGACTTGGGTCTGTTTTCAATGCGTAATTT
>JBBQSY010000041.1:0-28828 GCA_038213495.1 Bacteroidales bacterium
ATTCCTGACCTGTTTAAGGATAGGATTACGCAATATAATAACATAGTTAGCCCAAAATTCCGGATTGTATTTAAAGGATTGATTATAAATATCTGTATCCTTCATTTGTTTTTCTTTCCGTTTTACCCTATCCCAGCTCGAACGCTGCGTTAAAACATTGTTAATTAAAATTTCATGCTGTATAAACTGATCGCCTACACCAATTTTATCCTTTTCTACAGCAGCAAAGCTTGCTGGTTCTGTCCGTTTTCCATAGGATAAGTAATATTTATCACCTACTTTGCGATAAATTGATTGCGTTCCCCACTTTGAAGCATAAAACAATGCTTTTACACTTTTATCACTATTTGAATTATTTGAAGGAAATTGATACTTACAATCCACCTTAATAATTGCGTAGTCGCTTGTATTTATATAATATATGGTTTTATTATCAAGGCTAAAATCTGTGTTTTCAAACTCAATCTCATAAACCTCTTGTCCGTCAAATTTCAATATACGGTTCAAGGAAATTTTATTTTTATGCGGATCAAAACTATTTCGTTTTTCATACATTTTACTCACCCAATCACAATCGGTAATTGTAGTTATCATTCCGTTAGTAGTACCATAAATCGCTTTCACCAAAAAATCCCGCCATCCCCGTTCAATAAAATCATCACTTTTTCGTAATTCTATTACTTTAACTTTTCTTCTGTCTGAATTTGCATCATATCCAAAATCCTGAATTTCAATGGCCGCTTCCAGTAAACGTGTGTAGGTTTCGTCTTTTGTAGCCATCTGGCGATAAAAAGCTTGTAGATAAAATGATTGCCTGTCATAGTTTTTTGAAATACGGCTAATAGCTTCTTTAAGAATTTCGCCCGGAGTAATCCCATTTGGCAGGACTATAACCCCATTTAAAACTAAGGAATCAGGTTCAAGTTTAAAATGAATTGTATCGCTAACAATATCTAATATTTTTTTTTCTAAAGATTTAAAGCCGACATAACTAATTTTAATACTACCTGCCAAATTTTCATATGGAATATATAGTGTGAAAACCCCGGCTTCGTTTGTTACAGTACCAATACCAGTACCTTCAATACCAACACTGGCGTAACTCAAATAAGTTATATTATCAGCTGAAAGAACAATACCATTAATTTTCTTATTTGGTTGGGCCAACAGAAAATTTGTAATTAGACAAAATGTTAGTGCTAACAGGAGTCTTCGTTTCATCTTTAATAAATGCATATTTAGCGTACTTGAATTAAAAGAAAATTGCTTTTTTCGAAAAAAAACAAATTTGTTATAGTTATGACCATTATCCCGATTGAAATGCCAGGAAATGGTCATAACATTATTGTTCAGTGGTATTGCAAGATAAGATTTTGATTTTTTATTACTCTAATCCCAAATTGGTATCCCAGCACAGTGTTCACGATAAACTGAAAATCCGTATTCGTAATCTCCTTGATAACCGCCACCAATTAAAAGAGCGCCCAATGTAGCGCAATATTGTTCTTGTGTAACGCCACCTTCAATTTGCTCCATTTGTTCAATTTCCATTTTTTTCATAAAAATAAGATTTTAATTGTTAAACAAAAATTTGATTTATCAAAAGCAAAGTTATGATGCAATAAAATACCTGTCAATAGCCTACAACCCCCAAAAGGCTAAACCCAACGTTTCAGGCACTAAACCCATTGTAATAGGATCTAAACCCAATGAAATAGCACCTAAACCCAATTTTACAGATTAGTATTTTCATCGTTGCTTTTATGCTTACAGGGGGGGGGGAATGTGCTGTTTATCAACTGTTTAAATTTTATTTTACGATCAAAGGCTACTTTTAGATGGTAAGAGTTACTGAGTTCAATTAGAGCGGTTTTATGGGTATATCGCTTTACATGCGCTAAATTAATCAAATGCTTTGCATGGCAGCGGTAAAAATGATAAAGTTCCAGCAGTTTTTCCAATTCTTGTAAGGAATGAAGGGATATACCTGTGTTTCCATCCAGGTGAAATATTTTAACATCCCGGTTTTCGATACCAAAATACAGTATTTCGGCGTGGTGTATAAACTCAATACCTTTGGTTGTTTTAATGCTTATCACATCTTTTAGAATAGTAGAATCAATAGTCTGCATTTGGGATATTTTATTTCGGTTTATAATATTCAATCGATTTTTCTACTTGCAATTCCGTCTTACGAGAGGATTATCGTCCGCATTATGTTATAGATTTCAATAAATGAATGTAGTATATGTAGCCAAGAGTTAATAGTTGTAGCCGGGATATGTGGGTTGAGGTTCCGAAAAAACATAAGGTATCATACTTTTATCCAAAATATTTAAAAAGGTAATACGGCATTTTGCATAAATTGTACCAATTGTTAATAACTCGGTGTTTTGTTGATAACAGCAAGGTCAGTCAACTTATTTCCCGGCTCTAATTGCGGCTTACCCTGAAAATAGCGGAGGGGTGAAACCGGTAGATATTGTGCAAACCCTGAAAAACAGGATAAATAAACCGAGGAGGGAGTAAATTTGAGTTGAATCATTATATGTTATTGCTACTCTTTCCCGGTCTTAAAGCCAATTATTGGACGTTCTTTTTGTTCCAGCTCCTGTTGCTTAGCTTCTTCAAACTGTTTGAGATATTCAAAAATGAGCATAAATTTATCGTTATGGTCGGCCAATTTCGTTTCAAACTGCTCAAACTTCAACAATAAATCTTTATGAGTTGCAAGCATATTGCGTATTTTAGTATAAACACGCATAATATGGATATTGACCTTTATAGCCAAATCGCTATTGAGTACGCTCGATAACATTAAAACGCCGTGTTCAGTAAAAGCATAAGGTAACGTACGACGACCACCCCAACTTGAGGTCGCAATTTGCGACTTCAAGTTTTCAAATTCGGTTTCCGTTAATTGGAACATAAAATCTTCCGGAAAGCGATCAATATTGCGTTTTACCTGCTCATTCAACCTTTTTGTTTCAACTGCGTAAAGTTCTGCAAGGTCGCTGTCCAACATTACTTTCTCATTTCGGAAAAAGTATATTTTATTAATTACTGCTTCATCAGGAATAACCGAAAGTTGCTTATCATCACTCATAATTGCATTCTTAAAGTTTGTATAAGTTAAGTTTAATCCTGAGGTCACAAATCTTATAAATAAAAAGTTCTATCCAGCGGATGTCAGATATCTTCAAATTTATCTTCAAATTTATGGAATAAACCTGTAATATACTCCGGATCATTTTAGCTAAATTTGAAACCGTTTCTGCTTCTGGAAAAGAAGATAACCCTTACCAGCACGCATCAAAAAACAAGATGCGCGCCAACCGGGATTTGCAAATACGATGATGGATTTGTAATCAATGCGATACAGTTTATCTTTGCATTTTACACCATGTATTTTTACCTGCATTCGAAGCAGATTGAATAAGCAGTTGAATTTTCAAAAAAGACATAAACTATGTATTTCCCAAAGCCTCTGAAATTAACCCTGTTTCTTTTGTCCATCAGTATTGTGATTCAGGCACAACCGGGCAGAAAAACGAAAGGACAAACCCGATATGGCAGCAGTTACGAATCAAAAACGCTTTCCCCGACCGAATACCCGCAACTTTTACCGTATAACAGATGGATTGATCCGGCCGGAACCCAAATCTTTTTTGGCGATCCCAGCCTCGAGAACCATGCGCTCGATGTAGCTCTTTCCCCTGATGGCAAATGGGCAGCTGTGGAAGGCCGCTATGAAATCATTGTAATTTCGCCGCAAACCCAAAAGGTAGTTGCCACATTACGAATTCAGGATGTAATTAAAGATCAGAATGTTATGAATACATTCTCGGGTATTTTCTGGACACAGGAAGCAGATCAGTACAAGCTTTACTGGGGCGCAGCCGGAAACAGTATTTCATACGTAGGTGAAGCCATGTGGAAGAATGAAAAATTATCGGCGGGCGACTTTATCCCATTCGAATTGGTGAAACCTGCAAAAATTGCCATCCCGAATGAAGTACTCGTCCGGCAGGAAAATGGGAAACAATACCTTTATGTAGTATTGAATGGCAACAATACCGTTGTGAAGATGGACCTCGCAACACGCGAAAAAATATGGACATCTGATGTGGGAGTAGCTCCTTTTGGAATTGCAACTGCCAACGGGAAAATTTATGTGACAAACTGGGCTGGTGGAATCCCCAACAATACTGATGTAAATGTAGCCGGTGTGCCTTGGGGCAGAGCTAAAGTCGATTCGCTCAACGGTGCCACCCGCGAAGGAACCGTTTCTGTTTTAGATCCGAAATCAGGCGCGGTATTAAAAGAAATAAAGGTCGGACTTCATCCCAACGATGTGGTGCCCAGCCACGACGGAAAATTTATTTACATTGCCAATGCAAATAGCGATGATGTAAGTGTAATATCAACTCAAACGGACCTTGTAACCGAAACCATTTCGGTTCGCATTAATGCGGAAAGGAATCCTTATTGGGGTGATTCGCCCAACGGATTGGCCATATCGACCGACGATAAAACACTTTATGTTGCCAATGGAATGGATAATGCCCTCGCTGTAGTGGAATTAGGCCGGAAATCGTGCAGCAAAGGTGAAGAGAAGGTGAGCGAGGTGGAAGGATTCATACCAACCGGAGCCTACCCTGGCGGAATTGCTATCCTGGATAGGCAGTTATTTGTAGCCAACATTGAAGCAGAAGGCGCTCATGCAAAAACACCGGATCCCGCCTCGGGCAAACCCGCCTACAATTCGCACCGTATGCTCGCATCAGTTTCCATCATTCCAATCCCAACTGAAAAGGAACTGAAAGCCTATACAAAAAGGGTAGAGGCCTCGCAACAACACTTCAGGCTGGCCCTCTCTGCAAAGCTGCCCAGGAAACAAGTTAACCCGGTACCTGTTCCCGAAAGGATAGGGGAGCCATCGGTATTTAAACACGTGCTTTATATCATCAAAGAAAACAGAACCTACGACCAGGTTTTAGGCGATATGAAAAAAGGAGACGGAGATTCGACCCTTACCATTTTCGGGCGACAAATAACGCCCAATTCGCATGAGCTTTGCGATAAATTCGTTTTACTCGATAATTTTTATGCTTCCGGCAAATGCTCGGCCGAAGGTCATCAGTGGACCGATGCTTCGATTGTAACCGATTATATCGAAAAAAATATGCGTGCCTGGTTTCGCTCTTACCCGCATGTGCAGGAAGATGCGCTGGTATATGCCCCAACCGGATTTATTTGGGACAACGCCTTGAAATATGGGAAATCTGTCAGAATTTACGGTGAAGCTTCCGTGCCGGAATACGATCCTAAATTTACATGGACATCTATTTATAATGGTTTTATGAATAATGAAAAATTTGAATTCAAAAACAAAACCACCATTAAGCCGGTCGAAAAAATACTTAGCGAAACCTTTCCGTCCTACGACGACCACAGGATTCCGGATGTGCTCAGGGCCGAGGCATTTATACAGGAATTAAAATCGTACGAAGAAATGGAAGGAGACCAGCTCCCAGAGTTAATGGTGATGGCTCTTCCAAATGATCATACCGGCGGCACCAGGGAAGGACTTCCGACTCCACGCGCCATGATAGCCGACAATGACCTCGCACTGGGAAGGATTATTGAAGCGGTAACCAAGAGCCGGTTCTATAAAAATACAGTGATTTTCGTAACCGAGGACGACTCCCAGGCAGGCTGGGATCATGTATCGGCCTATCGCACGGTAGGAATGGTTGTCAGCCCGTATACCAGAACCGGGGCAGTTATCCACACCAATTACAACCAGCCATCGATGGTGCGAACCATCGAACAGATTCTCGGTATTCCTCCTATGAATGTGATGGACGCCACCGCCATGCCCATGTTCGATTGCTTTGCACAGCAGGCTGATTACACTCCTTACAAAACACTTGAAAATCAAATTCCCCTTGATGAAATGAACCCGAAAATATCAGGTTTAAAAGGCAAAGCTCTGTACTATGCCCAAAAAAGCATGGAACCGCAATTTGACGGAATCGACACCGGAGATGACGATCTTTTTAACCGCATTCTCTGGTTTGCCATGAAAGGCAACGAAAAATACCCGAAGCGGTTCAGCGGGAAGGATTTGGATTAGAAAATAATCGTCCATACATACTGAAGGACGACGAAAATCCATCATTCTGAAAAGGCTGCCTCCAAAGGGTGGTCTTTTATTTTTGTAGGGTATTGCTTTGTCTGGTTTTCTCCTCAAAGAATCGTATTTAATATTCATTTTTCCGGAAAATATCTGTTAAAATAAATTGTTTATATTATTGTATATCAATATAATAACATAGTCATGTAAAAAATACTCAGTATAATGAGTAAAAATACTCAATATATAGCGTAAATTTGCGTATTAAATTGAGTAAATATTGAAAATATGATTAAACGAACACAATTACAGATAATTACAAGCAGAATAAAAGAACTTAGAAGGTTTATGCAGGTAATTGCAGGTCCAAGACAGGTGGGTAAAACTATCATGATGCTGCAATTGCTCGAAGAACCTGGTATTGAAGGAATTTATGTTGCTGCTGATAATGTTTCGGGAATCGGGATAGCATGGATTGAACTGCAATGGGAAACGGCACGACAGCAATTGAAAGTTTCAAATGTAGATTCTTTTGTGCTGATTATTGACGAGATACAGAAAATTCCTGACTGGAGCGAAACCGTAAAACGTCTTTGGGATGCCGATAGCCGTGAAAATATCCCATTGCATGTTATACTGCTTGGTTCTTCCAGGTTATTGCTTCAAACAGGAATGACTGAGTCCCTGGCCGGACGTTTCGAAACCATGTATATCAGCCACTGGTCATTTGCCGAAATGCGTGAAGCTTTCGGCTGGAGTGCTGAGCAATACGCCTGGTACGGAGGATTCCCGGGAGCGGCTTCTCTTATTTCAGACGAAACGCGATGGAAGAGCTATGTGAACAATTCACTGGCTGAAACAAGCATTTCAAAAGACATTCTCATGATGTCGCGGGTGGATAAACCGGCATTGATGAGACGGCTTTTCGATCTGGGATGCTCTTATTCTGGGCAGATGCTTTCGTTTAACAAAATTCTGGGTCAGCTTCTGGATGCAGGAAACACCACCACTTTATCGCATTACCTCGATTTGCTTGATTCAGCCGGGTTGTTGGGCGGCCTCGAAAAATTTTCGCGCGACAAAGCAAGAAAACGTTCATCAAGCCCGAAGTTCCAGGTGCATAATACTGCATTTATGAGTGCATTGAATCCACAGGATTTTGAGATGATTCTGAAAGACCGGGAAAAATGGGGACGGGTTGTCGAATCGATAGTTGGAGCGCACCTGATTAACAATGCTTATGCACAGGGGTTTTCATTGTTTTACTGGCGGGAAGGAAATTACGAAGTTGATTTTGTGTTGGAGCATAAGGGAAGGGTGGTGGCGCTGGAAGTGAAAAGCAGCATCAGCCTGCGCACGGCCGGAATGGTTCAGTTCAGGAAAAGTTATCCTGATTCAAAAATTATGCTGGTAGGAAGAGACGGAATTCCATGGGAAGATTTTTTATTGATAAACCCTATGGAGTTATTTTAAGACAGTCCAAATCACGAGGTGTATCGAAGTAACACCATGAAGAAAAGAAATTTAGTTCTCACACCCGCAATCAATACCACACCGGCCTTCCATAATTTTTATCACACCTAATTCACGCCCTACTTTGGTAAAAGCAGCAACGCATTTATCGAGGTGTTCGCGCTCGTGGGCAGCCGAAATCTGTACGCGGATACGGGCTTTGTCTTTCGGAACAACCGGATAGTAGAACCCGATCACATAAATGCCTTCATCGAGCAATTTGGCTGCTACTTCCTGGCTAAGTTTTGCATCGTAAAGCATAACGGCGCAGATGGCACTCTGTGTTGGTTTGATATCGAAACCTACTTCAAGCATTTTTTCCACAAAATAGGCTGTGTTTTCGTGAAGTTTATCCTGAAGCTCATTGGTTTCGCTCATCATATCCATCATGCGGCTGCCGGCTGCAGCCACCATTGGTGGAATAGAATTGCTGAAAAGATAAGGACGCGAGCGCTGGCGAAGCATATCGATAATTTCTTTTTTACCGGTGGTAAATCCGCCGATGGCACCGCCAAAGGCTTTGCCTAAAGTGCCGGTGATGATTTCGATTTTGCCTTTCAGGTTAAACTGCTCGGTAACGCCACGGCCGGTTTTGCCAACCACGCCTGCCGAATGCGATTCGTCCACCATGATCATGGCATCATACTTATTGGCTAATTCATAAATCTTATCAAGCGGTGCCACATTGCCGTCCATGGAAAAAACACCGTCGGTAACGATCAGCCGGTGCCTTTGTGCCAGTGAAGCCTGCAACTGCACCTCGAGGTCGGCCATATCGGCATTGTTGTAGCGGTAACGGACTGCTTTACACAAGCGCACCCCATCGATTATCGAAGCATGGTTCAGCGAGTCACTGATAATGGCATCTTCTTCGCCTAAGAGCGGTTCGAAAACTCCGCCATTGGCATCAAAACAGGCAGCATACAATATAGTATCTTCCATCCCGAAGAAATCGGCAATTTTCTTTTCCAGTTCCTTGTGAAGATCGCCGGTTCCGCATATAAAGCGTACGGACGACATGCCGTAACCGTGCGTATCGAGTGCATCTTTGGCAGCAGCAATCAGTTGCGGGTTGTTCGAAAGCCCGAGGTAGTTATTAGCACAGAAATTGAGCACTTTTGCACCGGAACTTATTGTGATTTCAGCGCCTTGAGGTGAAACCAGGATGCGTTCGTTTTTAAAAAGCCCGGCTTCTTTTATGCCGGCAAGTTCTGTTGTAAGGTGGTTCTGGAATTTGGTATACATATGGTATTGAATTTTAATATTCTCCCTGTTGAAAATACGTTTTGATCTCCCGGCAAAGGTAAAAATTATTTATCCGAATAAAAGGATTTTAAATCAAATGTGCCTCCCCAAAACAGCAGTTTCGCAACTAAACAGGTTGGTGTAAGTGAAACACTTATTTTTTATTTTTAAATAACTGGATATCAGCAAAATAAAAATGTTCCTTTTATACCCCGAAATATCTGTTGAGGTAATCAAATTTGTTTAATTTTGCCACGCTTTTAAAAATATTAAATACAAAAATCGTCGTTCAGACATGAAGAATATTCTCGTAATCGGAGCGGTAGGCCAGATAGGTTCGGAGCTTACCCTGAAACTCAGGAAAATTTATGGAAACAGCAGTGTGGTGGTGGGTTACTATCGCCCTGAACCTGCTGGCGAACTTCTTACTTCGGGTCCTGCTGAATATGTTGATGTAACTGTGACTCATGAAATTGCTGATATTGTAAAAAAATATAAAATTGATACAATTTATAACCTGGCAGCTATTTTATCAGCTGTTGGAGAAACAAAGCCGCTTATGGCCTGGCAGATAGGTGTGGGCGGATTAATGAATTGCCTCGAAGTAGCCCGCCAATACAAATGTGCGCTTTTTACACCAAGTTCAATAGGGTCTTTCGGGCCTAGCACGCCACTTGATCATACGCCACAGGATACCGTTCAGCGCCCGGAAACCATGTATGGAATTACTAAAGTTACCGGTGAATTGCTCAGTGATTATTATTTCAAAAAGTTTGGTGTCGATACCCGTTCGGTACGTTTCCCCGGAATTATTTCAAATGTTACTTTGCCGGGCGGAGGTACTACCGATTATGCCGTCGAAATATATTACGAAGCCATTAAAACCGGTAAGTATACCAGCCCGCTGGATGCAGGCACATTCCTGGATATGATGTATATGCCCGATGCGATCGATGCTGCTATTAATCTGATGGAAGCCGATCCTTCCAGGCTTGTACATCGGAATTCGTTCAATGTTACAGCAATGAGTCTGAATCCCGAAATGATAGCCACTGAAATCCGCAAACATATCCCAGGCTTTACGCTGGACTACAACGTAGAACCCATAAAACAGGCAATTGCGAATTCCTGGCCCAACAGCATGGACGATTCCTGTGCCCGCGACGAATGGGGCTGGAAACCTGACTGGAATCTCGAAAGTATGACAGCCGATATGCTTAAGGCTATCCGCAGGAAAAAAGATAAGGGATTGATATAGTGACGGGGCGAGGGAGCGACTTTAAGACACGGAGACCCGGAGACATGGGGACAAGGAGAAAAATTTGAGTAGCATATTATAAAATGGAAAAAGCACCTTTAATCGGTGCTTTTTCGGTGAATTAAACGAGTTTTATCCTGTCATTTTACTGAATTCCGGATTCCCTCCGGATACAATACTTTATTGAATGCAAAGGCTTTATCGAATTTTCCGGAATCAAAGATATAATCCGAATCATACTGGTAAAGCATTTCAACACTCTCTTTAATGATCGGGTTGAAAAGCCCTGCCATTTGGATCATAAATCTAGGCAGAACGGTGATTTTAGGTTTCAAATTAAGTTCATTGGCTGCTATTTCAACAATCTGTTGGCCGGTTAGTGCGGCTTGATCTGTTGGTAAATGCCAGGTCTGGTTATAGGCTGTTAGTGTATTTCCGAGCAGGGCTGTTGCTTTACCTGCGTCTGGTGTATATGTAAATGTATGCTTCAGGTTTTTGCTGATCATAAGCTGGGCGCTTTTCCCTTTCTTCAGGTTTTCGAAAACCATCATGTGCAGGAAGCTGTTATACGTTTCCGGCCCGTAAAAATCGGCGGCACGGGCAATTAGCGCTGTTAGTGAGCCTTTTGAAATTTCATCCAGAATCATGGAGGTAATTTTAGCCCTCACTTCGCCTTTTCGGCTGCAGGGATTGAAAGGTGTTTCTTCAGTCATAGTACCGACAACCTTTCCATACATGTAAACGTTGTCAAAAAACACCAGTTTTGAGCCGTTTGCCTTGCAGGCATTAATGACGTTTTGCATCAATTTTGGCCATTGTTCCTGCCAGACTTTAATGTTGTATTGCAGACCGGCAGTGAGGTAAACAATCTCGGAACCTTCAACGGCTTTCCTAACCTGGTTTGCAGAGGTCAGATCGGCTGTTACAAGTTCTTCCATTCCCGTTACGGCTTTTGGGTTTCGGCTTACCAGCCTGATTTTATCAGTATAATTGGGCAATGATGTTGCCAGGTGAGTGGAAATGATGCCCCCTGATCCTAAAATTGTTTGCATAGTTGTCTGTTTTTTGCAAATGTACAATGCGGGTTGTGATGTTAAAAATATGAAACGGCAGAATGCCTGTTTTGTTCGTACGAATACCAGATTAAAATCGGTAAAACAATTGCGGCGGCATATTTACTCTTTCTCCCCAAACACAAATGCCTGGTAAACAAATATTTCCGCATCCTTGTCTTTCCATCCATCCCACCCGATGCCTGCTTTATCGCGGGCACAGTGGCCGAGAAATTCCTCCAGGTCCCAGCCTGTATCGGTTGCAACCTGCGGTAAAAACGTACCGCTTCTGCCTCCTTTTTTGATATAAATGCCATCGGTGCCAAGCCTGATAGTATTCACATTTCTTATTTTCTGCATGGGAGTAAGTACCGATATTTCAATGTCGATGGATTTTAATTCAGACTGTGTAACCGGGTTGAAGCGATAATCCTGGGTAGCCGATGCTATTACCATTTGCTGAACTATTTTATAGAGCAGATTGTCTGCTTCAAAGTGACCGATACAGCCCCTGAGTCCGCCGTCTTTTTTTAAGGTCACAAATGCCCCGGCATTGTTTTTTAATCCGGGAAGCAATGATTTTTCATCTATGTCGGGTATCCTGTCATTTTTCAGATAATTGATTATAGTATTGCGTGCGATTTTTAGTAGTTCCTGTTTTTCAGCTTCAGTCAGCTTCATTGTATGTGATTTTTCTTTCGAAACGCTTAAAGCATAATATCCAACTACCCTGTCTTTTTCTCCGTAATGCGAATCGCCGGAATTTTTGTACAGAATTTGTTTGTAAGTCATTCCGGGTTCATTTTCAGTAATATACATCAGTGTGACAACCGATGGCCACGAACAACATCCCGTGGCAAGATTGTCGACTTTTTCCCGTGAGCAGCTTTCTACGGCACCCAGAAATTTTTCGGGATCGTTGGTTACAATAGCATCAGCTATTTGCTGGTCAGTTTTAACTGCGGCATTATAATCCGGGTAATGAGAAAAGTCGGTACTGATGACAAACAGATTATCCGGAGTAAAATAAGGGTTGAGTGCTTTTGCGATTTTTTCGCAGATTTTCGGATCCTGGGTGCCAAGCAGAATATGAACGATTTTGAAATCTTTTTTTAAAAAATATTGCATAAAAGGAATCTGGACTTCAATGCTGTGCTCTGATTGATGGTATTGTGGATCGAAAGATAAAACTTGGTTCTCAGCTTCCAGTTTCCGGGCAATTTCAAAATCAGTTTCTACAACACCAAGAGGTGTAATATAATTCCCTATGCTGTAAACGGATGCTCCCGGAAATGAATTGCGGTGACTGCTACCTAGTATAAAAATTGTTTTGTACTGTTTACCGGGATCAATTTGGTTGAATGCTGCCGCTGCCACTTCGCCCGAAAATACATACCCAGCATGGGGCGAAATAACTGCCAAAACATCCCTGTCAGTTTCCGGGGCAGGGGCTATGGCAAAATACGTTTTCAGCATTTGCAGGATTTCAGTGGCATTGGACGGATAAAAACTGCCTGCGACAGCTGGTTGACGGTTTTGTAAAGTATCCGTAATTTTCATGGTGGTTGGCGGATTGGTATTCGATTGGCAATTACTGAAGAAAGTTAAAGCAAGCAGAACTGCAGGGAGTATAATTTTTGAATGAATGCTATAGAATTTCAAATTCAGAGGATTTATTCAGCACTATAAAAGTACAAATTTTTATAAAAATATGCAAGGATATTACTGGCTTCAAATATCTTAAATCTGGCCTGTTCTTTAAAAAATACTATTTTTGCATCCTAACAATAAGTATCCGTTGAATATAGCAGCATTAGTTTCGGGAGGCGTTGACAGTTCGGTTACCTTGCATCTTCTCAAAGAGCAGGGATTCGAACCGGTGATTTTTTATATCCAGATCGGGATGAAAGACGAGGAGGGATTTATGGATTGTTCTTCAGAAGAAGATATTGAGCTAACATCGTGGCTGGCGAAATATTACGGGCTTAAAATGGAAGTTGTCCCCCTGCACAAGGAATATTGGGATAATGTAATGGCTTATGCGCTCGATGCTGTGGCCAAAGGACTTACGCCAAACCCGGATGTGATGTGCAACAGGCTGATCAAATTCGGCGAATTCGAAAAATACTGGGGCAAGGATTTTGATAAAATCTCGACAGGCCATTACGCCAATACTGTGATCGAAAACGGAAAAACCTGGCTTGCAACGGCAAAAGATCCTGTTAAGGACCAGACTGATTTTCTCGCACAGATTACCTATCCGCAAGTCAGCAAACTGATGTTTCCTATTGGAAACCTCATGAAAAGTGAAGTCCGTACCATAGCCCACAAACAAAATATGCCCAGTGCTCACCGCCGCGACAGCCAGGGGATCTGTTTCCTGGGGAAAGTGAATTATGTCGATTTCCTGCGAAAATATATTGGTGAAAAAGAAGGAAAAATAGTGGAGTTGGAAACCGGGAAGATACTAGGTAAACACAAAGGATACTGGTTTCATACCATTGGCCAGCGCAAAGGGCTGAATCTCGGTGGAGGACCTTGGTTTGTGGTGAAAAAAGATTCGGTTGAAAACACTATTTTTGTTTCCAACGGATACGATCCGGAGTCGCAATACCAGGATGTGATCCGGTTGACAGACTTTAATTTTATCAGCGGAAATCCCTGGCAGGAGGAAGGCGGTGAGCAGGAAGTTACCTTCAAAATCCGTCATACGCCTGATTTTACCAAAGGAATTCTGAAAAAAGACGGTGAAAGTTATATCCTCCAATCGTCAGTGCCGGTTTCGGGCGTGGCATCCGGTCAGTTTGGAGTATTATATGATATGGATTCTCGGATTTGTTTCGGAAGCGGGGTGATTGCGTAGAGACGCGATGCCTCGCGTCTCTATGCCAGAGCAGAGCAGGGTTTGACGGGTTTGAAGAGTTTGAAGAGTTTGAAGAGTTTGAAGAGTTTGAAATGTTTGAAGAGTTTGAAGAGTTTGAAAGGTCTGAAATGTTTCAGGTTTCGAGTTTCAGGGTTTCAGGGTTTCAATGTTTCAGGTTCCCCTCACCAAATACCAGGCACCAAACACTAAGCACCAAATACTTTTAAAAAATTTAATCCTTTATGAAAAACACTAAAACACTACTCTCCATTTTGCTCTTGTTTGCAATTACACTATTTGCCGTTTCCTGCGCCAAAGAGGGACCGGTATACGAGAAATATCTGCAATTAAAGAATTCCTCCTGGGATCGTTTTGATCAGAAGCTTATTGAAATTCCTCCTCAGAAAACTGATAACAGCTGTGATATCACTTTGGTTGTGCGCTGTACGGAGCAATTTCAGGATACTAATTTTCCGCTTTATGTGATTCTTACATCTCCATCGGGAGAGGAGCAAATACGGGAAGTCTCATTGCCAGTTCGTGAAAACGGGAAACTGATTACCAGGCCTGATGAAACAAAACCTGAAGCCCGGATTATTCTCTGGAAAAACATCATCCTGGGTGATAAAGGGATGAGTAAGATCAGTATCGAGAATATGATTCCCCGAATTCAAACAAGAGGAATTGATGAGATCGGGATTGTGGTGACAACATCAAAATAGCGAACTATTCTTCTCCCCGGGATCGATGGCATTCCGGCGTAATCTCTTACCCTAAATCAGCATCATTTCAGCGGCTAAAAATATGCATCGTAACCTGTAACACTCTCTTTAACAAGTATTAACTTTTTCCAGAGCTATTATCGGTTAAATTTGCATCTGTTATCCCCGGTTTAATGCGACACCTCACCCTGTTTTTTCTTCTTATTTTCTTTGTTTCACCGGATTCGGAAGCGCAGGTAAATTTGTCTTCAAAAAGCGTGCTTGTCGAAGGATTTATTTCAAATTCCGGAGGCAAGTACATTGAAAATGTTCACGTTGTCGATATTTCGGGCAACCGGGGAACAACCAGCAACTGGGAGGGGCAGTTTCGCATCATTGCTTTTCCCGGTGATACCATCCGATTTACCTGTGTAGGTTATATTCCTTTCCGGGTTCATGTTCCATTTGAAAGGCAAACGCCTGTTGTCCCGCTGCACATTGTATTACAGGTTGATACCCTGCAGATTTCGGGAGTAAATATTTATCCGTGGCCTGCGGATGCCAGGGCATTAAAAGAAGCTCTACTAGCCATGGAGGATCAGACGCCTAAAGTGCCTGACCTGAAACTCAACGATCCGCTCTATAAGGCGAGCGATTTACCCACTGGGAGTCCGCCTTCGCCCAATTTACCCGGCATGAGCAACCCGGGGCTTACGTATTCCATACCCGGACCGATTACTGCCTTGTACAATGCCTTCAGCAAAACGGCTAAAAGTCAGCGAAAATTTGAGTCTCTGGTAAATGATGATCAGAAGAAAATTGTGGCTGCATCCAGGTATAATCCGCAGGTTATAAGGCAGATAACATCATTCAGGTCCGATAAGGAGATCCAGGATTTCATGCTGTACTGCAACCTTTCGGTTGATTTTATAATCAGCTCTACGGAATATAATCTGTATAAAGCCATTCACGAATGCTTGCTTGCCTACAACGATTCGAAAAAAGCGAAGATATAATTATTTGAGCAAGGCACAAAGTCCCAAGCCCCAAACCTCAAGTCCCAAGCCCCAAACCTCAAGTCCCAAGCTCCAAGCCTCAAGTCCCAAGCTCCAAATATCAAGTCCCAAGCTCCAAAATTCAAATTCAAATTCCTAAACCCTATACTAAAACCTCTTTTTGGGTCTTGGTATCTTTGGATTTGGGCCTTGGAATTTAACTTGTGGATTTATTCTGTTTTCAATAAAAACCTCTGATCAAAGGATCTCAAGTATTTTTACTGCCGAAATCTTATCATTCGCCAGCTGAAGCTGAAGTTCGCCCAGGCTGCCAAAGCGCTTTTCCTCACGGATATAATCAATAAACGAAAGTGTAATTACCTGTTCGTATATATCCTGGTTAAAATCGAAAATATTTACTTCAATTGTAAGGTGATCAGCATCGATGGTAGGCCTGTACCCAATATTTGTCATTCCCTTATAAATCAACCCGTTAATTTTTATTAACGAGGCATAAACACCCTGTCCGGGAATGAGTTTATACCTGTTTTCAGGTTTCAGATTCGCTGTAGGATAGCCAATATTCCGGCCGATTTTATTACCACTAACCACTACTCCCTTTACTGAATAAGTATAGCCAAGCATAGATGCTGCCTGGCTCACATCTCCGTCGAGTAGCGCGCGCCGTATGGACGAAGAACTTACCGAACTGCTTCCTACTGTTACCATCGGTAATTCAAAAACGGTAAAGTTGTGCTCTTTGCCCATTTGCGTTAGCAGGTCTATATCGCCCTGCCTGTTCTGGCCAAAGAAATGGTCGTAGCCGGTGATTACATGGCTCACCTGCAGGCTGTTGACTAGTACGTTCAGAATGAACTCCTCCGGTGTAACTTTTGCAAATTCCCGGTTGAAAGGGATAACAAGCACCGCATCAATACCAGCTTGTTCGAAATGCTGCAATTTTTCGTCCAATGTCTGCAATAGCTTCACTTCCGCATGATCGGGGAGCACCAGGCGCGGGTGCGGTTCGAATGTAATTATTACTGATTCACAATTTTTCTCCTTAGCCAGGTCCGTAAGCCGGCTGAGGATTTCCATGTGACCTTTGTGCACGCCATCAAATACGCCAACGGTTGCAACAGGTTTGCAGCGGGATTCAAATTCGGATATCTGATAATAGATTCGCATGAAACGGAGTAAAAGCAAAGCAGAACCAGGAATATTAGACCCGCTGTACAGACCTTTGGTTATGATTTCACTAACTCATTATTCAACAGGTATGCGGCAATCTGTACCGCATTCGTGGCAGCTCCTTTGCGGAGATTGTCGGCTACGATCCATAAATTGATGCTGTTGGGTTGGGACTCGTCGCGGCGGATGCGGCCTACAAAAACCTCATCACGGCCTTCAGCATATTTTGGCATCGGGTAAATGGATTTTTCAGGGTCGTCCTGTACCACAACTCCTTTGGTTGTAGATAATAGCTTATTTATCCACTCCATGTCAAATTCATTCTCAAATTCAATATTTACAGATTCGGAATGGCCGCCGGTAACCGGAACACGCACCACCGTAGCAGTAATTCGTATTGAATTATCACCCAGTATTTTGCGTGTTTCGTTCAGAAGTTTAGTCTCCTCGGTAGTATACCCGTTGCTCTCAAAATTTCCGCCATGTGGGAAAAGGTTCATGTCAATAGGATGAGGATAAACCATATTGGTTCGGGTACCTGAGCGCTCGTTCATCAACTGTTCCATCGCTTTTTGACCGGTTCCCGATACCGACTGGTAGGTTGAAACCACAAGTCGATTGATTTTGAGGTGTTTATGTAGCTGGGATATGGCCAGCACCATTTGTATAGTGCTGCAATTCGGATTGGCGATTATTTTTGTCTTGCTGTTTAGCAACGAAGCATTAATTTCCGGTACTATCAGCGGAATATTGTCATCCATACGCCAGGCAGAACTGTTATCAATCACATAAGTGCCGGCTTCGGCAAAAAGAGGCGCATATTGCCTGGAAACCGATGCTCCTGCTGAGAAGATCGCTATATCAGGCTTCATTAAGATGGCATCGGTAATGCTGACGATTTTGCGTGGCATATTGTTAAAAAACAAATCTTTACCTACCGATTTTTCAGATGCGACAGGAATGATTTCTGAGATTTTATCAAAAGAAATGTAACGGGCCTCCTCCAGAACTTTAATCATTACACTTCCCACAAGGCCAGTGGCTCCGACAATGGCAATTTTCATACGTATGAGTTATTAATTATGTTTTTTATAAAGATTTGGACTCTTTAAGCTGATTTTTCAGCAGCAATACTGCTTCATAAGAGCTATTTTATATCTTTACCGATACTTTTTTAACAAGAGTGCAAAAGTACTACATTTACACTAATTGAATGTCAATCAGAAGTAATATGCGAAAAATTCTCCTTTTTATTTTTATAATTCTGCAGCAAAGTCTTACAATGGCTCAGTACATTGAAAATTTCAATGACGGCGATTTTACTAATAATCCTACGTGGACAGGAGATGCCGCACTTTTCAAAGTCAATACTGCATTTCAGCTGCAGCTTAATGCAACAGCCGAAGGTACAGCTACACTTTCGGTACCCCTCACCGTAATACCCGAAATGGAGTGGTCAGTCTGGGTGAAACTAGCCTTTGCGCCATCGGATAATAACCTGGCCAGGATATATCTTTCTTCGGATCAGCAGGATTTGAAGGGCGCATTAAACGGGTATTATATCAAACTCGGCGAAAATGGTTCGATTGATGCCATTGAACTTGTGCGGCAAACCGGCAATATAAATACAGTTGTTTGCCGCGGAACTGCTGCTTTTGTGGCAGCTGCCTTTGCAATAAAAATAAAAGTAGTGCGCACAACAGGAGGAAACTGGAAAGTGTATGCTGATCCGACAGGTGGAAACGCATACTCGCTGCAGGCTACCGGAACCGATAACACCTATCAGACCGGAAGTTATTCAGGCGTTTATTGTAAGTTTACGATCAGCAACAAGGCAGCTTTCTATTTTGATGATTTTTATAGCGGTGAAATAGTCGTTGATAATAAGCCACCCGAAGTGCTTTCGGTACAGATGGCATCAAACAACAGGTTAACGGTAACATTCAACGAGCCGGTTGAGGCCTCAAGCGCCACAAGCCTTGTAAATTATACAGTTTCACCGGGTTCTGTGTCGCCCTCATCGGCTACCCGCGATGTGGCAACTCCCTCCATTGTATATCTTGATTATGCACAAAGCTTTATACCGGATGTGAATTATCTGCTCGACATTGCCAATGTGAAAGACCTGGCGGGAAATAGTATGCTGCCGGTTCAGAAACCATTCAGCCGCCACGAAATCCGGCCCTTCGATGTGCTGATCAATGAAATAATGGCAGATCCTACGCCTGTGGCCGGACTTCCGGATGCCGAATACGTAGAACTCTATAACCGTAGCATGTATCCTCTGGACCTGCAAAACTGGACAATCTATTTAGGAAACACGGCTAAACCAATGCCAAAATACATTCTGCCGGCCGGCGGTTATGTTATCCTTTGCAGTACGGCATCAAAACCATTGCTCGCTCCTTACGGGCCGATTCTGGAATTCAGCAGCTTTACTATCACCAATCTCACTGGCACAATCACTCTGAAGGATAACGGAGGGAAAGTGCTGCATGCAGTTTCCTATGCCGAAAGCTGGTTCCAGGGCAGTGCTAAAAAAGACGGAGGCTGGTCGCTCGAACTGATCGATCCGCTGAACCCCTGCGGCGAAGCTTCCAACTGGATGGTTTGCAACAATGCAACAGGTGGTACGCCTGGTGGTATTAATTCGGTTAATGCCTCCAATCCTGATATTGTTCCACCGGCAATCAGCAGCATCGAAGTAAAAGATTCAACTCATATCACTGTCAGGTTTACCGAAACCTGCGACAGCACCGACATTTTGAAAATAACCAATTACAGCATCGATAAAGGAATAGGTAATCCACTGTTCGTAACCACAGTAAGTCCCGATTTCAGAACTGCCAGCCTGGTGTTGAACACACCCCTGGTTTCCAATGTGCCTTATACACTTACAACTACCGGGAATATTACTGATTGTGCTGGGAATATTCTGATTACAGGCTCCTCCGCCCAGTTTATCTTTGTTGTAGATCGTACGCCGCCTAAACTTGTTTCGGTTTCGGTTGAGTTTGGGAAAAACCTGGTTCTGGCATTTGATGAACCCATTGATGCCGTGAGTTCCGCCCTGATTGCCAATTATTTATTATCTGTAGGAACCCCGGCACTTGTGTCGGCAAAACGGGATGCAGTTGATCCGGCAGCCGTCAGGCTTGTATTTAGCCAGAACTTTACATCGGACCTGGCATATTCGCTTAGCGTAGCCAATGTCACCGATCTTTCGGGCAATATAATGGTGGCAGTTCAATTTCCTTTCATTTGGCACAAGGCTAAATCCTTCGAGATTGTCATCAATGAAATAATGGCAGATCCTACACCCGTTGTCGGCCTCCCGGATGCTGAATATATCGAACTTTACAACCGTAGCGCTTTCCCTGTTGACTTGCAGAACTGGTCGTTGTTATTTGGAACCACAGCCAAACCCCTGCCAAAATATATTCTGCCTGCAGGAGGATATGTAATACTTTGCAGCACAGCGTCAAAGTTTTTTCTGTCTCAATACGGCCCTATAATTGATTTCAGCAGTTTTTCGGTTACCAACATCAGTGGTACCTTAACATTAAAGGATTACAGCGGAAAAATTGTTCATACGATATCCTATGTTGAAGCATGGTTCAATAGTAGTTATAAAAAAGACGGGGGCTGGTCGCTGGAGCTTGTCGATCCACTGAATCCCTGTGGAGAAGCATCCAACTGGAAAGCCTGTACCAATGCTGTCGGAGGTACACCGGGCAGCATTAATTCGGTAAACGCCCCAAATCCTGACCTTATTCCTCCTGCCATCGCCCGCATAGGAATAACTGACCTTACACATATAACTGTATGGTTTTCAGAGTCATGCGATAGCACTAATATTTTAAATACAGCCAACTATACCATTGATAACGGAGTAGGTAGTCCGGTACTAGTAGCCTCACAAAGCCCGGATTATCGTCAGGCTAAGCTTACATTATCCGCACCACTTTCCGAAGGCATTATTTATACTCTTACCAGTACAAGGGATATCATCGACTGTGCCGGGAATCAGCTTTTAACGGGAACCTCAGCGCGCTTTGCCATCCCGGTACCAGTATCGGCCAACGATATTGTGATCAACGAATTGCTCTACGATTCGCCCACCGGATGCGTCGATTTTGCTGAAATATACAACCGTTCCTCCAAGGTTATTGATCTGAAGGAAATCTTGTTCGTGAATTATGATACAATTGCGAAGGCGCCAAAAAATTTCAATGAAATAAGCAAGCAGCCATTCCTGATGTTCCCGGGCGATTATTACGCACTTTCGACAGACAGTGCCAATATCAAAGCGTTTTATAAAACCATCAGCCCGCAGTCCTTTATAAACATGTCCGGCTACCCGTCGATGAACAACGACAACGGTGTTGTTGCTCTTACAACCAAGGGCGGAGTGGTTATAGATTTAGTGAGGTATAGCTCCTCTATGCAATATCCTTTGCTGAAAATCGTGGACGGAGTTTCGCTCGAAAGGATCAGCCCCGAAAGGCCATCGAAAGAGGCTACAAACTGGCATTCGGCTTCCGAAGCATCCGGATATGCAACTCCCGGCTATAAAAACTCACAGTTCGGGATTATGATAAACGACGAAAATGAAATCGCACTTTCGCCCTCTATTTTTTCGCCCGATAACGACGGGTACAACGATTTCCTTACCATTGCCTATGCCTTTGGTGCGCCCGGAAACAATATAACCATTACCATATACGATGCTTCCGGCCGCCTGGTACGAAACCTTGTGAACCATGAACTTTGCGGTACCTCGGGCGCTTATACCTGGGATGGGATTAACAACGACCGCCGCAAAGCCATGATTGGCAGGTATATTGTTTTTATTGAAATATTCGATATGCAGGGCAAGGTGAGGCAGTATAAGAGGACAACGGTGTTAGGAGGGAAGCTTTGATGCAGTATGAAATTATCTGGTTTGAAAATTAAGAAGGGGAGAAGGGGTGAGGGGAGACACGGGGAAATCGTGACTCGCTAATCTTTATGTGGAACTTTCGAAATTCATTAAAATAAAAGCCTTTATTTCACCGTATCATAAACCGTCAAATACTTCAACCCACCCTTAAATTCCTCAAACCCTATTGTTTTTGGGCAAACCACAGTAACGGATTTTCCCGGAAGTATATCCATAAAATTATCCGAAAACTGAACTTCGGTATTGGTGCTGGTGAGGAAAAGGTTTTTAGCCAGGTTTTCAGCATGTATGGTAACTGAATATGCATCCGGAGTTTCATTTATATCCATCCTTAAACCCGGATTTGGCAGATCAAGATTTTTTACCTTGGTAAAGTAATGGTAATCGGTATCAACTACCTTTTTCCCTGATTCAAAAGTGGTGACGAGCATATTTTTGGTCCTGTCAATTTTACCAAAAAAGGCAGTGCTGTCGGCTTCAAAAATAACAGCAGAATTATTGGCGGGCAACTGGGTTTTAACTGCCTTTTCCCAAAGTGTATTTCCCTTGAAATCGATAACCTTCATTGTTAGTATGCCTTTCTCAATATTCATCAGGTCCGAAACCCCGTAAATACTGATTTTGCCGTTTTCCTCCACTGAAGTAATAATCGAATTTTTATATGCATCGCGGGCAAAATACTGCAGGGCTTTCCAGCGCTGGTAAAAGTCCATGCTGCTCCACGAGGCTACCGGCCAGCAATCGTTGATCTGCCAGTACAGTGAACCCATGCAATAGGGCATAGCCATGCGGTGCGATTCCATTGCCATTTTAATGCTTTCGGCCTGCAATACTTGCCCGATATACAGGAACTGCTCAAAGTCGGCAGGGATTTTATAATCCTCGGCCATATATTGTTTTATGCGGAGATTGCCGATGCCTGAGCGCTGATGCGATGCCATTACTTCCGATTCAATATTATAATCGTCCGGTATGGTATATTTCTGAACGGTTTTATACTCAGGGAACGACTGGAATCCATATTCACTCATAAACCGTGATTTGTACTTGCGAAAATCGCTGAACGGATGAAGCCCATGCCAAACGCCCCAGTAATGCATATCGCCCGAACGCGTTTCGTAATTTGCAAGCTTCTGCGGACCTGCTGATGGCGACGATGGCCAATAGGGTTGATCCGGGGCAAGATTATTAACAACATCAGGTAAAATATGATGAAAAACTGCATCGTAGGCATTCCATATTATTTCGCGTTGCTTAGTGTTGTATTGCTGCTTATAACCCCAGCCGGCTTTTTCGTCCCATTGTCCCCACATGGTTTCAATTTCATTATTTCCGCACCAGAGTGCAATACAGGCATGGTTACGCAGGCGTTTAACGTTATCAAGGGCCTCGTTTTTAACATTATCCAGGAAAGCGGAATCGCCGGGGTACATCGTACAGGCAAACATAAAATCCTGCCACACCAAAATCCCGTATTGATCGCAAAGATCATAGAAAAGATCACTTTCGTACACGCCTCCACCCCAAACACGCAGCATATTCATATTGCACTCAGCGGCTGATTTCACAACATTCTCGTACTTTTCGGGCGTAACCCTGGGCAGGAAAATATCATTCGGAATATAGTTTGCCCCTTTCATAAACCCAGGTCTTCCATTCACTTCAAAGTAAAAACTCTCACCATTGCCGTCGGCATCAGGAGTGCGGACAAGTTTAATGGTGCGCAACCCGGTTTTAACGGTATTGCTGTCAGCAACAGCCTGATTATTACCTAAAACTGCTGTGATTGTATAAAGGACCTGCTCACCGAGCCCGTTAGGCCACCATAGTTTTGGATTCTTAATTTCAAAATCGACAGTATAAATATGAGTTCCTTTTTGCAGGTCAATTACCTGGCTTGCGGTGAGGATATTATTCACATTTATGCTGAGTTCCTGTTTCCCTGCCTGGTCTGCTGAAATTTCCACTTCTGCTTTCAAAAGAGCTGATTTGGTTGTTAGATTTTTCTGAATAATATGGATATCCTCAATTTTCCGGCTATCCCAGGCATAAATATTTGCTTTCCGCCAGATACCTGAAGTAACCAGGCGCGGGCCCCAGTCCCAGCCAAAGTGATACCCGGCTTTGCGTGTGTACATACTTACCAGGTTATTTCCCAACCCACCCAAAACGGACTGATCATTTCCGGCAGGAAGTCCGAACCCTAAAGCTTCCTGTTTTTCTAAACCAATAACAACAGGTGATTTAAACACAATGCGTATTGAATTTCCTCCCTGCTTCACCTCTTTTTTTACATCCGCCGTCCAGGTGCGGAACATATTATCCGCACTGAGCACATGCTGATCGTTTACATACACATCGGCATACGTATCCAACCCGTCGAATTGCATTGTGAGGTTTTGTTTCTTCGCCATTTCAGCGTTCAGGCTGAAAGTCGTACGGTATTCCCAATTCACTTTATCGATCCATTGAAGACCACGCTCGTTAAGCCTGTAATACGGATCTTCAATTTTCTTATTCGCAAGCAGATCGGTATGTACCGTGCCGGGCACAGTAGCAGCAAGCCAGGTAGTTGTTCCGGTTTGCCTGAATTCCCAGTTTTTATTAAGTTCTATGTATAGGACGGATGTTTGGGCGTGGAGCGAAAATGAAATTGCCATTAAAACGGATGTTAGTAGCGCGTTGCTCAATATATTTTTTCTCATAAACTTTAGAATGTATTTAATTGACAGTTTTCTGTCGGGGCAGAATATTTTCAGAGACTTGTCAGAATTACAACTCCTTTCGATGGCATTTCGATACGAATCCCTTTTAAAAGATCTAAATTTTTAGTAGCCGAGCTGGCTACCGCGAAGCCTTTTGAATCGACCGGCATATCGGTTTCAAAATAGTTAAACTGTTTCAGAGTTATATTTTTTGCTGTATCGAGAACCAGGTTAACCGTTTTTTTCTCTGAGCTTTCGTTAACAATAACAAAGGTATATTCATTTTTACCATTAACAATTATTCGTGAAGCAGAACTTCTCAGGCCGGGAATACCCGTAGCGCTTGTTTTTAAAACCTGGCTTCCTTTTGGAATGTACTTCGATAATAGTGACCATGTATAAAACCAGGGCCTCATGTTTGTTAATTCGGGCTTGCCTTTTTCTTCACCGAAACTGTCCCAGAAACCCCATTCTTTCCAGTTGTAATCGGTAATTTCATTCCCTTTTCCAGGTTTTCCGCTGGTATGCATGGCATCATCCAGATCCCAGGCAATTAGTCCTGCCAGGCCTGCATTCATACTTTGAACAACAAAATCGGCCATCCAGACACCGTATTGAAAAGTGGCAATATTTTTCTGCTGGTCGAAATCGTTTTTACCGGTTAACATGCCGGCTTCACCCATAAAGAACTGCTTTGTTTTTCCATAGGGATCATGTTGGGTGATATAATCGCGGTAATAAGCCATTTCCTTTTCAAAATCCGCATTCTCAATTTCCTTGTCGGTTGCATACCAGTGTACCTCGTAAACGTCGATGGCAGCAGCCAGTTCAGGATCTTCAATAATTTTTTTGATCCAGTCGTTTCCCCAGGCACAATCAGGACCGACAATTTTAATGTTCTCGTTCAAACCTCTTTTTACCAGCTCTTTATCCAGGTTTAAAATTGATGTACGCCAGGTTTCGAAGCTTTCACAGCTCATCCAATATCCATTTGGTTCATTCCCTAGATTATAATATTTAATACAGGTATATTTTTTAATATTCACCAGGTAGTTAAGAAATTCGCCAACCATTTCGGTCCATCGCGGGTCTGTTTCGTTTATGCCATCCCATTTAAGTTGTTTTTGGGTAGGATATACTTTTTTGTTTTTGCCAGCCGGGTTGTCCCATTCGCCTAAAATAACATCAACTCCATTTTTCTCGCAATAATCCAGAATACGTAACACGCGTATAATTTTATCGTTATTAAAGTTGTAAACAGGTTTACCGCTTTTGGGATATGTCTGGCAATAGTCATCTGCATTCACCATCAGCCTGATGAAGTTTAGTTTCATGAAACCAATGCGTTCGAAAACCCGCCCCCAGCTCTTTTCGGAAATATCTCTGGAGGGATAGGCGCTCCATTGAACGCCATTGCCGATATAGGATTTTTCTAATACCTGGTGGCTAAAAACTTCAATTTTAACCGGTTGCGAAAAGGCGGATGTGCAGTAGATTGTTGAAAGAATCAAAAAGGGAATAAGATGTTTATTCATCACTTTTACCGGATTTTACGATGTTTTAATTTTCACGATATTTTTGTTCTGCACTTTTTATATTTTGCCCCGGAACTGAAAGGAGCTAAAAAGGCCTAAAAAGCAAATTTCCCTTTTGGGGAAATTTACCTGTAATGTATGATTTGATTCTCTGACAAGTGCGAAAAACAATAGCCTCAGCAGAGATAAATCTTAATTAATCAGGGCTTGGAATGGCCATATCAGAATCCGGAAATTCTGTTTTATCCCGATTATCTTTTAACTAATTTCACCGAAGTTACATTCCCTTTTAAATCCTGGACTTTTAAAATATAGAGACCCGGATCGATTTTGCCTGTATTCATTTTCCATCCGTTTTTGTTTGGTTTTGAGGACGCTGAAACTACTTTCCCGGATAAATCGGATAATTCCAATTTGCTTAAACCGGTAGTACTTTCAATAAATAGATTGGAATCGAAAGGATTTGGAAATACCTCAAGCCGGCCGGATTTACCGTTATTATTTACTCCCAAAATGATGCCATCCGTGCGAAAAGGTACTGCAGGTAAATTTTCACTATTCATTAAATTGGTAATCACTGCATTGGAAAAGGCATATCTCACTATTCTGGGAACAGGAACCTGTGAGCTGGAAACAAGGATGTCGTTTCCGCTGATTTCTGCTGTTGCCGGGTAAAACAATAAATTATCGCCAGAAATTTTAAAATGGACAGGAGCGCCCCCGTTATTGGTTGTAAGACCTGTTCCTACAGTTTCATTTTTGAATTTGATTCTGATTTTGTCGGCTTCAACACTTGCTGATTCAAAAACAGGTCCGGAGAAAATCACATCCTCACCGTATGTTTTTGCTTTGGCGCAAAGTGCAAGTCTTTTGCCTACATCAAGTTTGTTCCGTGGATGAATATTATTTATTTCACCTATATCCATGGTAACAGCCATTCCGGTATTGGTTTCGGAGAGCATAGTAAACTGTACTTCTCTGAATTCGGCATACTCCGGTTCCGGAATGCCCATAGCATAAGGTGCGACCTGCACATAGTAGAAAGGGAAATTGCCTTGTTTCCAATCTGTTCTCCATCCGTTTAACATAGCTGAACATAGTTTACGGTACATATCACCATCCTGTTTATTGGATTCACCCTGGTACCAGATTGACCCGCGAATACCAAACGGAATTATAGGAGCCAGCATTCCGTTGTATAAATTCGATGCTTTGTATTCGTCCGAAAATGATCCGGGATTTAGTAAATAAGGCGCCAGGTATTTGCTGTTCAGTTCATTGTCAGAAGCTAATACTTCCTTACGGGTCCATGCCTGGGCGGCTGAACCTCCAAAGGCAGATTGAATCAGTCCAACAGGAATGTTTATATTCGGATCATTGTACAGTTCTTTCCCAAAATAATAAGCTACTGCGCTAAAAGTGGCTATTGAGGCCGGACTGCATTCAGTCCATGAGCCGCCGCAATTTGTTTGAGGTAATGCGGAAGCGCGCCTTGGTACTTTAAAAAGTCTGATTTCAGGATAATTGGCAGCCGCTATTTCGGTTTCATAATTAGTAACTCCCAGCGTCCAGGGAGCATTTGTAGTCATCGGAAATTCCATATTTGATTGACCGGAACAAACCCATACATCGCCAATAAGCACATTTTCAAATACAACTGAATTTTTAGATCCGGTAGCTGTGAGCGTATATTTTGGAGCCTGACCAGGAATGGCTACCGGAGTTTTTAGTTTTCCCGACCAGTTCCAGTCTGCATCGGCTGTTGCTTCGAATGATTCGCCCCAGCTTCCCGTTACAGTTACTTTTTCGCCTGCCGGTGCCGTGCCCCATACAGGAACATCCATGTTTTGCTGTAAAACCATATAGCTGTTAAAAATTCCGGGCAGGCTTACAACCGAATCCTTCGAAAGCGCTGAAACAAGTTTCAGATCGTCAAGATACCAGTTCTCATTAGGCGTAGTTCCAAATATGTCGAAAAACAAAACGATGTTATCATAAACTCCCGATGCGGTATTGCTGAAATCGAAGGAGAGTTCTTCCCATTTGCCAACCTGGGTTGTCATACAATAAACTTCCTTATGGATATTGTTTTTGTCGGCTGAGTATTCCAGTTTAATCAGGACATTGGCTATGCGCGGCGCATAAACTTTCATCTTAAAAATCTGCTTATCGGAGAAGTCAATCTTTGGCAAGGGAACAGCATTAACCATACCCTCCCATGATTCTGCAGAGCTTACGGTTTTTCCGACAAAATCGCTGGTATTAATGCCTGTTTTATTGGGATTCGGAACTTTTTCGATGGTAGTTAAAAAAGGACTGAATTCCAGATTTACATCATCGAAGTTTGTGTAAATTAAACTCCCCTGAGAGAAAGCAGTTGATACTGTCAATAAAAGTAGGGTCAGAAAGGATGCAATTGTTTTCATAATAGTTTTTTTAATGAATTTGTGTTTGGAAAAACAACAGTTTGCAAGTAAGTTTTACCAGTAGATAAACATCACAACAAAACAAAGCAGGAACAATGCAACGGACCACACCCGGAAATCGTGATAAAATTTCACATTCTTGTATTCCTTAGCTTCGTCAATAAAAAATTGCCGTGTGATGACATTTCCTTCTGTTTTTTCAACTGGCGGAGGTGCGGTAAGCAAGCTGACAATCACCATAACGATGCTCACGAATGCAAAATT